>JBKEFB010000151.1:0-3176 GCA_046712405.1 Zhongshania sp. | reverse complement strand
GCAAAGGCGCCGGCGCAAAAGCCAACGGCAAAGTGCTAATGGCAACAGTAAAAGGCGATGTTCACGATATCGGTAAGAATATCGTCGGCGTGGTGCTGCAATGCAATAACTTTGAAGTTATCGACCTTGGCGTAATGGTGTCCTGCGACAAAATACTGGAAGCCGCAAAACGTGAAAATGTTGATATTATTGGTTTGAGCGGGCTAATTACTCCGTCGCTAGACGAAATGGTAAACGTCGCCAGTGAAATGGAACGGCTCGGTTTTACTATCCCGCTGATGATTGGCGGGGCAACCACATCTAAGGCCCATACCGCGGTTAAGATTGAGCCCAAGTACAAAAATGACGCCGTAGTTTATGTGCCGGACGCCTCGCGCAGTGTTGCGGTTGCAACTCAGCTTATAAGCCAAGATCTTAAGGCTGGTTTCGTGGCTGAGAGAAAAGACGAGTACGAACGCGTACGTGCGCGCAGGGAAGGTAACAAGGGCAAAAAACGGCTGCATACTTACGAGGCTGCGTGCGATATTGGCTACCAATGGGACTGGGATAAGTATACTCCGCCAACACCCACTTTCCTTGGTACGCGCACTTTCACCAGTTACCCGCTGGAAGAATTGAGAGACACTATAGACTGGACCCCCTTCTTTATAACCTGGGGACTGGCGGGCAAATATCCCAAAATTTTACAAGATGAAGTTGTTGGTGAAGCGGCTCGCAGTCTATTTGATGATGCCCAAAAGATGCTTGATCACCTAATAGGCGACAAGCTACTGCAGGCCAATGGCGTTATTGGTTTCTGGCCGGCCCATCGCTCAGGTAGTGATGATATCGCCGTATTAGACCCAGACACTGGAGCGCAACTTGGCATGCTTCATCACCTTCGCCAGCAAGCTCAAAAGCCAGACGATAAGCCCCAAGTTAGCTTGGCTGATTATATTGCACCTCAAGACAGTGGTGTTAACGACTATGTTGGTGGATTTGCTGTGACTACAGGTTTAGGCGCTGACAAACTTGCCGCAGAGTATGAGAAAGCCAACGACGATTACAACTCCATTATGGTGAAAGCCTTGGCAGATCGTTTAGCAGAGTCCTTTGCGGAGACCTTACATCGTCGGGTACGCAAAGAATTCTGGCACTATGCGCCAGATGAAGAACTGAGTAATACCCAACTTATTAAAGAAAGTTATCGGGGTATTCGTCCGGCGCCAGGCTACCCCGCCTGCCCAGACCACACTGAAAAATCAACACTGTTTAAATTGTTAGATGCCACTAACGAGACGGGAATTATATTAACCGAGCACCTTGCAATGCACCCTGCCGCAGCCGTGAGCGGGTTTTATTATTCACATCCCGAATCGCGTTATTTTGCGGTCGGCCGTATTGGTAAGGATCAAGTTACATCGATAGCTCAACGCAAAGGTATGGAAATGAAGGTCATGGAGCGCTGGTTATCACCCAGCCTGGATTACGACCCCTAGTCGCCGCGTTCATCTTGAGCGCCAACCGACTCGGTTATTGAAAAGGGCCAAGCAATGGAACAACCTGAAGACAAAGCAAAAAAGCCCAACCTCATAGCTGTGATTGGTAGCGTCATGTCAGCGGCATTTGGTGTGCAGAGCAGCAAGAACCGTGAGCGCGACTTCACTCATGGAAAATTTCGAAACTATGTCATCACTGCGATTATCTTTGTTGGCCTCTTTATCGCAAGCGTATTTACTGTGGTGCAAATTGTTTTGAAATAATTTGATTTAACTATTTGTGAAACCGTAAAAAAAGCCGCTAAAGCGGCTTTTTTTATTTACATTCGCAGCGTGCTAGCTCGGCATACCGCTCAACCAATAAAACACAGTACCGACAACTAAGGCAAAAATAGCAACCGTAGCGCAAACATCGGCAAAATTATCATCACGCTCTTCTTGGGATTGATCAGACATAGGGCCTCATAATACGAGTTAAAAACGCCGGGGTTCGGCGTGTAATTCGCGACCATTGTAGCAAGAAATCAATACTGGGTTAGCATTAATTCATGGTGGCAATATGGTTAAGGGCTTATGAGTGCGTAAAATACGGTTCCATAACAATCTAAAGCAACTATCTATACAGATGCTAGACGCGGCGCTACCTTTATCGAAATGGCGTATAAGCATTACTCACAAAATCAGTTAGCGCTTTAAAAGCTTAGTCATTACCATCATAGAACGTGAACTCTTACGGTATTGAGCGTAGACTCTATACCGGTTTTTACCTGCGCGCAGCAGAATCACGATTTTGCCCGCCAAAACTCTTAAGAAAAAGGTTTCTATGTACACTTACGACCACTTTGACCGTCAGATTGTCAGTCAGCGAGTCGCGCAGTTTCGCGATCAAACCCAGCGCTTCCTCGACGGCAAAATTACGGAAGAGCAATTCTTGCCACTGCGCCTACAAAACGGCCTGTATGTGCAGCGCCTAGCACCCATGATGCGAATAGCCGTCCCGTACGGCACCTTAAATGCCCCGCAGTTGCGCAAGCTCGCGGATATAAGCCGCAAGTATGACAAAGGTTACGCGCACATCAGTACTCGGCAAAACATACAGCTGAACTGGCCAAAACTAGAAGAAGTACCCGATATTCTGGCTGAATTACTTGAAGTTGAAATGCATGCCGTTCAAACCAGCGGCAACTGCATTCGCAACACCACTGCTGATCAGTTTTCCGGCGTTGCCGTGGACGAAATTGAAGACGCCCGACCCTACTGCGAAATTATTCGCCAGTGGTCGACCTTCCATCCCGAGTTCGCCTTTTTGCCGCGTAAATTTAAAATTGCGGTCTGCGGCTCAGAATCCGATCGGGCTGCAATCATGATGCACGATATCGGCTTGCAAATCGCTCACAATGACAAGGGCGATACCACCTTTAAAGTGTTTGTTGGCGGCGGCCTAGGCCGAACGCCAGTGATCGGCAGTCTTATTTATGAGGAACTCGAAGCAGAACACTTGTTAACATACCTAGAAGCCATATTGCGTGTGTACAACCAGCTGGGGCGTCGCGACAACAAGTTTAAGGCTCGGATTAAAATATTAGTCCGCGCCATGGGCGCTGAGGCATTTAAAGCCGAGGTTGAAAAAGAATGGGCACATATAAAAAGCGGGGACCTTAGTCTTACTAAAGAAGAAATCGCCCGCGCTAAATCATT
>JBKEFB010000150.1:0-3186 GCA_046712405.1 Zhongshania sp. | reverse complement strand
GGCCTGCACACTCATCGCCGCGCACTGGATGCTGGCGATACCGAAGCCGGCGCAACGGTACATTTTGTCACCGAAGAGTTAGATGGCGGCCCGCCAATCATTCAGGCAAAAATACCGATATTTGATGGTGATGATGCGGCTTCGCTTGCCGAGCGCGTATTGTTTAAGGAACATAAAATCTACCCTTTAGCGGCACAGTGGTTTGCTGAAGGACGCTTGAGCTTGCAGAATTCAAAGGCGGTACTCGATGATAAGAACCTACCCGAAAGTGGCGTGCTTTTTCAGCAGAATTAGGTTGCTCGCATTTCTATTTTACATTATACCGAGCCTTGCATTAGCAAGCGGTGGAGGCATTAGTGCTAGCTCAAATACCAACCCCGAGATGCTAACTCCCGTTGCGCCGATATCAACTCAAGCTGTAAAAGAAGAAAAAATTCTACCCTATCAAGCTGAATATAAAATCAGTAGCAATAGCCTCACCACCATCGCAACACGAAGTCTACGCAAGCAGAATAATAACTGGCTGCTATCACAACATGCAAAACTGGTATTTATAAGGGTAAGTGAAAAGAGTGTCATTGAAGATAGCGATGACGGCTTGCGACCCCTGCACTACGAGTACTCAAATAATATGAGTAGCCGACAAGACCAAAGTATTGATTTCAACTGGACCACACAGTCCGCCGCCGACAGGAAATATCGCAAACCCTGGTCTTCTAAAATTAGTGCAGACACCTTTGACCAGCTCGGCGCGCAACTTAAGATGCGCGAAGCCTTGATGTATGATCGACTCAACGGAGAAATAAGCCAAACCGTGGTGAATCGCGGCAAACATAAAACCTATACTATCAAAAAGATAGGTGAAGAAACTATCGGCAGCCCCGCCGGTAAATTACGCACAGTCAAACTACTGCGCTCGCGACCCGGCAGCAGCAGCGAAACCATCGTTTGGTTAGCGAAAGATTGGAACTACTTAATTGTGAGATTGGAGCAGCGAGAGGATGACGAGATTTATTCTCTGGAGCTAATTAAAGCTACCCTTAACGGCGCTGCCGTTAAGGGTCTCAGCATATAAAACTGAGGCAAGCACTTGTCGAGCAGCGAGCTAGGTTTTTGGGAGGGTCACCCCAGTCTGGCCCTGATACTTCCCGCCCCGATCTTTATAGCTAACCTCGCAAACCTCATCAGATTCAAAGAACAGCATCTGCGCCACGCCTTCATTAGCATAAATCTTAGCGGGCAAGGTGGTAGTATTTGAAAATTCCAAGGTCACATGACCTTCCCACTCAGGCTCCAACGGCGTAACATTGACAATTATACCGCAGCGCGCGTAGGTTGATTTACCCAAGCACATTGTTAATACGCTACGCGGAATACGAAAATATTCAACAGTGCGCGCTAGAGCAAAAGAGTTTGGCGGAATAATGCAGTAATCGGCAGTGATATCTACAAAGCTTTTCTCGTCGAACGCCTTGGGATCCACGGTCGCCGAATAGATATTAGTAAAGACCTTAAATTCATTTGCACAGCGCACATCATAACCATAGCTGGACGTACCATAGGAAATAATTTTAGTGTCGTCGCGGGTACGCACTTGGCCTGGTTCAAAGGGATCAATCATGCCCTCATTCTCAGCCATACGACGAATCCACTTGTCGGCCTTAATACTCATTACGCTCCCTCTTGCTACTTATTTATATCAAATTTACAAAACACAATTGCGACAATTAATCGTCGCTAATCGAAATATTTGGGAAAGCGTTACTCTGCGCCCGCTGGCGCTTCGCCAACTCGGCGGTCATGCCAATCGCGACCTGCCGATATAGCATGGCGGCATCACCATCGGGATCTGCTGCCAAAACGGGCTTGCCACAATCCGATTGTTGGCGAATTTGCATTGACAGTGGCAGCGCGCCCAGCAGCGGCACGCCGTAGGTCGTCGCAATACGATCACCACCACCCTCGCCAAATACATGCTCTTGATGGCCACACTCACCGCAAATATGCACTGCCATATTTTCAATGACACCAAGTACCGGCACCGACACTTTACGGAACATTTCAATGCCCTTCTGGGCATCAAGTAGCGCAATATCCTGCGGCGTCGTCACGATGACGGCACCAGACACCGGTACTTTTTGCGAGAGCGTTAGCTGAATATCGCCCGTACCCGGCGGCATATCAATAATCAAATAATCAAGATCCTGCCAATACGTCTGATTCAATAACTGCTGCAAGGCACCCGTTGCCATTGGTCCGCGCCATACCATTGGGGTATCTGCCGTAATCAGATAGCCCATCGACATTGACTGCACACCATAAGCCTCTATGGGCAACAAATAATGCGTTCCATACTGCTTTGGACGCTGCCCCTCGGGGACGCCCAACATCATTTGCACGCTGGGGCCATAAATATCGGCATCTAGCAAACCAACTCGGGCGCCTTCAGCAGCCAAAGCCAAGGCTAAATTAACCGACGTTGTGGACTTTCCCACCCCGCCTTTACCGGAAGCTATCGCAATAATATTGCGAATATTCTCCATACTCTTTATGTTTTGCTGCGCAGCATAAGGCGCCACTTTCCACGTGACCTGCACTGCGGCAGCGTCTACACCATCTAATTTCTTGAGCTCTTTATCAAGATGATGTTGGTATCGCTGCTGCGCACTCTTAGCCGGAAACCCCAGCTGAATAACGGCGTCGACCAGACCGTCGCCAATAGTCAAAGAGACGATATCCGCAAGCTCCGCCAGCGGCGAAGACAAACCGGGCAGTATTGTCGCCATCAGCTGTTCGCGAATTCTGGATTCCAGCTCTACGGTCATATTATTTCCCTGCGTGTGATGAATATTTAATTAGCTGGCGAGTATACCCGCCACACCCACATCGAACAACGCCGAGACGGATGCGCTGGAGAGCCAAAAACGCTATAGTATTGCGCCTCTGAATTCATCTAGGCGGCGCTACAGACAGTCGCAGCCATTAACGTTTAAACAAGGACACCCATGTCGCGCAAGATTCTGGTCACCAGTGCCCTGCCCTATGCCAACGGCCCACTTCATCTCGGTCATTTACTGGAATCAATCCAGACCGACATTTGGGTGCGTTACCAGAAATTACGCGGCAACGACTGTATCTATTTATGCGCAGACGATGCCCACGGCACTGCTATTATGCTCACCGCCG
>JBKEFB010000149.1:0-4322 GCA_046712405.1 Zhongshania sp. | reverse complement strand
CGGCGGCGAATGTTACACAGTGGCTTATTGACGCCAAAACAATGGGCGCAGAAGAATCTACTGAACTACTATTACGGGCAGCGGAGGTATTATTGCGTGAAGGTGAGCTAGCCCGCGCTGACGACGTAGTTGGTGACCTGATAGTACCAGAGCTCAGTGCAGACCAAGCTCTTCGTTTGGCAATTATCCGCGCACGAGTCGCCCGCGGTCACGCTGAGTTTGGCCAGGCACTTATGGAGCTTTCTGATCCACTGATAGAAAACGCGGCCCTAGAGACCACAGTCTACAGACAACTGCAGTACAGTCAGCTTAGAGCGTCGCTGTTTGAGATCGAGGATGACTATCTTTCCGCCGCGCGCGAACGCATCTTTATTGATCCATTACTCAACCCCGGCCAGCATAGTGCAAATCGAGAATCCATATGGGCATCACTGATGCAAATCCCGAAAGCCGTGCTTATCGATAATATCAACAGCGCTAGCAATAGAGACTATATCGGCTGGCTCGAACTCGCCTCTATCGCCAAAGACAATCAAAACAATATCGACGCGCAGGTGCAGCAACGAGACGCCTGGCTGCGCAACTGGCGCGAACACCCCGCCCGCAATGCACTTCCCGGCGGACTCGACAGACTCAATGATTTAATCGTCGAGCGCCCCGATCAGGTCGCCCTCATTCTCCCAGTGACAGGTCGCCTCGCCGCCTACGGGAAAGCCATCCGCGACGGCTTTTTCGCCGCATACTATGAAACCCTCAATCAGGGTGGCAGCGTACCCAAAATCAATCAGTACGACAGCAATGCCGCCGACATTAACACTCTATATAAACAAGCATTAGACAGCGGTAACAAGCTGGTTATCGGCCCCCTAGAAAAAGAAAAGCTGAGCATACTAGCCGCAAGACACCCCATCTCAATGAACGTGCCAACACTTGCGCTAAACCGGATTAATGGCGATCGCTTCCCCAACGGCCTCTACCAATTTGGACTCAACCCAGAAGACGAGGCCGAACAAATAGCAAATATTGCTATGAGCAAAGGCTATAAGCGCGCACTTATTCTTACTCCAGAAGGCTCCTGGGGCCAAAAGGTCGCCGTCGCATTTTCACAGCGCTGGCAAGATTTAAATGGCAAAATTGTCGCGACCCAAACCTTCGATGCCACCAAAAATAATTATTCTCAGCAGATAAAAAATACCTTACAGATAGATAAAAGCCAGCGACGCTTGCAGCGCTTACAACAAATTATTGGCCTAAGACCCGATTACGAACCTTATCGGCGCTCGGATATTGATTTTATTTTCCTGCTTGCGCGACCAAATGAAGGTCGAGCGATAAAACCGCTACTTGCCTATCACTACGCGGGCGATATCCCCGTTTACGCAACCTCACATATCTACCCAGGTAGTAACTCACCCAAAACAGATCAGGATATTAACGGCGTCCGCTTTATAGATATACCGTGGATATTCGACGACAAATCTGCAATCCGCAAAGATATCAGTGCCGGCATACCATCAAGTCAAGCTTACCAGCGAATGTACGCGCTGGGCGTAGACAGCTTCAGACTTCACCTGCGCCTAAAGCAATTAAAAAAAGGGGCGAGCGGTCAAGTCTTCGGTGAAACCGGAACGCTCACTCTCAACGAACTCGGTCAAATAGAGCGCGAGCTTGCCTTGGCAGAAATCCAAGACGGAATCGCCGTAGTGAATCCAGTACGAGCAGCGAGTCAAGATCCGGAAAATGATTTTTAAACGCCTGCGAAGCTCGCAGGCTGGCGCTCAGGCCGAGCACGGCGCACGCCGGCTGCTAAAAGATCACAACCTAAAAATTCTTCACCAAAATTACCGAAGCCGCTTTGGTGAAATTGATATTATTGCAATGTCAGAAAGCCACTTAATCTTTGTAGAAGTGCGCTATCGACAAAGCACTGTATTCGGTAGCCCAGCGGAAACCGTGAACTACAAAAAACAACAGCGCATAATCCTTACTGCGCGACATTTCCTTAGCCGAGGTGAATACGCTGAACTGCCCTGCCGCTTTGATGTCATTGAAGTGGGCAAGGACGAAAGTGGTAAATTTCGTTTTAATTGGCTAACAAACGCTTTTCAGGAGTAGAAAATAAAATTACCGTGGACTATTCAGAGCAAGTTATAGATCTATTTCACCGCCACATAGAGAGCTGCATGTACACCATGGAGGCTCTTGGCGAAGGTATTGCTCAAGCTAGCGAGTGCCTGGTGGCCAGCATGTTGCAGGAGCATAAAATTATTTGCTGCGGCGAAGGCAACAGCGGGCTTATAGCCCACCACTTAGCGACCAATTTACTCAATAGCTTTCAGCACGAGAGGCCTGCCCTACCGGCAATGGTGCTTAGTTCAGACGCTGCCAACGCCATCGCCGCAGATTCGAGCTACAACGATATTTATGCAAATCAAATACGTGCTTTAGGCCAAGCCGGGGACTGCCTAGTACTTTGCTACAACGGCGGCGGCGCATCTGCAACCCTCAGGGCCATACAAGCAGCACATGAGCGTAATATGCGGGTTATTTCGCTAAGCAATATGAAAGGCGGTGATGCCAGCGCATTACTTTTACCCGACGACATCGAGCTAACCTTTCCGGTGGAAGACCGCGCCCGCGCCATTGAAATGCAGCTCGTCGCAGTCCACAGCATTTGCGAATTAATAGACACTCAACTATTTGGAACACCTCACGAATGAACATCTTTATACGACTCGGCCTCACTGCAACACTTACCATTGCGGTAAGCGCATGCACTCAGATTATTACTGCAACCACCGACGAGCCTATCGCTAATGACCCAGGAAGCCGCAGTCTAGGCAGCTATGTTGATGATGAAATTATTGAAACCAAGGTTCTCGTTAACATTAACCAAACCGATCCCGCGCTGAAGTCATCGCGCATCAGCGCGACCAGCCACAACGGCATCATTTTACTAACCGGTAACGTGCCCAACGACCGCTTACGGCAGCGCGCAGGCAAGGTAGCCACAGACATCAAGAAGGTTCGCAAGGTCCACAACGAATTAGCAACAGGCGCCCGTGTCAGCATTTTAGCCCGCAGCAATGACACCTGGATAAGCACTAAAGTAAAGAGTCGACTATCCCTTAACGAGCAACTGGATGCCTCGAAGATCAAAGTCGTTACTGAAAACGGAATCGTATATTTAATGGGCTTGGTTTCTAAAGCAGAATCTGACACCGCCGCCACAATAGTGAGTGAAACCAGCGGTGTCCAAAAGGTCGTAAGAATATTTGAGTACTACTAGGTTTTAGCAGGCCTGCAGCAACATCTATCAAGCCTCGAGGTAGTTATTTAACTACTTTGAGGCTGGGCTTAGGCCTAGACGGCAACTTACTCAATGTAGCCGATGGTCGAGTATTTGAAGGCGGCGGAGTCGGCTCTTCAGCATCAAACAACATGCCCTGGCCATTCTCTTTGGCATAAACACCCAGCACTGCACCGATAGGCGCACTGACCTCTTGAGAAATACCACCAAAGCGGCCATTGAAGCTCACAATGTCATTGCCAACATTCAGCCCCATTACCGCAGATGGAGCTATATTCAGAACAATCTGACCATCTTGCACATACTGCTGAGGCACAAAAACACCTTCACGCATAGCATCCACTAAAATATAGGGTGTGCAGTTATTCTCCACCACCCACTCGTAAATTGCTCTGATCATATAGGGACGACTAGAAGTCATTGCCATACAGTTCTCAACCAGCGGCTTAAGCTACTGACGCCTCACTACGTTGTTCACGCTCTTTCTCTGTCAAACTTTCCTGAAAAGCTGGACGCTCAAATAAACGGTCCATATAGTCAAACAAAGGCTTTGACTGACGAGTTTGAGGAATAACCACACCCAATTCCGGTAAACGCCACAATATAGGCGCTAAACAGCAATCGACCAAAGTAAATTCTTCGCTCATGAAATATGGCTTTTCAGAAAAAATCGGCGCCACAGTCAACAGGCTATCACGCAACTCTTTCCGCGCTTTATCAGCATTTTTCTGATTCGTTCCTGCAAGCAACTCATCAACTAAGCGACACCAATCGCGCTCAATCCGGTAGATATATTGACGACTCTCACCGCGAGCAACCGGATAAACCGGCAGTAACGGTGGGTGCGGAAACCGCTCATCAAGATACTCCATCATCACCTTGGACTCATACAAGGCCAAGTCGCGATCCACCAGAGTCGGCAAGGAGTTATAGGGATTTAATTCGGCGACCTCTTCCGGCAGGTTATCCGGCTTCACATCGACGATATCAACAGTCACGCCTTTTTCGGCCA
>JBKEFB010000148.1:0-4653 GCA_046712405.1 Zhongshania sp. | reverse complement strand
ACGGCTTCACGAGCTTGCCGCGCAGTATGTATTGGGCCATTGTCACAGTAACCACCGTAGGTTACGGCGACATCGCCCCGCGCACCCCACTGGGCCAGCTAGTCGCCGCTATGGCTATGATCACCAGCTATGCCATTATCGCTATTCCTACCGGCATTTTAAGTGCCGAGTTAATACAAGAAAGCCAACGTAATATTAGTAATAAGCAATGCGATAGTTGTAAGAAATTTGGCCATGAAAAAGACTCTGACTTCTGCCGCCACTGCGGCGATAAACTGCGTCCACCGAGTTAAAAATTCAAAAAAAAGCTCGCCTAAAACGATATAATCCGGCGTACTAAAAAGACAACCAGCTAAAATCAGGGGTAGCTACTTGAATGATTGAAAGACTCACTTTGACCGTCGCAGGCCAAAGTTTGCAAAGTGTCGCGAGCATGACCAGTAAAACTACATTTCGGCTGTATCGCGGCCAAGATGGTCTCTGACCCCTGTCTATTCAGCACTCATCGGCTAGCCTTTTGGAACAAAAAAATTATAATGACCACGCCCGTATTAAGTGTGCGTTAACCTGCAAGTAGTAAACTCTACACCCACATACATGGGCAAGTAATATGAACTAAGCGTCATCTTTAGGTCTTAAAGCCTGTGGTATTCTGATCCGGATTTTCCAACACTAATAAATAAGGTCCTTACTCCATGAGTAATATTAAAAATACTGTATTAAGCCTAGCAATTATAGGCGCATCGGCTTTTTGCAGCGCCATCGAAGTTAACGGCACGCTGCCAAACTTTGAGGTTCCATCAAAAGGTGAGCTGATATTGGCTAACGACAAAATACACCATCAACCTTGGTCAACCGCGCAAATAAGTAAAGGCACACCCGCCTTGGTTTTTCACGTCGCCGCCAGAATGTCCGCCGACTCGATTATTGCGCCGCTCAAAGAACGTCTCAACAAAGCGAACTATGAGCCCGACAGCTTCCAGTCAATCAGTATTATTAATCTAGATGATGCGCTATGGGGCACCTCGGGACTGGTTAGCAGCGAGCTAGGCAAGAACAAACGCGAGCACCCAGAGGCGGTACTTGTGGCGGACGCGGAAGGTCATGGTCTTGCCGCGTGGCAATTGGAACAAGGAACCGTGGCGTTTATCTTGGTGGACTATGAGGGTAAAATTCGCTACCTAAAGCAGGGTAGACTGTCGGCAGACGATATTAATACTATTATCGCAATGTTAGAGGAAGAGATAGCGAAGAGTAGGAGCTAGACTGTCTAGCCGCGAGGGCCGTTAGAAACAGCGGCGGCCTTCAACTAAACGCGCAAATCTACGCAGCATTGCTTTCACGCCTACGTGCATCACCGGGCTGAATACCGGCAAAAAATACTTACTGACGCCTTTGGGCTTCATCGCCATTGTCCAGCGTACGCGACAGGAATCCTCACCGAGTGCATCGACCTCATAGCGCTCTGCAAACGACTCAATATTGTCCTTACTTCCATGAGTAAAACAAAAAGCCATTTCCCGTCCGTACTCCCACGCGATAAACTCCTCATATCCCACGAGGCCGCCGACCATACTGACCGTGCGTGTGGTACCAATACCAAAAGGTTTAGGCGCCGTCCACTCCACTTTCTGAATAGGCATCGCCCAACGCGGCCAGTCGTCAGCATTCTCGAAAGATGCAAATACGTCTGCCGCACTAACTTTTACTTCCACTTCGGCAACATAGCGAAACGGCGCGGTATCAAAAAATGTCATGTCGACGGTTTTACACTGGTACTTATTTGCCACGCGAACTCTCCAATAAAGTGATCTCTCACTAATTAGGCCAACTGCGCCTATAAGCGGGAATCTAACATCAGCGGTAATTCTCTAACAAGGTATGAATGTAAATATGACAAAGTCTTCATCTAGGACTAGTAGCTAAATGCCAGATTTCGAGCAAGTGGTAAAGACCGCTGAAAAGCTAAACATCCTGTATCAGGACAAATATATCATCGCGATTAACAAGCCTAGCGGCCTATTAGTACACCGCAGCCCCATTGATCGCCACGAAACCCGTTTTGCTATTCAGATACTCCGCGACCAAATTGGCCAGTATGTTTATCCAGCTCATCGCCTAGACAAGCCCACGTCCGGTGTTTTGCTATTCGGCCTGACTGCCGCCGTGGCAAGCGAACTCGGACACACCTTTAGCAATCAGCAAATTAAAAAGTCCTATCTTGCAGTCGTGCGCGGCCATTGCCCCGCAGCGGGGCACATCGACTACGAGTTGACAGAAATTACTGACCGGCGCATCGCCAAAAGCAAAGTAGCAGCGAAACAATCCGCCGTCACCGACTTCCGATTATTAGGCCAATACCAACTGGATGTCGAGATTGAAAGCTATCCCCAGTCTCGCTATTCGCTTTTAGAATTGCAGCCGCAGACCGGCAGACGCCATCAGTTACGTCGCCATTTAAAGCATCTGTCCCACCCCATTATTGGCGACGCCAAATACGGCCGAGGTCGTCATAATCGCTACTTTGCAGAGCACCTTCAATGCCCTAGGCTACTGTTACACGCCGCACAACAAATCTTTCAACATCCGGTAAGTGGCATTGAAATATGTATCAATGCCCCAATCGATGCGCACTTTTCAGATCTTCTCAGTCGCTTTGCATGGACTGACCTACTGCCACCGCAATGGCAATAGGAAAAGGTTACAAAATTATAACTTACATCGAGCATCGCGTAATCGTATGTTAATGAATATAATAATGTCCCCGTCGCATAAACTCCTAGCGTCTAAGCGGGGCAACGCGGAAACCAAGTATGCTCACTCATTATGATTACATTATTGTCGGCGCGGGATCTGCCGGCTGCGCCCTAGCTAACCGTCTTTCCGCTAGCGGCAAACACAGCGTTCTGCTGCTCGAAGCTGGCGGTAAAGATAGCCATCCCATGGTACATATCCCACTGGGCTTCGCATTTACTATGAAGAACCCACAATTTAGCTGGTGTTACCAAAGCCAGCCCGAGCCCTACATGAACAACCGGCGTATCGACCAGCCACGCGGCAAACTGCTGGGTGGCTCTAGCTCAATCAATGGTATGGTGTATATTCGCGGCCAGCGAGAGGATTACGATCACTGGGCAGCGCTTGGCAATCGCAACTGGAGCTACGACGACCTACTCCCCATATTCAAACGCTGTGAACATAATACTAGCGGTAGCAGTGATTATCATGGTCACGACGGTCAGCTCTGGGTTGATGACGTAAGCGACAAATACGCTTTGGCCGATATGTATATTCAGGCTGCTACTGAATCCGGTATCCCTGCAAACACCGATTTCAACGGAGAAAATCAGGAGGGCGCGGGATTCTATCAAGTGAACATCCGCAATGGTCTGCGCCAAAGTACTGCTAAGACCCACCTGAAGCCAGCGATGGACAGACCCAACCTCAAGGTCATCATCAATGCTCTAGCAAGCAGAATAGAGTTCCAAGGCAACCGTGCGACCGCGCTGCGTTATATCCACAAGGGTAAACACTATACCATTCGCTGCCGTGGCGAAATTATCTTGTGTGGCGGAACCATTAACTCACCCCAATTATTAGAGCTGTCGGGTGTCGGCAACCCAGCGGTATTGCTGCAACACAGCATCAAGGTTCACACCGCATTGAGGGGTGTCGGCGAAAATCTGCAGGACCACCTCACCGTAAATATCCAGCGCTCGTTTGTCGGTCTAAAAACGTTCTATGAAGATTCACGGCCATTGGCAATGATAGCGACTTTTGCAAAACTGGCCTTTAAACGCAAAGGCATGCTGGTACATCCCGCCTCACAGGTCGGCGTTTTCTTCAAAACTGATAGCGCCGAGCAGCGCGCAGATGCGCAAATTCACTTTACCCCGGCAGCCGGGACGCAAGACGACAACGGTAAGATGATAACGGTGCCCGGTACGACCGCAACCGTGTGTTATTTGCGACCTAAAAGTCGCGGTAGCGTGCATATTCGCAGCAACCAACCCCAAGATGCACCCGCCCTGCTACACAACTATCTTGCCGACGAGGATGATCGTCAAAAAATGATTGCGGCGGTACGCAAAACCCGCAGTATTTTTGAAGCCCCGGTCTTTGATGAACATCGTAGAGAGGAACTGCTACCTGGGCCTGACACCCAAAGCGATGAAGACATTCTTGAATTTATTCGCAATACCGGCGAGTCGGTATACCACCCTGTCGGTACCTGCAAAATGGGCAGCGATGACATGGCCGTGGTTGACGATCGCTTAAAAGTGCATGGTATAGAAGGGCTCCGGATTGCAGATGCCTCCATTATGCCCACTATAATATCAGGAAACACCCATGCGACTACCGTGCTTATAGGTGAGCGATGTGCCGACTTCATACTGGGCGAGAATACCCGCTAAACACTTTGTAAAAATCAGTTTTGACGGTAGGGAATTTGACAGTATTCAATGCCACTTACGGGACGAATACCGTGCTTGTCGAGACACATTTTCATCGAGTTCATCGACAAACTAATATTTGGTGTGGGCCCTAAATACACATGATCTAGATCGACGGCATTGCTGTCGTCCGATACTAGTGAGAAACGCATATAGGGCACTAGCATGCTGCGACCTTCACGGAAATTTACCGCGGCGT
>JBKEFB010000147.1:0-4683 GCA_046712405.1 Zhongshania sp. | reverse complement strand
AATGCTGGGCAGTGCCTTCGCGGTTAATTTTGTCATCCCCAATCTTTATTTCCATGTCGCCACTGCCTATTCAATACTTCGCCACAACGGGGTAGACATCGGCAAGCTAGATTATCTGGGCAGTATTCCCTTTCTAGACTAAACGCAGCCAGCACGGGCTATTTAGATGCCCGTGCTATTTTATGTAGTCGGCCATTGAGGTTCTAACGGAAGCTACCATGGCCCGCACGCATTCCATGCGTGAATAATTGGGTCGTACCAGTAAACAAATTTCCCGGCTTGGCACTGGCGCGTCAAAGTGTGTGTACCGCAGCCCGTGTTCCACTTCTTTTATTGCCAGTTCGGGTATCAGGGTGATTCCCATGCCGCTGGCAACCATATAGCGCAAAGTCTCTAAGCTCGTTGCCTGAAATCGAGAATCCTCCTTTGCGCCAGCAGCGAAACAATAGCCCAGGGCTTCGTCGCGCAAGCAGTGGCCGTCTTCAAGTGTCAGCACCCACTGGCCGTTTAAGTCTTTTAATGTCAGGGAGTCACGTTGTGCCAAGGGGTGGTTAATAGTTGAGGCTAATACCAGTGGCTCATCAAACAGGGTATAGCGCTCCACATTCTCCATAGTATCTAGCCAGCTCACAATCAACACATCGAGCTTGCCTTCGTCTAATTGTTCTAACAGCACATCGGTTTGATTCTCGTGCAGAAAGAAATTGATATTGGGCAGTGCGGCGCTCAGCTTGGCCATAATGTGTGGCAGCAAATACGGCGCAATTGTGGGTATTAAGCCAAGATGCAGATCGCCGCTTAAAGGGTCGGACAAGGTTTTAGCAGTGTCTTCAAAATTTTCAGCCGAGCGCAACACTTGCCGCGCGCTCACCAGCAGCGCTTCCCCCGCTGGGGTCAGCATGACCTTTTTGCGGTGGCGTTCAAAAAGACTGAGCCCCAGCTGATCTTCTAGTTTCATGATTTGGCCGCTCAGCGTGGGCTGACTAACAAAGCAGGCGTCGGCGGCCCGGCCAAAATGACCGTGCTCGGCAACAGCGTCAAAATATTGAAGATCACGAATCTTAATCACGGTATTTTCCGCCTGTCATTGGCTAAACCTATCAATATCATAATAACGATCAATTAGATATGAGTGTTGCCCTTAAGTAGTATAACTCTCGAGTTTAAGCCAAATCATCTTACTTTTACTAAAACGTCAGGAGTGACAATATGTTTCCAACCATCATCAACACAAAAGTGCAGCCCTTTAAAGCGACGGCTTATCACAACGGCGACTTTGTTGACGTAAGTGATACCGATCTGCTCGGTAAGTGGTCAGTTCTTGTGTTCTACCCTGCTGATTTCACCTTTGTGTGCCCTACTGAATTAGGTGACATGGCAGATTTCTACCCACAGCTGCAAGACATGGGCGTTGAAGTGTATTCAGTATCAACCGATACCCACTTTACCCACAAAGCGTGGCATGACACATCCGAAACCATCGCCAAGATCCAATACCCCATGATTGGTGATCCAACTGGCAAGATTGCACGCAACTTCGGCGTGATGATCGAAGAAGACGGTTTGGCATTGCGCGGCACCTTCGTGATTAACCCAGAGGGTGAAATCAAAGTTGCTGAACTGCATGACCTTGGCATTGGCCGCTCAGCTAAAGAGCTAGTGCGTAAAGTACAGGCTGCTCAATACGTTGCTGAACATGATGGCGAAGTATGCCCAGCGGCATGGCAGCCCGGTGAGGCGACATTGTCACCTTCACTAGATCTAGTCGGTAAAATTTAATACCCCTGTTGGCCCCGGTAACGGGGCCTTTTTTAGAGTAAAAGCTTTAAACCTAATTTCAAAATTTGCGGGAGCCACCATGTTAGATGCGAAAATGAAAACCCAGCTGGAGGCCTACCTCCAAAATTTAAAAACGCCGGTAGAGCTGGTCGCCTATCTCGATGACCAAGATAAATCTCGGGAACTTGAAACCTTAATGAGCGACGTATCAGCGCTATCTACCCTAGTGTCTGTTATTCAGGGCGAAGACACCGGCGCGCGCCGTCCGGCTATGGGCGTGCGCTCGGTAGCAACTGGCACAGAAATGCGTTTTGCTGGTGTACCGCTTGGCCACGAATTTACTTCATTGGTATTAGCTGTTTTACACAGCGGCGGCCACCCAATGAAAATCGATAAAGACTTAATAGAGCAAGTCCGTAATCTCGACGGCGAATATCACTTCGAGACCTATATTTCATTGAGCTGCCAGACCTGTCCCGAAGTTGTTCAGGCACTGAATATGATGGCGGCGATTAACCCGCAAATCAGTAATGAAATGATTGACGGTTCACTGTTCCAGCAGGAAGTAGATGATCGCAAAGTCATGGCGGTTCCCACTGTGTTTATGAATGGTCAGCAGTTTTCACAAGGTCGAATTACCTTGGCCGATATATTGAAAAAAATTGACAAAAATGCCGGTGCACGCAGCCTTAAAAAACTCGATGAGAAAGGCGTGTTTGATATGCTTATCGTGGGCGGTGGTCCAGCTGGCGCATCGGCGGCCATTTATGCCGCGCGTAAAGGTATTCGCACCGGCGTGTTGGCCGACAAATTTGGCGGTCAATTATTAGACACCGTCAGCATTGAAAACTTTATTTCATTAACTGAAACAGAGGGCCCAATATTAGTCGCCAACCTAGAAGCTCACATTGGCGCCTACGATGTTGATATTATGCGTGGTCACAACGCATCTGCACTGAACGTGGCAGAAGACGGCAGCATAGAAGTCAGTGTAGAAGGCGGCGCTGTATTGCGCAGTCGCTCGGTGCTGCTAGCTACCGGCGCTCGCTGGAGAGAAATGAATGTGCCCGGCGAGCAGGAATACCGCGGCAAAGGTGTGGCCTACTGCCCGCATTGCGACGGCCCCTTGTTTAAAGGTAAATCCGTAGCGGTAATTGGTGGTGGCAATTCAGGTATAGAGGCGGCAATTGACCTTGCCGGCATAGCCGAACACGTCACGGTGCTGGAATTCGACAGCAAATTGCGTGCAGACGACATATTGCAACGCAAAGCGCGGACGATGAAAAATATCGAAATTATCACCAGCGCCCTAACCACAGAAGTGCTCGGCGACGGCGAGCGTGTTACCGGTTTGCAGTATACAGATCGCAAAACCGGCGACGCGAAGAGCGTCACCCTAGCGGGTATATTTGTGCAGATCGGCTTGATACCCAATACCGAGTTTTTGAAAGGCAGTGTGGCATTAACACCCCGCGGTGAAATTGAAATTAACGCCCGCGGAGAAACATCGATACCCGGCGTATTTGCGGCCGGTGATGTTACTACCGTGCCTTTCAAGCAAATAGTAGTTGCCGTCGGTAGCGGCGCAACAGCGGCGCTGGGTGCCTTTGACTACCTTATCCGGCAAATCGTAGATGAGCCCGTAGTATCAGCAAGCGCTGAGGAAGGGCAGGCTGCTTAAAGCTCGCCCCAAAACGCACAGGCTACAACCAATAACGGGCCTCTCATCATGAGAGGCCCGTTATTTTGTATTGAGTAAACAACGCAAAGCGTCACCATCCCCAGCCCAGCATTGCCGTATCGGCGGTCATTTACTAATACATTGACTGGCGGGGCACAACGTTGCGCTAACTAATAATACAGCGCCAGATCATCATTAATTAGAACGCCTTATCAATCTCATCAAAAAACAAGATTGTGGCTACCGCTTAGAGATGGTCCTTGTCTGTGAGCTTCGTTAAGCGCCGTTATAAAAGTGCCTCGTTATTCCAATCCCTTGAATAATCAGCTCTTTGCGCTTAAAGCTATGAACCCCGCCTGTTTTTCTTTCTCGCTCTGTACTTCTTTAACACTATGTAAGTTGACACTGCACATTTTCGCTATAAAGTATTGTAGTGATTTTGTTTAGTACAACAGTTCGCCTGCGTGCGAGCGGAGGGTATTAGCAGTGAATAGAAAAACAATAACCATTCTTTTTGCATTGGCCTTGGTCGGATGCGGCGGTAATAGTCCCAGCGCGCCAAGCCCAGGCCCAGTTGTCATCGTGGAAGACACGGCGCAGTTGAGGGTGTTGTCGAACCGACCTGACTTGGTGTCGGCAGGCGACGTGTTGGTGGAAGTGATTTTAGATGATGCCGCAGCGGCGGGCGAGTTGGTATTACTGCGCAATGGCAGCGATGTCACCAGCGTTTTGCAAGCGACGGCAGATGATCCGCTGCGTTTATTGGGTGTGGTTGACGGTTTGGCAGTGGGTGACAACACCCTCAGTATCAATATTGGCAATGACATTACTGTGGTGAATCATCCCTCGGGTGGGCCGGTCTTTACAGGCCCCCATATTCAGCCTTGGAAGTGCCAAGATACTGCCGTTGATGAGGATTGTAATCAGCCGGTGGAGTACACGTGGCTGTATAAATCGACCAACCCATTAAGCCCTGGTTTGCAGCCCTACGACCCGGAAACCCCGCCAGACGATGTGGCGATGACCACTACCGATACCGACGAAACTCTGCCGTTTATTGTGCGTCAGGAGCTTGGCTATCAAGCGCGGGATCAGTACACGATTTTTACCCTACAAAAACTCGGAGAAGAGTGGACGCCGGTGCAACCTCAGTCCCAGTGGAATCGCCGTTTATTAGTCACCCACGGCGGCAATTGCCGTGGTGATTACGATACCGATTCACC
>JBKEFB010000146.1:0-4742 GCA_046712405.1 Zhongshania sp. | reverse complement strand
CACCTGAACCGCGGACATGATTATGCACTGAATAGGGCATTTGCTCGCGGACACGGACATAATCCAGGGCAGCGCTTACGCGTTCTGCGGCTACCACCAGTCTGGCGCCTAAGGCCGCGCGCTGCACGGCCAGTTCGTCAAAATCGTTCTTTCCAATACGTTTGAAAGCTTCGACCAGATAATCCATAGGTGGAAAAACAAGTGCTGGCACTTCTTCCCAGGCAAATTCATCGCGGATGGCAATTACATCCATGGCATATTCGACGCCGTTAATGACTTCGAAGCCTCCCGCCAGTGCGTTGAATGCATCGTCGCCAAGGGCTTCTCGTATGGCGGTGCCAACGGAAGGGTCCGAGCCCGGGGGCACGGCATCAAGCGTATAGCCGGGGGAGGATTTCTGCATTTCATTGCGTTGGTACACGGTTGGCTCAAACAATGCGTCCCAGACTTCGTCACCCATGCCGTGAGCGGCAATGCCCATCAGGAAGGCCACCAGGTAGCCACAGCTTTCTCCGTAGCGGAGTGGGATGGCGGCCGCCTCGCGACCCAACTCATTCGTCAACCAATCGACAGTGCCACCGAGTACAGGCAATACATCCCAGGCATCTGCTTTTAGCTCGCCACAGCCTGCGTCGTGAGCAACGCCGGCAAGGGCATTGGTGAAGCCATCCCAGTGGGCCGTTTCGGCAAGATCGCCATCACCCGGAAAGCCGCTACCGGTGAAATAGCCGCCATCTGGAAACATGGCGCCTGCAATCAGGGCGGGACGATGAGCTTCGAGCAGGGGAATGAGCAGATGTCCGGGGGGTAAGTGAAAGCGCGCGCGATCGCCCATCATGGCATGCGAGGTCATGCCGGCCGAGAAGGCCTCAGCAGACATAATCAGTAACAGAATTACCAGCCCAGTTTGTTTGGCAGTTCGAATCATCGTGGCAGGGACCTATGAGTTGATGTACTGGGTGAAGTGACAGAAGAGAGCATCAGCGCTATCTGGGTTATTGGGGCAGGATGCCGGGGCCGGTATTACTGGATCACAGGCGTCACCCGCACCATCTTTATTGCTATCAAGCTGGTCTGAGTTGAGCGTGGCAGGACAATTATCTTTGTGGTTCTCGACGCCATCCGCATCGTCGTCGCCATTATCTAGATCATCGCAAGCATCACCTATACCATCTTGGTCGAGATCTGCCTGATCACTGTTTGCTAGTGTGGAGCAGTTATCAGTGGAATCCAAAACCTTGTCTCCGTCAGAATCCAACGGAAGTGCTGTGTTTACGTTGGCCGAATTATCGCCGCAAGCGATCATGGCCAAGCATAGGGCGACAATAGCCGTCGCTCGGCGTGTTCGAATCTGTAAGCTATACATAATATGTGACGACCTAGCCGACTGTGGCTATGTTGTTCTGTTCTCCTGCCTTCGCTCGGCGTCGATAATGGAATGAATATATCACCCCGATTCTGACAAAATGATGACATTTATTACACAAGACACAAAAAAGGCCGCCGTATACTCCTTTAACACGAATGGCGCTTTTTGGTACTCGGTAGCACCGAGTCATATATCGCTTCGGTCATTCCAATTACCGTAGCAATTAAAAAACAAAACTAAAAAGACAGAGACAAGATGCAATTCCCGCCCTGTTGTCTGAGTGATTCAAACATCAGGGCGAAGCGATCACTGCGCCAACATAGTCATCAACGCTGCCCAACTCACTTGGTCTGCGTGAACATCATACGCCAGTGGCATATCGTATTTTTTACCGAGCGCGGTTGAACCGGGGTTTGTAAAACTGTGCATCACGCCGGGAAAACTCAGCAACTCAAAATCTACACTGGCAGCGGTCATTTCTTCAACAAAACCCGCCACCTGCTTTACGGGTACCATCGCATCTGCGGCGCCAGTAGCAACTAATACCTTGGCCTTAATGGTGCCTGGCTCTACTTTCGTTTCGGTACCCAATGGGCCGTGAAAACTAGCCACACCGGCAAGATCAAGTCCGCGACGGGCTTGATTTAAGACCACCGCACCACCGAAACAATAGCCAATCGCAAATAATTTGCTGCTGTCGGTCGATGGCTGCTTACGCAAAATCCCCAATGCCGCGTCAAAGCGCGCATTCATTTTTTCTGGCTCGGCGAGCGCCGCATTCATAAATGACATTGCATCTTTCGGATGGCTAGTCGACTTACCCGTACCGTACATATCTACCGCTATAGCCGTATAACCCAACTTGGCTAGCTGATGCGCACGCTTACGCGCGTAATCATTCAATCCCCACCATTCATGAACCACCACCACAGCAGGAGCCGGTTTAGTCGCTGTAGTATCGTGATACATCTCCGCAGTTCCAAGCTCATTAGGTAAGGTGAGCGTCTGTTCAACAATCGCCGCATTTAAAAAAGAACTCGTAAACATAGTGACGAGTAATAAGGTCAAAAATCTCATCAAACTTTCCTCAAATAATAGCCGACTACTCAGGGAACATAGCCTCTTAACGATGACAAACAAACGCAATAAACGCAAAGATATCCGCTGCGCTCATCTGGATACCCGATAGGACCATAGGGTCTTGGCATCTGCAGCAAATTTCAAAAGTATCAGACTAGGATTGATCGAATCTCGCTCTAAGCTGTAAGCTGTAAGCATTATCGATGGAAGGAATCACGCCACCATCACATCATGTCCCGTTCTATATTTCTCAAACGGCTTGAGTAGTATCGGCAATTTTTCCAGATCCAATCTTCCTTTGCTCGGCGGGCCTTTTTCATCGCAGCGCCGCTTGCATAGCCATTTAACTTTTTACCATCACCAAGGGCTTGCTCAAGGCGTACTACTTCGATTTTTTTCGCGCGGCAGGCTTCCCAGCTCGCTGCATGAACGTCAGTAAATATACCCATGCAGCATATCAATACAATCAGCCGAGATTTCATAATGACCTCCTTATCATTGTTGAAAGTAGCACTTTAACAATAGGCCACTAGCCGATAATTTGTGAAATTCTCGGCTCTATTTCTCAACACCTGCTGCAGTTCGCCTGTCTTATCGCCCGGCTGAATGACATAATAGCGGGCTATTATCCCGCAAACCGGAATTTTTATTACATGAGCAGAATCGCCCTGCCCCAGTATTTAACGGACGCCTCCGTGGCAGTCGAGCTCCAATCTATCATTATCGGCTTAGCTGAAGTCAGCGCAGATATTAGCAAAGTTCTGGCCAAAGGTGCCCTCGCTGGTATTCTTGGTGCTGCCGGCGCAGAAAACGTGCAGGGCGAAGATCAAAAGAAGTTAGACGTTATTGCTAATGATATGATCAAAGACGCACTTGCTGCCCTACCCGCTGTGCGTGGTCTTGCCTCTGAAGAAGAAGCTAACGTCGTATCCTGCCACACCACCGGCAACTTCTTAATCACATTTGATCCATTAGACGGCTCATCAAATATCGACATCAATAGTATGGTCGGCACTATTTTTTCAGTGCTGCCACACACTGGCGACGTTGCGGTGACTGAGCAAGATTTCCTGCAACCGGGTCGCAATCAAAGTGCAGCTGGCTATGTGCTTTATGGACCCTCTGTGATGTTGGTGCTAAGCACGGGCAATGGCGTGGTAATGTTTACCTTGGATCAAGATACTGGCAGCTACCTGCTTACCGAATCTGAGGTTAATATTCCTGCTGACGCCGAAGAATTCGCGATCAATATGTCTAATCAGCGCCATTGGCTCGCGCCAATGCAGACTTATATCGCCGATCTAATTACGGGTAAAGATGGGCCGCGTGGCAAGGACTTTAATATGCGCTGGGTAGCCGCAATGGTCGCAGACGTACACCGAATTTTATGTCGCGGCGGCGTGTTCACTTACCCTTGGGACAGTCGTAAGCCTGAGCAAGCCGGTAAGCTGCGCCTGATGTATGAAGCTAACCCAATGGGCTTTTTGGTAGAGCAGGCTGGCGGCGAAATTTGGACTCCAGACGGTAAAATTCTCGATATTCAACCAGAACATATCCACCAACGCGTTCCCGTTATTTTAGGCGCTGCCAACGAAGTTGCGCTATGCGTTAACTATCACCAGCGCTGAGACCACTCAGCGCCAACATCGGAATAGCCGGCAATGCTTAGTTATCGCCACGGTTTTCACGCCGGCAATCACGCCGATGTGTTAAAGCACATAGTCGAGGTACTTATCCTCGACTATCTTATTCAAAAGCCCACCGCTCTGTCTTATATAGACACCCACGCTGGGGCTGGCTTTTATCACTTTGCCAGCACCTTCAGCGCTCAAAACCGTGAGTTTGAAACCGGCATTGCTAAACTGCGCAAGGCCGATAGCGAGCTTCCGGTTCCACTCAAACGATACTTAGAAATCATTGATGCGTGCTGCGCCAATCAGGCTGCGGGCTATCCTGGTTCGCCTGCGATTGCGCTCGCCATGCTCCGCGACCAAGACAAGGCCCAGTTATTTGAACTACATCCCAACGATCACCAAAACTTAAGTAAACGCTTTAAAGATCGTGCCCGCATTTACGATACCGATGGCTTTACCGGCTTGAAGGGTTTACTACCGCCACCGAGCAAACGCGCATTGATATTAATCGATCCGCCATACGAAGATAAAAACGACTACCGCAAGGTGATTAGCGCCTTAAAAGATAGCCAGCGCCGGTTCCCAAAAGGCGTGTATGCAATCTGGTATCCGCTTCTTCCCAGAGATGACTCTAAAGATTTAGTCCGACGCCTACGAGG
>JBKEFB010000145.1:0-4754 GCA_046712405.1 Zhongshania sp. | reverse complement strand
CTTCCATCTGTAAAACGGCGCCAATACCTTCCAGCTTGAGGCTCATATTAATCTGGAAGTTCTCAGAAATACGTGGCGAGAAATAATCGGTGTGAGGATCATAAAGCGAGGCAAACGCATTGACGTAAATTTGAAATGCATCTTCCGCTTCGAGCTGTGTCATACGTTTAATTTGATTTTTAAAGCGCTTGCTGAGTAGCTCAATGATGCCTTCATCGTCTTTATCTGCAAGTCGCAGGCCGAGAACGCGATTTTTAATTTGCTTGCGCCAGACTTCATCGGCTTCAGCCTCATTGGCCGGCCAAGTCGCTTTACTGCGATCAAGTTCAATATCTTCTTTGACACTAAAATCCATTGTCGCGATCTGTGCAGGCAAGGTATCTATCGTATTTTCCATCCGGGAAATCATACGTTCACGGTAGCGATTAAAGATAATAAAACCCGTGCTAACATTAGATTTATTCAGCTCATCGTCTAGTTTCGTGCGATATTTTTGAAAATCGGCGATATCGCTGCTAAGTAAAAACAAGCGATTACGATCTAAGTCATCCAGAAACGCGTCCAATAACTTGCCCGAAAGATCGTCGTTCAAAGACAGCTTTACATAGTGGCGACTATTAAGTTGCTCGACCATATCGCGAATGGCCATTTTGTGAGTTTTATTTGGTTCCAGGGCGGTGAGCGCGCTGTCGGCAAATACCGAGAGACTGAAAAAAGACAAAATCAGGGCGACGATTACCCCGCCTTTAGATTTGCCGTTGCGAAGAGGTTTTATAATTAACATTGAA
Organism: Zhongshania sp.; assembly: GCA_046712405.1. Classification (GTDB taxonomy): domain Bacteria; phylum Pseudomonadota; class Gammaproteobacteria; order Pseudomonadales; family Spongiibacteraceae; genus Spongiibacter. The sequence goes on along the minus strand of JBKEFB010000145.1, from coordinate 3,966 downwards.
TACCGCATCTCAAAGTCTAGGTGGACGTTAGTATGTTACACCGCAAACCCACTGAATGCAGGCCTGCCGCGCAAATCAAACTTTACGCAAGCCTCAGCGTAGAAGTTTAGCGTTGTTGTAGACGATTTTTATTAACAAAATCGGCATATTCCTAAGTGAATTCCCGCGTTACAATCACTATATAATAAATTTGTCGGTGAAATGGAGCAATTAAAGTGAGCAAAAACCCAAAATTAGCTATGGTAGAACAGTATATGCGCGCCCTAACTGATCACGATATGGCGGCTATTTCCGATTTGTATGCTGACGACGCCACGGTTGAAGATCCCGTCGGCTCTGAACCCCTGAGCGGCAAGGCCGCTATTATACAATTCTATGAAGTCGCTTTTAGTGCGGGCATTTCTGCTCGGCTCGATGGTCCAGTGAGAATTGCAGCAAATCACGCGGTGTTTCCATTTGTGGTTGAACTCAACCCTGGTAATGGTGAGATACGCATCGACGTCATAGATCAGTTCACCTTTAATGAAAATAACAAAGTTATTGCCATGAAAGCATTTTGGGGCGAAGAGAATATGAAGACGCCATAAGTCCTGTATTGAAAAGCAGAGTATTAAAGGATTTGTATTTAAATTCCAATATGTAAATACCGATACTTCGTTGCCAATTGCATTAATACAACCGGCATCTAAACTCCGTGCCATCGAAGAAAAATAGCAAATCTGCCTGCGGCCCAATTTGCAGAGTCGTCTGCCAGCGCAGTGCCAGGCGGTGATTCTATTAGCATCGTGGCCTCAGCAAACCAACCTCCTTACACAGAAAAAAATGAGGCGTTTCATACTCATCATCTTCAACAACGGTGAATGAGCTTGGCGTCTCTGTGCTAAAAAATGATAGGCTATTCCAGCAATATTGCCGGGGTTAAAGTAAGTCATTACCCTACACAGAATAATTATCGGCTACTGCGAAACAACGTCATCCACATTATGATGAGAAGCTAAACATTCACTTGGACCAGCGCATCGCAAGTTTCATTGGTCGCTGAAATCATATGAATGATTTTGTCATCGAAGTGAAATTCGCTGACAACGCTTTGGACACTGCCTTTAGCAAAATACCGACTGCAATAATAGCCGCATCACCGGGGTGGCGTTGAAAACGGCTCAGAGCTAGGCTTGTCAATTCGGACGTTTGAGCAATACTTCGTTATCAAGCGACTCACACAGCAAGTAATCTAGATTGCGGCTATCTTATAACGCGATATCCATCAATCACACATATACAGCATGCGTTTTACTATACGACAGTGATGTTGATTTTGATCACCTGCAGATAAGAAACAAGCGAAAGCGGTTATTAATCTGCCTAGATTAATAACCCGCCCGCGGGTCCATTGCCAGATCGCAAGGTTTCGCATTATGTAAAAGATGCTACTAGCTGATATTCAGGACTGATTTATTGATGTTATTTGCACACTACATTCAATTAGCAGATATGCCTAATCGTAGTATTGTGCGATGGTTGTATTGTCAATATTAGGCGCGGTTATATAAAATTGATGTTAAATTTATTTTTTGCTGACATAAAATGTAGCACAACTGCCGAGCCATATTTCCCCATTATTAATAAAGGCAAATAAAAATGACCCCGATGATGAACACTCAGCTCACAATCACCTCAATAATGAAACACGCGGAGCAAATTAATGGCTCCGTTGAAGTGGTATCTGTGACTGCCGACAATCCTCGCCACAGATATACCTACCGCGATGCCTTTGCTCGAGTAAGGCAGTTGGCAAACGTACTCGACACACTTGGCTTAGAGCAGGGCGACACCATTGCTACATTCGCATGGAACGACTACCGCCACTTAGAGATTTACTACGCAGTATCTTGCAGCGGCATGATATGCCACACCGTTAATCCGCGCTTATTCCCCGAGCAAATTGAATACATTGTTAATCACGGTCGCGACAAGTGGGTTTTCCTAGATTTGACCATGGTGCCACTACTCGAGTCTTTACAGGATATGATGCCCGACGTTAAGGGCTTTGTGATAATGACTGACGAGACACATATGCCAGACACCACTCTTGCGAATGCATATTGCTATGAAGCCTTGCTCGCCGCGCAAACCGAAGAGTTCGAGTGGCCAGAGCTAGATGAAAACACGCCATCCGCACTATGTTACACCTCTGGAACAACAGGCAATCCCAAAGGCGTCATGTACACCCATCGCTCTACCTTGCTGCATTGCTATGCGATTATCGCACCTGACGTTATGGGATTATCCGTTAAAGACGTCGCGCTTCCCATCGTGCCTATGTTCCATGTCAATGGCTGGGGCTTGGTATACGCCGCGCCAATGACCGGCACAAAACTGGTTATGCCGGGCGCCAAAATGGGCTGTGGTGAGACCTTGTGCACCCTGATCAATGAAGAGAAGGTCACTGCGTCAGCCGGGGTACCAACAGTGTGGTTGACTTTATTGGATTACCTAAAGAAATCTGGAAAAACCATAGAAAGCCTCAACCGGGTTACGGTCGGTGGCGCGGCCTGTCCGTTTTACATTTTAGATGTATTTCGCGAAAAATATGGCGTAGACGTGCAGCAGGGGTGGGGCATGACAGAAATGAACCCACTCGGCACTTACAACGGCAATGTGCCACCACCAGTCGCAAATCTTTCCCCAGAAGAATACGATAAAAAACGCTTGAAGCAAGGCCGTCCGGTCTTTGGCGTAGAAGTAAAAGTAGTCGATGCCGACAATAACCCGCTGCCATGGGATGGCAAAAGCGCGGGCGCGATTAAGGTTCGTGGCCCATGGATAATCAATGAGTATTACCGCTACGACGGACAAACGCTAGATGATGATGGCTGGTTTGAAACTGGCGATGTTGCCTGCATGGACGAATACGGCTATATGCAAATCACCGACCGGGTGAAGGATGTTATAAAATCTGGTGGTGAATGGATTAGCTCAATTGAACTAGAAAATTGCGCCGTCAATCACCCCAAAGTCGCTGAAGCAGCGGTGGTCGGTATGCCACATCCAAAATGGAGCGAACGCCCACTATTGCTAGTGATACTGCAAGAGGGCGAGACCCTGAGCCGTGAAGACATGCTGTCCTGGTTTGATAATAAAGTGTCTAAATGGTGGATTCCAGAGGAGTGCCTTTTTGTAAACTCTTTACCCCACACTGCCACCGGTAAACTCAGCAAAAAAGATATCCGCGCAGATTACGCGGATTTCAGCTGGCCCGAATAGCCCCTAGTATTATTTATGGCTTATTGGCGATACTTAATAACATGACACTACCGGTGCCATGTTATTTTTTATGCATAATTTGAGGATGGAGAATGATCGATTTTAAGGCGCTACTCAGCAGTGTTCGCGCATCAGACCACGCTAACGAATACACCGCCTATATCGATGAAACCTGGCTGCAGGGTAGAACCGCTTTTGGCGGATTAAGCACAGCCTTGATAGTAAAAGCCATGCTTAACATTGTGCCCACAGATCGGCGCTTGCGGTCACTCTCGGTTATGTTTGTAGGACCTGTACCGGTGGGAGACCACCGTATTATTCTTCGTGAATTGAGGGTCGGCGGCTCTGTTACACATATTCAAGGTGACATTCTCTGCAATGGTGAAGTAGCCACTACCGTGAGCGCCGCATTTGGTAAAGACCGGCCATCATCGATTACTTTAACAGGCCCCACCATACCTTCCGTAGCTCTGCCAGACACTTTGGAGTCTATGCCTTACATCGATGGTTTGACACCGCCGTTCACGCAGTACTTTGATATGCGGATGTGCACGGGCGCCATGCCATATAGCCAAGCCGACTCGCCAGACTTCTCCGGTTGGATGCGTTTCAAAGAAGCGGGAGAGTTAGATTTAGCAGCCTTAGTTGCACTCGGCGATTTACCCCCCATGCCGGGGCTAAATATGATTAAATACCCCGGTA
>JBKEFB010000144.1:0-4796 GCA_046712405.1 Zhongshania sp. | reverse complement strand
CGGCTAGACACAATGACGTGAGCGCCCTGCTCCGCCAATAGCTTGGCTATCGCTTCGCCAATACCACGACTAGCACCGGTGACCAGTGCGATTTTCTTATTAAGATTAAATAATTCGGTACTCACAATCACTTCTCCAGAAAAATTCAGTACTAACTACGCAGTGTCAGAACAAACAGACTGTCACTGCATCGACCCATGAAACACATGCCTCGAGGGGATAGAAAACCCCGCTGAGGCATCAACACTATTTTAATTCGCTGGAGCTTTTACCCAACAGCTGGCGAGCAATAATCAATTGCTGGATTTGCTGGGTGCCCTCATAGATATCAATAATCTTTGAGTCACGCGCAAACTTTTCCAATAGTTCACTTTGGCTATAACCCAATTGCCCGCAGATTTCGACACACTTGAGAGCCACAGTATTACCCATCCGACCGGCCTTAGCTTTTGACATAGATGCATTCATTGAATTTGGCAGACGATTATCTGCCATCCAAGCCGCTTTGAGAACAAGTAATCGAGCCGATTCCCAATCGGCCTCCAGCTCATAAAGATCATTTTCCAACGCACTGAGTTGGTGGTAATTTTTATTATAATTAAGCTCTAATCCGCTATTTTTAAGAAGATCTTGAGCCAAATCTAAAGCTGCTCGCGCCAGTCCGATCGCCTGAGCGGCAACCAGCGGGCGGGTATTATCAAACGTCTGCATCACCCCACCAAACGCCTTTTTACGGGCCGCTGCCGTGGTGGCGATTTCAGGACTACCAAGCAAACTTGACTTAGGTACGCGGCAATTTTCGAAAACAATCTGCGCCGTATCCGAGGCCCGAATACCAAGCTTGTGCTCTACGCGTGTCACCGTCATACCAGGTGACCCTTTCGGCACCAAAAATGACTTGATCGCCGCCTTGCCCATCGTCGTATCCAAAGACGCCCACACTACAACCTGACGACAGCGGGAGCCACTGGTAACAAAAATCTTCTCGCCGTTTATAACCCATTCATCACCATCGAGAACGGCAGTGGTCTTGATGTTCGCAGAATCAGACCCGCAGCCGGGCTCAGTAATTGCCATGGAGGCAAACAGCTCGCCCCACTCGGACTTTTGTTCTTCGGTCGCCACCGCCTCCACGGCCGCATTCCCCAACCCTACAATAGGAAGCGCAAGATATAAACCGGCATCGCCCCAGCACATCGCCTCGGTGGCAACAGCCATTCGCATACTATTGCCATTGCGATTGCCTTCCTTGGGAGCATCTCTATCAGCAGGCGCCTGTGATGAGGATCCAACTTTCAGCAGGGCCCCTAATTCCACTAGCTCTTCTGGCAGCTCTCTCTGCTCTAGCAAGTCATATTTACGCGATATTGGCCGCAGGCCGCCCTCGGCAAATTGGTGCAAAAGCCCATCTAAATCTTGTAAATTTTTAGGTAGTTCTAAATTAATCACGTGGTAACTCCTTATTCAATTAACTGTGGGGCGAGCTCAAACGACGGCCATACCGTTGAGGACTTGGAGCGCCCGCAGGTTGCGATACCAAAGCTCGACGGGGTACTCACGAGTAAAGCCATGCCCACCTAATAGTTGAACGCCATCCGTACCGATTTTCATACCCACCTTAATTGCCTGTCGATGCGCGAGGTAGGACGTGCGAGTAAAATCTAAACCTTGCTCAGCCTGTGAGGCGGCTCGATAAACCATCAACCGCAGACCTTCAAGCTCAGTCGCCATATCTGCCACCATAAAGGCCACGGACTGGCGGTTGGATATCGGCTCACCAAAAGCCACTCGCTGATTGACGTAATCTTTTACAAAATCCAATACCGCTTGGCAGGTACCAACCGCGAGCGCCGCGGTTGCTATACGGCTTAAACCAAGAAAATGCTGGAGTTTAAAATCATCACTCAGCGCAGCGTCGCCAGAGACCGACACATCACTAAGACTTAAACAGTAAAGCGGTAAGGGACGCAGCCCCATATAAGCTTCTTTTTCAAAGTCACAGCCCACGGTAAAATTATCCAGCAGAAAACCACGCGTTCCCAATGATTCGCCGCTGCTAGAAACGGCATTCGCAAACACCAATAATAGCTTCGCCTCCGGTCCGAAAGGCACAAGGCTTTTCTTCCCCGACAACATCCATGAACCATCGTCTTGTTGACGCGCTATCGTGGCAAGATTGTCTGCGTCACAAGCGATGCCGGGTTCCATCAGCGCGACCCCAGCAGCTACAAAGGTTTCTTGCAACAAGGTGGTGGCGACCAGCGCCTGCTGTGATTCACTGCCCCACTTCATCACTGTGTTAATGACAGCTAGAGGCGCAATTATCGCCAGCGCCATAGACATATCCCCTTGCGCCAGATCTTCGGCCAGCAAGGTATTGGCAATGGGCGTATGACCGCCGCCAACGCCACCCAACTTATCGGGAACGGGCATAAAATTCAGACCCAATTCAGCGACTTTATCCAGAAAACCAGGGGCTAAAGCAGCGGCTTCGTCCGCATCGCGGGCATTGGGAGCCATTTCCTCACGCGCGAATCGATGCATCACCTCTCTGGTCATGCTCTCTTCTTCGGTCGGTGTTAAATCAAACATAAGATTGGTTTCGATCATTATCATTCCTTAGTAATTAAGATCACACTAAGCATTGGAGCACCAAACATGATACTGACACTCACTGCACAAAATTGTAAGCCGGTGTACTGTAAACCCCCCGGTGTCACTACTCTCCAGCACGCCAACCTAAGGCTGAACAATGAGTATGTGACTCCCCACTTTTAAGTGAGGCTAAACCCCCATCTCGCGAGCGGTGCCTTCGAGTATTTTATCTACCCTCGCGCGACGCTGATTACGCGGTGCAGTATAAGCTTCGTTAATCCACACAAGGTATTTAGCCTAACGCTATAAAGCTCGCTGTTCGCAGCAATCAACGTCACTTTCAGTGCTCCACAGTTTCTCGCCGGTCTGCACTGCAGCTGCATTGGCCATCAGCGCAGAGACATACACCCCAGCCACTTCGGTCAACAGTATTTTTAATAAATGCAGCCATAAATACTTCTTACATTAAAAATATTAATACGAGTCCATTGTGCCGAAAGCAGGTGGACACTGACCATGACTTTGAGTGTCTAGCTCGCAAAGCCTCGCTGTCGCAATCTCCCAGCACAGTAGTGCGCTGAAGTTGACAGCACAAGGGTCAATAAAATAGCAGCGGGTGCTTCAAATCAGGCTTAAAGGGAGCTGAATTTCAGGTTATCTTCTTCCGCATGAAGCGTATCAAAGGTTAAGCGCGGCACTGATCATGCGGTGCGGTATAAACTTCGTTAATCCACACAAGGCGTTTAGCCTGATACTGAAAGCTCGCCGCTCCCGGCGATCACCGTCGATATCAGTGCTCCACCGTTTCTCGCCAGTCTGCACTGCAGCTGCACTGACAAAACCCCGGTCATGTATAAAGTCAAAAGGTCGAATAATTATATTTGAGCCGTAACTAGCGACTAGCTTGCCAGCAGCATCTTAAAAAAATATTAGCAAACCCAGCTTATATTTTTTGATAGCCACTTCTTATAGCATGCCTCAAATCGCCGCATAATGACTATATCGACACCGCACCAAGGCAATCATTTTAAGTGAAGGCGCGATGCGGTTTCGCCTATTAAGCGTATGGGGCAACGTATGGGCAGCTGAGATCTTCTAAATACATTAGTGGTAGTCAACTCCAAGCAATACGGCGTCAAAATTTAGAGAATATCCTTTTATTTCAATTCTACTTTGTGAGGTCGCAATCATAATTAGACCTGTCATCGCCTCGCCAGCCTCATCAAACCATATGCTATTGTCATAAATTATGCTACATGTTAAAACTGATTTCAATCGATCTCAAGACCAATAGATACTGCGGAGCGAAGGGGGCACCGTAAACATTATTTTTTGCTTTGGCTGGAGAGTCTGAAATGGCGCTACGCTATAAGAAGATTCCCACAAATTATCGGTCGAGATGGCCTACTGTATTGAGCACAGCCTTGACAGACAATTTCTCCGCCAATATAAATAGCGGACAAATTGATGATTACCCTCTCTTGCCGAGTTGGAATTCGGCTCAATGATCAACTTAATAACGGCTGATTCATAGCGATTGTAAAAACCCAAGATAATTTTCATCATGCATTGGCCCAGCATTTAAGTGTTACAATTATGCATCGTTATTTAGGGCGTCGAACTTCGGTCTATGAGGCAAGCAGAGCATAAAAGATGACTATATCAAATTTGAAAATTGAGCCTGAAAGTGATGGTCGTCGCCAGCGAACAGAACGCAGCCGCACCGCCATTATTGAAGCGTCACTAAACTTGTTAGAAGAAGGTATTCTGGTGCCGACCGCACAGCAAATTTCAGATCGAGCCGGCGTCGGTATACGCACATTTTTCCGGCATTTCGACGACATGATCGCCCTCTTCGAAGCGGTAGATGATAGCATTCGCAACCACTATGAAAGGCTCATCCTTGGCGGCGATCGCAATGGTACGCTGGAAGAACGTATTGATCATGCTATAGATCGACATGCCACTGTTTACGAGCAAATCGCCAATGTTATTTTATCAACAGCGGCGCAGCGCTGGCGCTATGATGTACTGCGTAAAAATTATGCTCGCAATCAACGCGGCCTACGAAAAGACTTAGATAACTGGCTGCCAGAGCTTAAAGACTTGCCCCAGTCAACACGTGAAGCTATTGATGCCATTGCCTCATTTGAGATGTGGAATCGACTTCGGGAACATCAGGGCCAGAGCAAGCGCAGCAC
>JBKEFB010000143.1:0-4855 GCA_046712405.1 Zhongshania sp. | reverse complement strand
CAAGCGACTTGGCGGAGTGGCTTATGGTGAAATAAGTAACTTGCTGGAACAGGCCCTCAACGCTCACAGAAAGGGCGATCCCGAACAGCATCGTGGCTGGATAGAGCGCTTGTTGGTCGACTATTACGATCCCATGTATGACTACCAGCTGCGCTCGCGCAGCGATCTTATAGTTTTTCGTGGCGACCGGGCCGCGGTGCGCGACTGGTTAAATATTTAATTTGGATTTGCGCTCGGTTAGGGCGCTTAAACTATCTTAGGGAGTCGCCGATTTCGAGGGCTGAAGATCACATAAAACCTAAAGTGCTTATCCTTATATTTATTGCTAATCTGTAAATTGAGCTGGTATCCATGTAAGGGCTGATTAGAGTTGAAAGCAGGGTCTCTGTTAGCTATAAAATTTCAACGCTAACTAAAAATATTAGCAGTTACTTTTTTTGTATCTTATTTGTGATGGTCATTACGCTTAAGTTACGACGATATCTAATAAAAAATCTGATGCGCTTTGCCGTATTTTTTACTAACCGCTGGAGAGCACAAGATGACTATATCTCTTATGGCGATGGCTGCTTACCCACATGTTCGAGTGCAGTACTATCCGCACTTAACGATGGCGAATTTCCCCGTTTTATTTTCAAGTCGTGGCCAAGTGTCTATTTGCGTTCAACAATGACCGCCGCGGTCAAGGGCTCAGTTGTGGACTGAGTAAAAAAGGCGCGGGACTCAATGGAATTTAACGGCGCGCGTTCATGTCTCAGTTATCGACAATGTTGGTACCTTAATACAAGGTGAGGATGGTTGAACTAACAATACTCTGAAGGTCTTAACTCTCAGAGCATACGGCAGTAAATTTAGATGAAGGTTTAAATCTTTTTGGACCTTATAAAATCGGGCTTATCAGCGCTTGGACTGTCGTATTTTGTCAGTGCTATCTCGGCGTAAGTTTGAGCCTGAGTAGGCTAATCGAATAGCTATCAGGTTGTTAGCTCAATGCGGTTTACTTGGAAATTGACACGTTCAAACCGCTAACATCAGTCAGCTTCCCATGTTTTGGGAAGCTGATCTTTTAAGCGGTAGGCGAAGGCAATAATTTCGGCTACCGCAATATACAGTTCCCTCGGTATTTCATTGTCTAATTCTACCTGCGATAGCAGCTGTATTAACTCACTATTCTGATAAATTGGTATATCGTATTCAGTTGCAATTTCAAGTATCTGGCGAGCGGTTTCGCCTTTTCCTTTGGCGCTGACCACTGGCGCATTGTAACCATCGTAATGCAGCGAAACTGCGATTTCTCCTGCGTCTTTGCTCATGCTTGAGTATCCAGTAATGACTGTGCATAAAGCGCTGTGGAATCGACGGTTATAGATTCGTTATTGCATTGAATACTTTGTGTGGTCACCCCCTGAGATTCCAAAGTTTGCTCCAGTTGGTGGCGCTGAGATTCTATCAGCGCGGTAGTCGCCTTGTTATCAGCACTAAAGCGTATATTGATATCGGGCGTTTGTGTGACGCGGGCTCTAATGGGTCCTAGCCCCGGCAGGTCGAAGCTTAAGGTAACTGTCCAATTATGCTGAGATTTTTCAGCGGCGGTCTGCTCTTGTGGACTTTGTTGATCCTTATATTTTCGCTCGAATTTGCCAAAGTGAAGCTGCCAGACATCAATGCCATCGTTGCTGCGCACAGGTAACTCAACCATATATTGGGCTTGAGATTTATCGCTTTGCTGAAGGTGCTGCAGTTGGTGCGACTCTTGACGTGCAATTGTGCCTCGCACATCCCGTAACACCTGCTGCAAAATGTCGGCATCCGAGTCCGCTTGGCTCACTGTTGGCGCCTGACGACCTTGGGGGCGGAGTTCACCCGGTAGCTCGGTGCCGCGCGGTTTAGTTGCTGGGCTTTGGGGGTAGCTTTCGGTTGATAGCTTTGGCGTGGTGGTATGCGTTTCAGATGCAGGCAGGTTTAGCCTCGATTGCGGCGAGTATTCTCGCGCCAGAGGTGGGTTTTTGCCGTCGGCTTTCACTTGCTTAGCGTCGGTGCCTATATTTTTGGGATCACTAGCGAGTTGCTTGCTAATTTGCTGGCTAAGCTTCAGCAAGGCGCGTTTTAGATCACCCGGTGGGGCCTGCCCTTTGGCAAGTTGGCTTTCTAGAAAGAGTCCGCTTTGTGATATAGCTTGACGCAGCCCATCTGGATGGCTGGATTGAGCTCTGCCGGCGATGGCATCGACAAAGCCTTTGCCGATGGCCGCTAGTTGCTGATCGGGCATATTGCTGAGCTTGGCTAAATTTGCCAGTAGCTGGCTCACATTCTGTTGCTGTGGCAATGTGGCGCGCAGCTGGTTTTGAATAAGACCTATTTCGGGCTTGAGTATCTGTAGTTTTGGGCGCTGCTGTTGATCTTTGCCGATAACTTTGAGTAGCAGGTGTTCGCCGTGACGAAGCGCAGTCTGGCTTTCAGCCATCATTTTTAAGCCGCCGGATGCAAGCTCATAGACGTGGTCGGCACGCTGGCCAATAACAACTGCGGTCAATACACGATCAATCGCCAGTACCGGCGCAGGCCCTGCTGGGCGGTTAAGGGCCGCGGGTTGAGTGGCAAAACTGGGGTTAATAATAACCATATTGGATAATGCCTCCGCAGTTTATCTATAAAAGTAATCATATACCTTCTCGGCAGAAAATTGCTGCGCTTGAGTGCTTGTTTTATGTCGCGCGCGATATACTTGTTTGCGATTTAAAATTTTGTTTTAATGTTAACTGGAGTTTGAATAGCTCCACGTCAAGAAAAGTATCTATTGGAGAGTCATATGACCACATTATACGAATTTGAAATTTCAAGCCTGCAGGGTAAGCCGCTGGACCTCGCTGCCTATAAAGATAAGGTTGTACTGGTGGTTAATACCGCCAGCAAATGCGGACTTACGCCTCAGTACGAAGGCTTGCAGGCTTTATATGATGCCTACCAAGAAAAGGGCTTAGTGATACTGGGTGCCCCCTGTAATCAATTTGCGAACCAGGAACCCGGCGACGCGAATACCATTGAAGGCAGTTGCCTAATGAACTACGGGGTTAGCTTTCCGATCACAGAAAAAGTTGATGTGAATGGCAAAAATGCCCATCCCTTGTTTGCGTATTTGAAAAAGGCGGCGCCAGGGACCATCAGTAATACTGTGAAGTGGAATTTCACTAAGTTTTTGATTGGTAAAGATGGTGTGGCTATTAAGCGCTATGCGCCAACAACCAAGCCGGAGAGTTTGGTGGCAGATATTGAGGCGGCTTTAGCCGCATGAATGACGGGCTAGTAAAGGCGCTTCCGCAGCAGCTACGGCTGGACAGTCAGCTGTGTTTTCCCTTGTATGCAGCGTCGCGAATGATTACCCGCTTGTATCAGGGTAAGTTGGCGCCGCTGGGGCTAACGTATCCCCAGTACATTGTTATGATGATTTTGTGGGAGAGTGCGCCATGCGCAATTAAAGTGGTGAGCGAGCGCGCCTTGCTGAATACCAATACCCTGACGCCACTGTTAAAACGCCTAGAGCAACAGGGCTTTATTATCCGTAGCAGAGCGATTGATGATGAGCGCGTTGTTATGCTACATCTTAGCGACTCGGGGCTTAGTTTGCGGGATGACTGCGAATGTGTCCCTGAGGCTTTGCTAAATAAATTAGCCGTTGAAGAGGGTGATTTACTGCAGCTAAAAGATATATTAACTCGGCTATTGCCGGAATTGAGCGGTGGCGCAGGCAGGGGCTAGTACTGTTTATTAAGGCAAAAAAACGGGCTCTTAAGAGCCCGTTTTTTGTTAGGCACTAAGTGTGGCTTAGCTAAATGCTTTAACAATATTACCCAGCATTTCTTTTGCGTCACCAAACAACATCCGCGTGTTGTCTTTGAAGAACAATGGGTTGTCGATACCGGCAAAGCCGGACGCCATTGAGCGCTTCAATACGAAGACATTGCGTGCCATGTCCACATTAATGACCGGCATGCCGTAAATTGGGCTGCCTTCCATTTCACGTGCGGCGGGGTTAACCACGTCGTTGGCGCCGATAACAATGGCCACGTCGAAGGTTTCCATGCGTGGGTTAACCGCATCCATTTCTAGTAATAAGTCATAGGAGACGTCGGCTTCTGCAAGCAGTACGTTCATATGGCCTGGCATGCGACCAGCCACGGGGTGAATGGCATAAACCACTTCCGCGCCATTTTTTTCCAGAATTTCTTGTAACTCTTTTACCACGTGCTGTGCTTGTGCAACGGCCATACCGTAACCAGGTACAATCACGACGCTAGCAGCGGCTTCAAGTACGTAGTAGGCATCTTCCGCTGTCATGGGTTTGGCTTCGCCTTCGATCTTGGCGGCAGTGCCTGTAGCTGTGACCACGCTGAAGCCGCTGAATAGGACGTTGCTCAAAGAGCGATTCATCGCCTTGCACATAATTTTGGTCAAGATAATACCGCTGGCACCAACCAGCGCGCCCGCAACGATAAGGATGATATTGTTGATCGCAATACCCGCTGCGCAAGCGGCTAGGCCCGAGTAGCTGTTTAGCAGCGAGATCACTACCGGCATATCGGCGCCGCCGATAGGAATAACCAGCATGATACCCAATAGCAGCGACAGGCCAATAACCAAATACAAGTAGATGGAAGTAGCTGGGCCAGCGCTGGTAGTGAACATCACGGCAGAGGCGATGATGGCCAAAATCAACAGGATGTTAAATATCCGTTGGCCGCTAAATACTAGAGCTTTACCTGAGATTCGCTCGCTGAGTTTGCCCCAGGCCACCATACTGCCAGAGAAAGTCACACCACCGATCAAGATAGATAGCACGATGGTGATTAGCGCAAAG
>JBKEFB010000142.1:0-5169 GCA_046712405.1 Zhongshania sp. | reverse complement strand
CGGCAGTTTACAGCTTGGCGATGCAGATATTATCAATGTGTTGTCGGATGTGGGCATTATCCTGCTGCTATTCACTATCGGCTTAAAGCTCAATGTGCGCGAGCTACTGGCCCCGCAGATATGGGCCGCAGCGTCTTTACACACCATTATAGTGGTGCCGCTAACCTCGTTAATGTTAATGGGACTGGTGTTGCTAATGCCCGGTATTGGCGCCATGGACGCGAGTGTAGCGTTGACACTAGCCTTTGCCTTATCGTTTTCCAGTACCGTATTTGCTGTCAAAATTTTTGATGAGCGTGGTGAGGGTTCGGCCTTACACGCTAAGATCGCGATTGGTATCTTAGTTGTTCAAGATATTTTTGCCGTCAGTTATTTGGTTTTATCGGCGGAACTCGCGCCATCGCCCTGGGCTTTTGCCTTGCTGGGCCTACCTTTACTTAGACCCCTGCTGGTGTTTTTATTAAAGCAGGCCGGACATGGCGAACTGCTAGTTTTGTTTGGTATCGCCGTTGCACTGGGGAGTGCGGAATTATTTGAAATGGTTCACCTGAAGGCGGGCCTGGGTGCCTTGTTATTTGGTATTTTGTTGTCCGGCGTGGATAAGAGTGTGGAGCTCTATAAAAGCCTTATTAATTTTAAAGATATATTCCTTACTGCTTTTTTCCTCAGTATTGGTTACACGGGTTTTCCCAGTGGTGACATGCTGTTGGTTGCTCTGGTGATTACTTCATTGATTATCATTCGGCCACTGATTTATTTTGGGCTTCTGTTGATGTTTCGGCTGCGGGCGCGAACCTCATTATTAGTCGGTCTGTCGCTGTTTAATTACAGCGAGTTTGGATTGATTGTGGCTGCGATGGCGGTCAAGGGTGGGCAGCTTCCCGAAGCATGGCTAACGACCTTGGCGGTGGCGATGGCGCTGTCGCTATTTATTGCCGCCCCCTTTAACACCCACGTACATTCACTATATGCCCGTTTTGCGACTCGCCTTCAGAAAATGGAGCGCAGCGAGCTGCTAGTGCTGGAGCGACCCGTTGATATGGGAGAGGCCGAAATAGTGATTTTTGGTATGGGCCGTATTGGCAGTGGTGCTTATGATTATCTGACTCAGCACTATCCGGATAAGATCGTTGGCGTTGAAGAGAGTTCAGAGAAAGCCTTAAAACTGCGCTTGGCCGGTATTTCTTGTGTGCCGGGAGACGCCAGTGACCGCGATTTTCTAGAGCGCGCTGAACTGCATCGCCGCAAGATGGTATTGGTCAGCTTGAGCAACCATTCTGAAAATGTCGATGTTGTTAGGCTTCTTCAACAGCTCAATTACAAAGGCAATATTGCGGTTGTCTCAAGGTTCTCAGATCAGCAGCAAGAATTGATAGGTATGGGATGTATCACGTTTAACCTGTACGCAGAAGCGGGCCACGGTTTTGCTGAGCGAGTAATGGAAGAGATGACGTAACGTAATAGGTCTATCCTAACGTTTGTAAATACGCCCTCTGCGCGGTGCCGCCCGCGCTAAGAGATACTCACATATTTAGAAGAGCGACTGTCCACATTCCCAAGTCAGGTCTATAGTGCCGCGGCGTATTTGCCCATAGTACCAAACACAAACGTGGTTTTTGCTGGGTATTTTGCGCTCAGTGGCTTGCGCTACCTAATGACAGCGTTGTTCCCTGGGGCGGAGCGGCAGGACTCCGTTGAAGATCTTAGTGATACGCCGTGAGGTATATTTTTGTGCGTGTTGCGCAGTTTTGCTGAAAAACTGAAATCAAAATCTGGCAGTGACTCAAGGTTCGTCAGTCAATCGACGCCCTGCAGTCAGCTAAATTCCGTAGGCTCAAGCAAAGTATAAGACAAGTTTTGGGCTCTAAAGGCATTGCGGCAGCGAAAGGAGTGGTCAAGACCGGCCATCTTTAAGTGTGCTAGTAATTTTGTGTTTAATGCTCCTACAAACGCACTCACAGTTAATGACTATGGTTTTTCGTGCGCGGTATTCTTATTGTTAGGGTTTGCTGTGCTGGTGGAGTTTACATCAATGTTCGCTTGAAATACGCAAACCCTTGGCGTGACGCCGCAGTTATCAATACTCGCACTGAGCGGGAGGGATTATTGATCTTGGTTTGTTAATATTAGTTTAGAGCGGCTATGATGAGGTTAGAAGGCCATATTGGTATTTGATATCGCCTCCCACTCTCTGTGGTTTAAAGAGAGCGTCGGCTATCATGATAGTACTTTGTATCCGTGAATGGCGCCGCTATGCCATTTCCAAGGTCAGCATTTGCAGGCGTTTGCGCTGCATTTTAAGCGCGTATTCCAGTTCCTGTAAGCGACTGGGCAGGGTGGCGTGTTCCCATGCGTTATGCAGATTTTGCTGAAAAGTCTCTTTTTTACCGGCAAGATTTAGTTGTAGCGCATCTTTTTGTTCGGCAAGGTGTTCTCGCTTGGCATCCATCCAGCGCTGGCTCATCGCATTCCAATCATTCAAGTGGTCACAGAACTGCTGGTATTCCTGCTCTAAAAACGCGGTAAATTGATTGGTATCAGCGCCTTTGCGATTGCGCAGTGCCTGCTCTGCCTTTTTGAACTGCATGGTGATAATGGCGCGCTGGATTTTGAAATCTGGAATTTTACGCAGATCCCACGTCAAGCCAGCCCATGAGGCCGTTTTTATCAGCCATTTGGTGGGGTCGTAATGCCACCAACGGATTCCGTTGCGATAGTCATTTTGAAAAATGTGGTGGTAGTTGTGATAGCCCTCACCGTAGGTGAGCAGCGCCAAAAAGTCGTTGTCGCGGGCGGAGTTCTCGTCGGTATAGGGACGACGGCCCCAAAAAT
This sequence comes from Zhongshania sp., assembly GCA_046712405.1. Lineage (GTDB taxonomy): Bacteria > Pseudomonadota > Gammaproteobacteria > Pseudomonadales > Spongiibacteraceae > Spongiibacter. The sequence continues at coordinate 2,337 of JBKEFB010000142.1, read as the reverse complement.
GCGCCAAGGAGTTAATAAAGAACGTGGTGTGATGGCTGACGACTAATCGTAGTACACCGGCGAGCAAGATATTTTCGAGCATGTGGCCGGTAATAAACCCTAGCGCAACGGCGGGAGCAATGTTCATGAATAATACTAAAGGCAGATAGTAGCGGTGCTGCCACATAACGATTTTATCGCGCTGTAAATCTTTGGCGTTGGAGAAGTCATCTGCGCTGGCAGGGTGGTCGCGCAACATCCAGCCAATGTGTGAATACCATAGGCCTTTCTTCGCTGAATACGGATCGTTATCTACGTGGTCTACATGCCGATGGTGGCGGCGATGGCCAGACGCCCAGATAAGAATACTATTTTGGGTGGCAGCGGCACCAAACAGGGCAAATAACACTTTCAATATTGGGTGAGCTTTATAGCTGTTGTGGGCCCAAAGGCGATGATAACCTGCTGTAATAGACATGCCATTAGCGCCCAGAATAAGGACAAACCCAAGCCAGCCTGTCCAAGTGAAACCTTGGCTAATGGCATACCATGGCACACCAATCAATGCGATCAGCAAGGTGCTGGAAAACAATATTATCTGCATCCAAAGTAGTGCTGGCTTGGTGTCAGCCGCGATGTTTTTGGGCTGTGTTTGCTCTGGCATGAATGATTGGCCTCGGATGTTTAGTATTCACAGTAGGCTACACTTTACAGAAAGCCTGCAGTTAATAACAGTTACGACTTCATGACAATTGCTCAGCGTCGATCTTAAGCAGCTTATTTAAAATCGCCATTTAGCTTGTCAAAATTTTTAGCAAGGGCGGCGGCGGGGCTAGAATTATAAGCGTTTTTAGCTGGTGAAAATGGCACTGTTGGGATTTTGGCTTGCAGGTGGATTTTGGTCGTGGATATGCACAATTTTTTTGAAGTACCAAGGCACGTTATAGAGGTTCCTATGGAACGACCTTGTGGTATGGTTATCCGGTCATTTAGTGAAAGCACCCATATGTTGATTGAATAGGCGATGGTGCTTGTCTACGAACTTCAGAATAACTAATTAGAAATGGAATCCGGTGACGTTTAAATACCCCAGTACACTTTCTAGGTCAGTGCGACCACGCCAAGTTAACAGCCTTCATTCATTCCGGCGGATACTCGCATCTGCAGCGATAGCGGGTGTGCTATTTAATGCCCAGTCCACATTGGCGTATGACGCGGGGCGTCTTGAAGAGGTTTTGGTTAGCGCCAGTAAGAAAACTGAATCGCTACAAGATACGCCAATTTCCCTGACGGTTTTTAATGAACAGCGCTTAACTGTTGAGGGTATTAGCGGTCTAAAAGATATTGCTAGTAAAGTGCCAGGGCTGACTATTGAGCCGTTTCCGATTAATGGCGGCAGTTTGCGCATTTATATTCGCGGTATTGGTATTGGTGATATTCAGGTGACGCAAGACACTCCTGTTGGCCTGTATCTCGATGGTGTGTATATCGCCAGATCTACCGGTACCTCAATGGAGGTGGCTGAACTGGCGCGGATTGAAATTTTACGCGGACCGCAGGGCACTCTATACGGCCGCAATACCACCGGTGGTGCCATCAACTTGGTTACACGTCGCCCTAGTGTCGAACAGCTTGAGTTTAGTCAAATTGTGTCGGCGGGTGATCGCGCCTTGTTCCGTTTCAAAACCAGTCTCAATCTGCCTGTCACTGACTTATTGGCTGTTAAATTTGGGTATTTATCCGAGAGTCGAGATGGGTTTGTGGAAAATACCGGGCCCGGTGGTGACTTTGGCGATCGTCAGGTTCATGGTGCGCGTTTTGATTTGAGTTGGGATATTAGCGAGCGCTTGCGGCTCGATTACAGCTATGATCGATCGGAATTGGAATTTTATAATTACACCTTTCAAGCAGTTACTCCACCTGACCCCAATGGTAATAAGGGTCAGTCCAACGCCATTAAAAATAGTACCCAAGCCCGCAGTCGTTTTGGCGAAAACATGTTGGGTTCACTGGCAACCACGGCGCCACTAGAAGCCTCTAATAGCGATGTGGAGGGTCATGCGCTAATTATTAGTGCTGCCACCGATTTTGGCATTTTTAAGTATATTGGCTCTTACCGCGAACTAACAGACGCCGCTTACACTGACTTAGGTGGTGGTCTTGGTTCGCCAGATTATCGCCTCGACACTAATCGTTACGACGGTCCGGCAGCGCAGTTTGCGAATGGTGGTGAAACCCCGCTGGTAAGGCCGGAAGTTCGGCAAGAGCAAAGCTCGCACGAATTACAATTTAGTGATGCCGTCGATGACTTGGGTATAGAGTATGTGGTCGGGGCCTATTACTTTGAGGAGTCAGCGG
>JBKEFB010000141.1:0-5304 GCA_046712405.1 Zhongshania sp. | reverse complement strand
AAAGCTTTAATACAGTTTTGTATTCTTATCGTTATACCGCCGACAAACACATCAACGTTAAACTGAGTACGCGGTTTAATGACCCTCGGCGCCGGCAAGCCTAAAAGGCAGTCTGTCGGGCAACCTTCGCCTTTGTTCTTCACTACAAGTGACCCGCAGTGGCGGGCCTTTTACCTCACAACTATCAGAATGGATGTAATAAATTATAAATGCGCTGGATTATTGTTAGTTTTTTGTTAATTCTTGGTTTTTATACAACACTTTGCATAAGTAAACGTGGTGAGGTGTTAGAAGTGATAGCGGGTGAAGTTCAGAAATGTGACACCCTTGGCGGCACTAGGATGGAAGGAATGTCACATGCGACCATTAAAACTGCGGATGGTAAATACATTATTTCAAGCTTAAGAAACTGCGTTCCTGCAACAAGTACTGAAATTCACCTCAAGCGCGGTGCGCTTTATTTTAATACGGTATATGCAAGTGAATAGAAATAAGAAGATAAAGCCTTGTTGGCCAGCGCGCTCGCTATGAAGTGGCGTAGTGAATTTGGCCATCTGAAAAGAGGTGAGATGATCACCTCTATAACAATAGAGGAGATCAATGCGCAATCGCACAAGAAACAGCGACGGACTCCTAATGTGACTTAGCGGATAAATCTCCGCTTTTGTTTAATGCCTTGCAATAAAATTTGAATCTTATTGTAGGCCGGCATTGATGGACTGCACTCACCCATTCGGGTTAATACGCTAAACCCGCCAGGCGTAGATAAGCGTCAACCTTCAAGATAAACGGCCTGGCATCTACCATGCAAACGGCTCACCAAATCCGTATAGGGTAATCATCGCGCCTCTCTGGCTAATGGCCTATACAGTTTCAATATTTAGCCCTAAGGTCCGTTTAACATAATCCGCGTGGCCAACTGAATTTCGCGTAAAAACCCGGTTAAGGCCGCTATTAAAAAACACATTGCAACAACAAACAGCAAGGCCACTACAACACTGCCATTCCATTTCATCACCGCACCCAAAAACAACATGGCAATCACCACACACACCAATAGTGCGCTGGCAGTGCTAAAGCCAATGGCGCGATGAACCACCCGCGCTCGACGAGTAAGCATTGCCAACTCCTCGAAAATCACAACACTGCGCTCTTCGCTCACGGTCTCTAAGCGATGGTGTAAATTGCGACTGCGATCAATAATTCGCGCTAAACGATTGGTAAGTACATTTAAAATACCACCAATGCCCGCCAACAAGAACACCGGCGCTACAGCTTGCTGAATAGCATGGGTAATGGTGACGACTTCAAAATCAACTGCCATTTTATTCCTCAAGGCCCTGCCTAGATGAGTTCTGATAAGTAAATAAAACTTGTTCGCCTTCGCACTCTACTTTGAAGGTTTTCAATGCCGGTGGCGATTTACCCAAGGCCATCAGTTTATGGATCCATGCCGGCATGGGCATACCAGTAAATGCGTTGGTCCAATCAATATTTTCGCCCCTGGAGAGATCGAAACTTGACTCGTGACGGGAACACACCGCCACGCCGTCACACACTTTGCCCTAAGCGAGCGAAAGACCCAGATGAGGAAAACGGTTTTATGCCGCGCAAATCTGGCCATTTATTCGACTCAGCAATACTTTATTGCCACTGACATTTTTGCTTAACAAGGTGTCCGCCTCAATATCATCAAGATTTGCTGCAAAAATCTTCTCCATAAAGCCCTCTCTTATTATGTGTTTTCGTCATTAAATATCGTTGTATTCAAAGATATCAGCCCGCTGGTGATGGCAACAAGGGCAGTGAGGTTTTACTTACCGGAGACTTCATCACAAAGCTAGAGTGTACGCCGGTCACACCATCTATTCGAGTGATCTTATTGAGCAGCAAAGCCTGAAAGCCATCCATATCGGCAACTATTACTTTTAACAAATAGTCCGCCGATTGACCGGTGATCAAATGACATTCCAAGACCTCCGGTAGCTCTCCGACATGGCGTTCAAAATTCTCGAAACGCTCCGGTGTATGCCTATCCATACTAATCTGAATGAACGCCATTAAATTTAGCCCCAGTGCCCGGGCATTAAGCAATGCGCGGTAAGTGCCAATCAATCCCGCCTCTTCCAATCGCCTCACCCGTCGCAGACACGGCGACGGTGATAAACCAATAAGATCAGCCAAATCCTGATTACTCAGGCGGCCATCCTCCTGCAACGCTTCCAAAATCCGCCGGTCATAACCATCTAAACTCATTTTATTTCAACCAATGATAATATATAAGCATAATATTCTATTATTTGTATTATTTAAGCAATAATTGATTGAATTTACGCCATTTTAAACACAACTTCGCAATCCCCTGCCAAAGTGATCACCCTATACTAGGTGACGTGGAGTTACCGCTCCGCACACTACGTCGCACTGACCGCTACACCCCGCGCTCAGCACGCACGAAAACACCAGTCTTTATAAAAGATGGCCAAGGAAACACGGTAAAACGCGCGGTACACCGGGCTCCTACCCTCACACTATTTACGTAGAACACCGACGCAACGCAAAAGGAAAGTCAGATCATGGGCGAGTTCAACCACCGCAAATATCGGTCCACACCGGTCATCAGCATAGCAGACCGTCAGTGGCCCAATAACACCATCTCGGCAACACCACAGTGGTGTTCTGTCGATTTACGCGATGGTAACCAGGCATTGGTTGAGCCCATGAACGTGCAGCAAAAACTGCGAATGTGGGATCTGCTCGTCAAACTCGGCTTCACTCAAATTGAAGTGGGCTTTCCCGCCGCATCGCAGCCGGATTTCGATTTTGTGCGCGCACTCATCGACGGTGACCGCATTCCTGAAAATGTCGTAGTTCAGGTACTGACGCAAGCCCGCGAAGAGCTGATTGCGCGCAGTTACGAGGCGCTAAAAGGTGCCCAGAATGCCATTATCCACGTCTACAATTCCACCAGTCCGGTGCAGCGTGAACGGGTTTTCGGTTTGGATAAACAAGGCATTATCAATATTGCGGTACAGGGTGCAAAGTGGGTTAAGGGCTACGCTATCCGGCAGCCTGAAACCAACTGGTCATTCCAATATTCGCCAGAAAGTTTTAGCAGCACGGAAGTGGAATTTGCAGTTGAGGTCAGCGACGCGGTGGTTGCAGAATGGCGCGACAGCGGTAATCCCATCATTATCAATTTGCCGGCAACCGTCGAGTGCGCCAGCCCCAATGTGTTTGCCGACCAAGTCGAATGGTTCTGCCGCAACACGCGTTATCGCAAAGATATTACCGTGAGCGTACACACCCACAATGATCGCGGCTGTGGCGTTGCCGCTGGCGAGCTGGCTGTTATGGCGGGCGCCGATCGGGTTGAAGGCACGTTGCTGGGAAATGGCGAACGCACCGGTAATATGGACATTGTCACCATGGCCATGAACCTCTACAGCCAGGGTGTAGACCCCGGTCTAAATTTGGCTGATATGGACGAGATTATCGCTGTGGTAGAACACTGCACGGCGATTCCACTTCATCCCCGTCATCCTTATGCCGGCGAGCTGGTATTTACTGCCTTTTCTGGCAGTCATCAGGATGCAATCCGTAAATGCCTGAGCAAGCAACAAGCTGGCGAACCGTGGCAAGTTGCCTATCTGCCGATTAACCCCGCCGATTTGGGCCGCAGCTACGAAGCCGTCATTCGTATTAACAGCCAGTCAGGTAAAGGCGGCGTGAGCTGGATACTAGAAAATGACTTCGGCTTAGAACTGCCTCGCTGGCTGCAAATAGACGCCAGTCGCATGGTGCAAGCGCGGGCCGAGGAAATTTCTGGCGAAGTCACCTCGGCGCAAATATGGGATTTGTTCGACGCCCATTATCTGCAAACGAGCCAGAATATTAGCATTCAAAATTTTTCAGTTAGCCAAGACAATACTGAAAACGCCGGGCAGGACTTGCTCAGCATAAGCTACAAGAACCGCCGAGGCATCAGCCATCTTCAGGGGCATGGCGACGGCGCCATCAGCGCGCTGGCCGACGCGTGGCAGCAGGAATTTGGCGACAAGATAGAAGTTCTAGACTATCGCGAACACGCGCTGGATAGCGGTACAGACTCGCAGGCGATTGCCTATGTGCACCTGTCCATCAATAACCAGCGTTATATTGGGGTAGCCAAACATCGCGATGTGATTTCAGCCTCGCTGCAAGCGGTGCTCAATGCAGCAGAGCAAGCCGCCGAGAGCCAAGCTGAAGCGGCCTGAGCATTTAGCTAGCTGATAACACAAGCGCGATCATAGAGAAAAAAGCCGCGTTGAAGCAATTCAGCGCGGCTTTTATATTTGCTCAATATTCATAAGAGTGCGCAAAGCACAAATCTGCTGGGCAATATCATTGGCCGTCTTGGCGGAGGCCATCACTCCGCTAGACCACTGCACCGCATACCAGAGCACCGTTAAATAAGCGTAAATAACCCGCCAGTGATACAGACGACGCCAGTCATCGGGCTGCAGGGGTCGCTGCAAATATTCTGCCAGCAACATGCGCTGTTGCTGCTCATTTAAGCCGTGCCCCTCAACAATTACCGCAAGCTCGTAGAAGGCATCACCCATGGCGGCGTATTCCCAATCGATGGCGTAGAGACGGCCATCATCGGCGGCAATTACATTTTCTAGCAGTAAATCGTTATGACAGAGACAGCTTCCCACACTAAGAGTCTTGGCATATTCAATATGCGATACCACACACTCAGCTAGGTTTTGTAAGTCAGCGGCAAACTCAGCGTCGCTACTTATAGCCCGCCAGTAACTCGCCGCTTTTTCATTAATATCTAAATATCCGCCAACTGCAGGTAGGCGATGAATATTGCGCAGCAAATACGCTAAGGATGTTAAGCCCGCCGCATCCGCCCGCCAATGCTGGCCGCTGACAAAATGGCCAACCATATACTGATAATCTGCATCGTAGTGGATCAGCGGAGCACATAGGCCAGCGCGATCCGCTAATTTTAAAACCTGCGCCTCGGTAACCCGATCTAAATTCAGTGCTGCACTGATAGACGAATTTTGGCGCAATACCATCACGGTGTTATCCGCAGAAATCAGCCAGCTCTTGTTGGTCAAGCCACCCAATAGTGGCCTTATAAGGACAGGCTTGGACTTGCTCCACAGGGCCCAGTCTGACGGAATAATGTCTGTTAGCGCTGAAGTCATAGCGACCTTATGATTGCGACGCAAGCTGCTCGCGCTTGTAAATGGCGTACCACTGAAAGAAACCAAACACCACCAACACCACATACATCACAAACAACAA
>JBKEFB010000140.1:0-5308 GCA_046712405.1 Zhongshania sp. | reverse complement strand
TGTCGTCAGACCAGCTTTCTACTTCAGCGTTAGCCAAGCAGGGCGAAATTTCTGTTCAACAGCTATTTTCTGTTCTTAAGGATTATGGCTGGATACGCAAAATCGATGACGGCTGGGTACTAACCAGTAAGGGCGAGTTTGAGGGCGGGAGTTATTTAACCAGCAAGCGCTATGGTCGTTATATTGTCTGGCCTCCAAACTTGCTAGACCATCAGCTATTTAAGGCGATGGAAAGTAATAAGCTACTGTCTGCTACGGCGCTTGGTCGCGTGGAAGGACTCAGCGGGCGGCAGCTGAATCGGCTATTTGTTGAGCTTGGCTGGCTGCAAGCTAGTCTGAGTGGTTGGGAGCTGACGGCTGCGGGTAGTTCACTGGGTGGTCAGGTTTTTGAAAGTCAGCAGAGCAGTTTGAGTTATGTCATGTGGCCGGAAGATATCCGTGGGCGCGAGGCATATATCCGCTTGCTGCGACAGTGTCGGCTAGACGAGCAAGCTAGCGATGACTTGTTTGAAGGTAAGGTGTCTGGCTGGGTTGCCTTAGATGGTGTGGCATGTAAAAACCGTGAACACTGTTATATCGCCCAATGGCTTTATCTAGCGGGGATTCGCTACCATATTTATCGCTCGCTGCCGGTTGATGAGTTGCAAGTCAGTGATTTCTATTTGCCGGACAGTGCGGTTTGTCTTGAATACTGGGGAGCGAATGAGCATTCAGATGCTATTTCAGCGCGTATGCGGCGAGCCGAAATATATAAGCAGTTAGGCTTGGCGGTTTTAGATGTCCACCCTGAAGATATCGCCACGCTCGACGATTATCTTAGTCGCCACCTGCAGCAGCTTGGTGTGGATTTTTATTAATCGCGGCATCCAAAAAAGGGCTAAGCTATACCTTGCTAACGGCCAAACTCGATTTTTATGGCTTCTGCTAACGCTAGATCTTTAGCGGTAAGGCCGCCAGCATCATGAGTGGTTAAGGCGATAGATACCGTACTATAGACATTACTCCACTCGGGATGATGATCAATTTTTTCAGCGCGAATTGCCACCCGAGTCATAAATGAGAATGCGCTGATAAAGTCGTCAAACTTATATATGCGGCACAATTTTCCGTCTGTCAGTTCCCAGTCCTGCAAATGCTTAAGTGCATTACTAATTTCTACGTCGGTTAACTTTACTGTCATGGTTTGACCCTTCTTGTTAAAAATACACCTGATTCCATATGCCGAGTGTAGGGGAATTGATCGAAAAGAGCGAAGGCATCGACGGCATGTGTTTGGATTAATGTTTGTAAATCTCGATACAGCGTTTCTGGGTTGCATGAGATATACAGAATATTCGCAAAGCCGGCAATGAGATGACGGGTATTATCGTCCAAACCGGCGCGCGGCGGGTCTACCAATACGGTATTAATGTTATAGCTGTCTAAATCTATGTGCCGTAAACGATGGAAGGTACGCACCTTATTAAGCGCCGAGGTAAGTTCCTCACTCGACATTCGCAATACCTCAATATTGGTCGCCGCATTGAGTGCGAAATTTTCATGGGCGGCTTTAACCGACGTTTTTGAGATTTCGGTTGCTAGCACTTTTCGGAATTTCGTCGCCAGTGGAATTGTGAAATTACCATTGCCACAGTAAAGCTCAAGTAAATCAGCGTGGGTATTTTCGCCGACCCTAGCCTTGGCCCAGCTAATCATTGTGGCGTTTAGTTTGCCGTTGGGCTGGGTAAACCCCCCCTCATATTGATGATAGAGATAGCGTTCACCGTCGATCTGCAATTTTTCAAGGACATAGTCGCGATCAAGAACCACTTTTTGCTTCTTGCTACGGCCAATAATTTGAATTTTCAAATCATTGGCAAGATCTCGAGCTAGTAATTCCCATTCTTCATCTAGGCGACGGTGATATATCAGACTTACCAGCATGTCGCCGCTTAGGGTGCTAAGAAATTCCACTTGGAAAAGCCGCTTACTCAAAGTCTGCTGGCTATTGAGCTTTTCCAGCAGCACTGGCATCAAGTCATATACGGCTTTAGAGGCTATGGCGAACTGGTCTACTCTAACGGGTATCTTGGGCTCTGCAGGGTCAAACATGGCGTAATAGGCGGAGCCTTTGTCGTGCCATAAGCGAAATTCAGCGCGCAGTCGGTAGTGTGCAGGTTCGGAAGGGAAAACAGTTGGCGTCGGCAGCGCCAAATCGTTAAATAGCGCAGTAACCGCACTGGATTTATTTTCAAGGATGGCGGGGTAATTACTAATCTCGACGGGATTTAAGCTCATAGCAGCTCCGGTAATAGTGGCGCTTTTCAGCGTGATGCGAGGCGCTTGCGATCTCGGTTTTGCCAGATAATGTCGGCGCGATCAAAACATTGCTGTTGGTCGAGGTCTGGTGCGCGTAATTGCAGCGTGATGGCAATGGTACCCAAAATAGCTAGCCGACCGTAATGGGTCATATTGTCGTTTTGCCAAGCGTTAACAAGATCATTGATATTGAGTGTCTCGTGTTTTTCCTGACGTCCGTCGAGCAGTTTTGGCCATTCGGTTTCAGATAGCACGCCATTGTGAGCCATTCTTACTTTACAGACGGCTTCCGGCTTGCGCTCGGCTTCACCGGCTTCGCCTTTAAATACGGCTGCGTGAGGCTGACCCAGCAACACGGCAGCCTGTTGATGGTTGGCGCCATATGCAGGATGGAAAATACTCTGCAGCGAATAGGGGGCGGCTAGCGGGTTGAGTAAACGCGATAGGGTGTGCACTGGCGAGCGCAGGCCAAATTGGTTGCGCAGGTCTATCATCCTCTGCAGCATTGGCGAAAATTTCGCCAATGGTAAATAAGCAAAGTTGGATGTTTCAAGCTTGTCGCGCACTTGCTGCCAGTTGGTGGCAGGCGATTCGCCAATAGCGTCAAGGACATGCTCGCTGTATATGCGTTCTGCTGTGTGTCCGGCCGCACCGTGCATAAAAACGCGTAAACCACTATCGGCTAAGGCAAGAGCCGCCAGTAAGTACCACGGCAATTGACGTCGTTTGCCCGCATAGCTAGACCAATCGAGGTCGACCGCGATGGTAGGTGCTGATAGCGTATCTCTTACTGCATTAACAAATCCGGCAAGCTCTTCATGGCTCTCCTCTTTGACGCGAAGTAGCATAAGAAATGCGCCAAGTTGCACATCTTCAACTTCACCACGCAGTATCATTCCCATGGCATCGCGGGCTTCGGCTTGCGTCAGCGAGCGTGAGCCGGTTTTGCCTTTGCCAAGGATGCGCACGTATTGCGCGAAGCGATGTTCTTCCGTCATGGTCTTACTCATAAAGGTTTAAAGGCAGTTGTCAGGTCTCGGGAGACCTGCAATCTTACTGAGATTTTTTGCAGGGCTATCCGGAAAATACCGCAAGAAGTAGAGACTATTACCCTTGTCGGCACCCAGTTCAAATTTGGCGTATTTTATCAGCGGTCGCATCGCCGGGGATAGGCCAAATTGCTGGTAAAACCGCTGTACTAGTACAATGAGCTCCCAGTGCTGGTCGCTTAGGGTGATGTTGCAAGTTGTCGCTAATGCGCTGGCAACATCGGGCGACCAATCACTAAGATTTTTTAGAAAGCCATCGTGGTCGGTGGCAATCTCTTGATTGAGTACAGAGAAATTTACCATATTACCAACTTATGCAATGTGTATGTGCGGCACATAAATCGACGAATTGTAGGTAGTCTAAGGCCTTAACATTGCCAGGGGTCTTTACACCTCTGCGTTGAACGTCATCTAACAGTACATAGACCGCAGTGCTGACGTCGATGATACTAAATATTGAGGGTAATAAAACCACAGCGTCTTCGATTAGTATCAATGAGTCTGCATTGGCAACGCCGCTTTTACACCTTGTCAGGCTGTCTGGGCTATTTAGTATGTGTAAGCGCATTAAAAACTCTGTATTCGGTCAGCGTTGGCCATTAATTCTTCGAGAGCGACAGGTGAAATGGCCGCCGCATGCGGCACCAACTCGATCTCTTTTATATGCCGCGTTTGCCGGTCCTGCTCTAAGTAATAGATATATTCGATGTCGTATAGAGGCAGGGCGTTAATTACACCTGTATGCGGTTTCTCCTCAACACGCGGTGCATCATTAGCTGCCAAGAGTTGATATATCGCATCTTGTAAAAAGACAATACTAACTTTCTGATCAAAGGCCGCCGTTGCCAAGGCCATATCAAGCGCCTCCCGTGCAAAACTATGCCCGTAAGCTTGGCGAGTAAATAAATAGAGAAAGTGCATCTAATTTCCAAACCGGATTACGCGATCTGCGTGCACGCAGGCATCAACCCACTGGCCAAGTCCACCAATATTGAATCCGCTGGCCATATTATGGCCGCTGACGTCGTAGCGCTCGGCTTCTTTTTGATCGATGACGCCGCGACGCAAGGCGCTAGATACACAAACGACTAAATCGAGTTCATGTTCCTGCTGAAGCGCTTGCCACTGGGTAGGAATGGATTTTTCGTCTTGTGGCGGGGTAATAAAATTATTTGCGCAATGCACGCCATCGTTAAAAAAGAAGACACGATAAATACGGTGTTGGCGTTCAATAATAGCTTTACAAAATTGTAGGGCGGTTCTGCTCGACTGATCAGAGTAGGGCTGACCGGTCACTAAAATAGCAAAACAGAGGCTCATAAGAGCCTCTGTTTAGTGAACTGCTTGCTGTTCTTAAGCTGGTGATTAGTCGTCACCACTAAAAATACCTAATAAATGCAGTAGATGAACGAATAAATTATATATATCTAGATATAGGGACACTGTGGCGCGAATATAATTTGTCTCGCCGCCATGAATAATACGGCTAGTATCAAATAAGATCAGTCCAGACATAATGAATACCGCTGCCGCTGATATTGCTAATGAGGCTGCTGGTACTTGAAAGAATAAATTGGCGATGCTTGCGACGACCATAACCAGTAGACCAATCATCAAAAAACCACCCAGAAATGAGAAGTCTTTGCGGGTTGTCAGTACGTAAGCCGATAAGCCAAAGAACACCAAAGCCGTGCCACCAAGGGCCTGCATCACTAATTCGCCACCATTTGGCAGAGCGAGATACATTTTCAGCATGGGCCCTAAAGCCGCGCCTAAAAGGCCTGTAAAGACGAATATCGCCACAATGCCTTTACTTGAGTCTGCCGTTTTATTCACTACAAACAGCATTACAAAGCCGAGGATCATAAGAACAAGCCCAGTGCCGTGGCCGATATTCATTGCCATAGCTAGCCCAGCACACATTGCGCTAGTCACTAGGGTCATACCCAGAAGCATATAAG
>JBKEFB010000139.1:0-5334 GCA_046712405.1 Zhongshania sp. | reverse complement strand
GTAGCAAGTAGTTTTTTAAACTTTCTCACCACCTCAACCGCGCTAATAACCTGCTACCTCCACCTCGGTGAAGTCCGCGTTTGCGGTTGAGGAGGCGCATTATAGAGATACTAGGAAGGGAGTCAACACACTTTCGAAAAGAATTTCAAAAAGAACTATCGACGCACAAAAACCACTCAACTAGGTTAACTATCAACCACTTAAAGGTGATTAAATAAACAGGCTGGCTACTTAACGACCACCAACTGATATTTCTTTTTACCCAGCTTTACCAAGTAGTACTCGTCAAACAATGCCCTCGCCGAAGAAAACACCTCTGCCACATTCATATTGTCAGCAAGTCCTATTGAAGCACCGTTTATCACAACCGCATTACGGCCCAGAGCATCCTTTATTTGCTTGCCAACGCCCATCCCCATATCAGCAAGCAATTGAGTTAATGGCCTAGCCTTTAATTCATCACGACTCAAATTTGCCGTCGGCAAACCATCTAACTGTAATTGCTGAAGATCACTTGCCGATAACTCAGCCAATTCGCCAGAGAATAAGGCATCGGTAATACGCTGCGCCCCTGCTAGCTCTTCCACCCCGTGAATTAGCCGCGTCATCTCCTCCGCTAGGGCACGCTGAGCACCAGGACGACCCACCTTACGATCTTCAGCTTCTATAGCATCAATATCGACGAGCGCTAAAAAAGTAAAATACCGAAGGAACTTATACACATCGGCATCGGCGGTACCCAGCCAGAACTGATAAAAGGCATAGGGCGAGGTTTTGGTCGGATCAAGCCAAATGGTTCCCGATTCAGTTTTACCAAACTTAGCGCCATCCGCTTTAGTCACCAGCGGCATTGTTAAGCCATGAACTGCAGCGCCATGCTGGCGACGGGCTAGATCCACTCCCGCAATGATGTTGCCCCACTGATCAGAGCCACCCAACTGAAGAGTACAGCCATATCTTTTATAGAGCTCGGAGAAATCCAACCCCTGTAATAACGAATAGCTAAACTCGGTAAACGAAATACCCGCTCCCTCTCTATTTATACGCTGCCTCACCGATTCCTTGGCAACCATAGTATTAACAGAGAAGTGCTTACCCACATCCCGCAAGAACTCCAGCGCCGACATGGGGCCAAACCAGTCCAGATTATTGGCAACCTCAGCAGAGTTATCGCCACAGTCAAAATCAATAAATCGTGACACTTGCAACTTTAAGCGATCAACCCAATCGGCAACAACATCAGGCGTATTTAATTGGCGCTCCTGCGCCTTGAAGCTTGGATCACCAATGAGCCCCGTGGCGCCGCCAACCAGCGCTATAGGCTTGTGTCCTGCCTGCTGAAAACGACGCAGCGCTAACAACGGGACAAGATGGCCAATGTGAAGGCTGTCCGCAGTGGGATCAAAGCCACAATACAGCGTGCGGGAGCGCTCAGAGAGATACTCAGACAAGCCCTTCTCACCCGTCATTTGCGCAACAAGCCCTCTCGCCTCTAATTCAGGGAGTAAATCTGAGTTTACAGCTGTCATACATCGACCTTCATATAATGTAAGATGCGCAAACCACTACGTGAATATGATTTGCATAATTAAGAAAATACCGAAGAGCCGGCAAGATACAACAACTAACAACAAATGCAAACTGCGAAAAACTGGCCGACCAGCACACTCAAATTAGAATCTACTTTAAGTTTCGGTTTTTACGGGCTTCAAGCGCGCAACACATTTGTTATACTGCATAAAGAACTCACCACAGGCATGTAATATTAGACCTATGCAAAACTGGATACCCAAAAGACACGCCATTAACAGGCCCGACAACGGTAAGCTCCCCCGCCGCCATTTAGCGCTTGCAGCATCGACACTTATCGCCTTGGGATTATCTCTGCTGCTACTTCCCGGAGAAAATGCCGAGGCCAAGCGGACGGCCATCCCGCTGAATTTAGAGCTTAGCCCAACTCGAACAGCAATTATTCCAGCGGATTCAGTGCCAATAGAAGAAGCAGAAAAACCTTGGGCCAAGGTACAAGTAAAATCAGGTGACTCGTTATCCACGATATTTAGGCGCGCCAATCTCACCCCACAAGATCTACATAAACTACTGACTACAGCCCCTAAAGCTACAGCACTCAATAAAATTCGACCAGGGCAAAAACTTGCATTTCGAATAGACGATAGCGGCGAACTCGAAGCAATGAGTTATCAACTAGACAAACTCAATAGCCTCGTTTTTGAACGCGGCGTCACCGGCTTCAGCACCACCGAGCTAGCAGAGACACCAGAAATTCGCCAACGTGTAGCCAGCGCCACTATCACCTCTTCACTATTTAAAGCGGCGCAAGATGCAGGCGTAAACCAAAGTATCATCATGGAGCTTGCCGATATTTTTGGTGGGGTTTTAGACTTTGTGTACGACGTCCGCAAAGACGACTACTTCATTGTTATATATGAAGAGCTTTACCTAAATGGCGAGAACTTAGGGAGCGGGCAAATACTCGCGGCGAAATATTTCAATCAGGGTCGCTCTTTTGAGGCCTATCGCTACGTTAATACTCGCGGTGAAAGCGACTACTTTTCAGAAAGTGGCGAAAGTATGCGCAAAGCTTTTTTGCGCGCGCCACTGGACTTCACCCGGATAAGCTCAGGATTTAATCCGCGCCGCCTGCACCCCGTCTTTAAAACCGTGCGCCCACATCGCGGCATCGACTACGCCGCACTCCGAGGCACACCTGTATATGCCGCCGGCGATGGCCGTGTGGCAGCTGCCGGCTACTCAAAAGCCAATGGCAACTATGTCTTTATCAAGCACGGTGAAGCCTATATCACCAAGTATCTGCATTTACATAAACGCGCAGTATCTAAGGGCGAGCGCGTTCAACAGCGTGAAACTATTGGCTGGGTAGGCTCAACCGGCTACGCAACCGGACCACACCTTCACTATGAGTTTTTGGTTAATGGCGTACACCGCAATCCAGCAACAATCGTGTCCAAGTTACCACCACCAACCAAAGTGAGTAGCGGAGAAATGCCGACCTTCGAAAGTCAAATATCTGGCATGCAACTACAGCTTAAAACCTACGCTGCGCAACGAAATTACATCAATATTGACGCGGGCTAATGGAGTCATACTATATAGGCTTAATGTCCGGCACTAGTCTCGATGGCATCGACGCAGCACTCATGCGCGTCGATGCCAACAGTACCATCCATTTCGAACACAGCATTTCAGCACCGCTTTCGCCAGAACTAAGAACCGATATCCTTCAGCTTTGCGGAACAAGTCACGAAGAAATAGAACTGCTGGGCAAGACTGATCGAGAGATTGGCCGCGTTTTTGCCAACGCTGCGCTTCAATTATGCGAAAGCGCTAAACTCAAGCCCGCCGATATAACAGCGATAGGCAGCCACGGCCAAACCGTGCGCCATCGCCCACCAAATATCGAGCGCCATCATAAGCAAGCGTTCACCCTGCAAATTGGTGACCCCAATACTATCTCAGAGCTTAGCGGCATCACCACGGTTGCGGACTTTCGCCGTCGCGACATCGCCGCTGCGGGACAGGGCGCACCTCTGGTACCCGCATTCCATGCAGCCGTATTTAGAAGCGAAGTCGAGGATAGGGTGATTCTCAATATTGGCGGCATGGCGAATATTAGCCTAGTTAAACAAAATGGCGACGTAGCAGGTTTTGATACCGGGCCAGGCAATGTCCTAATGGATAGCTGGATAAACGCTTGCATGCAGCGCGATTTTGATCGCAACGGCGACTGGGCCGCCAGCGGGAAGATCAATATCGCACTTTTACAGCATTTTTTACTGGCACCTTATTACAGCCAGACGGGGCCCAAAAGCACCGGTCGCGAGCATTTTAATATGCTCACCATTAGAGAGTCATTAGCGCATTTCCCGCCAATAGCGCCGACGGATGTGCAAGCGACATTACTAGAACTTACCGCTCGCACTATTTGTAACGCAATAGAAAGTACCAGCACAGATATGGCGCCCGTTTTTATCTGTGGCGGCGGTAGCGCCAATCTGACTCTTCGCGCACGAATCTCCACCCTACTCAGCAAGCGCGCGGTAACAGACACCAAGCAACTTGGTATTCCGCCAGACTGGGTTGAAGCCGTTGCCTTTGCCTGGCTTGCCAAGCAAACCCTAAGTAACTTACCAGGCAATATCCCCGCCGTCACCGGAGCGAACGGACCACGCATACTTGGCGCCATTTATTTAGCTTAGCGCTCAAATTTTATATTGCCGGTATCTGCCCATGATGTCGCTATATTCTCTAGCCCCTTCTGTGCCTGCACCCAAACACACCACCCACTCACCTAGACTTCGCATCTGTATAAAGAAAATGCAATAACTTCAGCGGCAGTAGAGGTGACTATATAGATTTTTGCCATTTTTGAAGTCTCCACAGTGAAACCCTGTGGAGGTATTAAAAACGGAAGATACAGAAGGGACACTTGATTTGAATCAGAAAAAAAAGAGGGTGGACGGACCAATCAAATAAAAGCTGATCCGGCGCAATAACCCAAACTGAAGATTAAACCGAGAAGGATGAGCCGCAGCCGCAAGTAGTGCTGGCGTTGGGGTTGCTAACCACAAACCGAGAGCCCTCAAGGCCTTCCGTGTAATCGACCTGAGCACCGTCAATATATTGATAGCTCAAGGGATCAACTAGTACCGTGACGCCATCGCGCTGGACTAAGGTGTCATCTTCCTCAGCAATTTCATCAAAGGTAAAACCATACTGAAATCCCGAGCAGCCGCCACCGGTAACAAACACACGTAATTTCAAATCGTCATTGGACTCAGACTCAACGAGATTTTTAACCTTGATCACGGCCTTATCAGTCAACGTAAGTACTGACGGCGTGAATTGTTCAACCGCAGACATATATCACCTCTTTACTACATAGATGCAAACTTGCATCGCAATTGGGACAATTATCGGCTTTTCCGACTAATTCAGTCAAGTATTTCCCAAACAACCATCAAGTCGCGATCATTAAGGCAGCAACGGCAAGCCTTGCAGACCCATCGTTTCTGGCAAACCAAACATCAGGTTCATACTTTGGATGGCCTGACCAGAAGCTCCCTTCACCAAATTATCAATCACCGACAATACCACCACGGTGTCTCTATTCTGCGGCCGATAAATCGCTAAGCGACAGGTATTCGCGCCGCGGACTGAGCGCGTCTGCGGCAAACTTCCCAAGGGCATGACGTCGACAAATGGTGCATCGGCGTAGCGTTTTTCAAACATAAACTGCAGCTCATCTAAGGGTACCGCGGGATCCAGCAACTCTGCATACATCGTCGCGTGAAT
>JBKEFB010000138.1:0-5444 GCA_046712405.1 Zhongshania sp. | reverse complement strand
TGCCTCTATTGTGACCCGTAACACCGCCGCGATAATTTTAATTTACATTATTAGACTTATCAAAACAGCCTAACGATATCAATGCGCGGTCACTCACTGCGGCTAACCGAGCCGCGTTAGAAACGTCTCTTCTAGAACTGCCACCGGAAGAGGCTTACCGAACAGATAGCCTCGTATTTGGTCGCATTTCAGCATTCTTAACAAGCGAGATTGCTCCTCAGTCTCAACGACTTTGTGTTGCAATGAGTAGGCGAGGTTGATAATTGTAGATACCAGCGATAAGCCCTGTGGATCGGCGACCATATCAGCTATAAACATCCGATCGATCTTGAGCGTGTCAACCGGCAACTTCGATAGATAGTCCAGCGACGAGTATCCGGTGCCAAAATCGTCAATGGCGATGCTGATGCCGAGCCCACGAATCGCATGCAGACTCGATATCGCCTGTGTCATGTCAGCCATAACCATGCCTTCAGTAATCTCTCGCGCCAACCCCTGCGCAGCGCGCGGGTCGATGGCCACGATCTGTTCGATAGCGACGAAGAATCCGGGAGGATGCATTTGCAAGGGCGAGACATTCACCGCTATACGCACCGTATTCAATCCGACGGCGTGCCAACGCAAAAAGTCTTGCAGTGCTTGCTGCAACGCCCATAAGCCGACGTCGTAAATCAATCCAGTTTCTTCGAGAATCGAGACGAAATAATCTGGCGAAACCAAACCTGTGAGCGGATCGTTCCAGCGGATCAAAGCTTCCACGCCCGAGATCTCGCCGCTAGCAAGATTCATCTTGGGCTGGTAGTGCAACAGAAATTTATTGTTATCCAGCGCTTGGCGCAACTGATCTTCAAAATTCAGTCCCTGCGCCACAGTTTCGGTCGTCTTCTGCGTATAGAAAAGATGCCGATGACCTTCGACCTCGGCCTTCTTTAAGGCCGTCTCAGCGTTCTTAAAGAGGATGGCCGTGTCGACGCCATCCTCTGGAAACATCGACGCGCCAAACTTAGCCGCAATCCGATACACCGAGGTCTTGAGCTGGAAAGGATGGAGAAGAAAGGCCTCGATCAACGCTTCCATCTGGCATACCGCATCACCAACCCGCCCCTCTTCCCGCAAAAAATAGCCGGAACTCGCACTGCGGGGACTCACTTTGGACAAGAGTCATCCGCGCTCCGAAGGTGCCATATCGACACCCCACAACTCATCCCAAAAATCGACAGCCTTATGTATACTAAATCGCGTGACCACTGCAGCTATTTTGGCTAGCAATGCCGATGTCCAATTATTTTTCTTAAAATCAAACTGATACTCACTAGCCCAGTTATAAGCTTTTGTCATACCGCAGGAGTAAAACCTGCCATTGCATGTTGAACACTTTGATTTCACATCCCCCTTGAAGCTTAGCCCCCACTATCAAATAATAGTAAGGATCTAATCTATCTAGTGGTGCCGCTCCGCCAAATATATTGATTAAAACCCTATGCTATTAAGCTTAAATATAGCAGTAAATACTCTTCGACGGGGTTTGTATTGATAACACAGCACAGCAAATTATTAGCAGCTGCAAAACCGGACTTTTAAGCCGTGAGGCTATTCTAAGCTTGTATTGTGCAATACCTGCGCCACTAGTAAATTGCGCTGATATTGAAGAAGATAAAAGCCCAGCAGCCAAACTATAAGCAGCAGCAAGCTGCCAAAATTAAGTATACTGCTCGCCGTGATGCCAACATTAAACTAAAAATAAATATTGAATCTAGGGGTTATACAACGTTGACTACTACACATTCTGCCATATGCCGTGTATGTCCGGCCTATTGCCAAATTATTGCGCATGTCGACGCTGGAAAATTAACAAAAGTAACCGGCGACAAAGACGACCCCTATTTCAAAGGCTACACCTGCCCTAAGGGACGAGCGCTTCCTGAACAACACAACAACCCCAATCGCTTGCTGCATTGTAAAAAACGATCCTCCATCAATACCTTTAAAGACATTGGCAGCGAATCAGCGATGGACGAGATCGCCGAGAAGATATCAGCGATTATTGCGAAGCACGGCCCGCGCTCGGTCGCCGTTTATGGCGGTACCGGTCAAGTCTCGACACCGGTTTCACCTTCAGTAGCCGTCTCTTTCTTAATGGGTATTGGCTCACCCATGCACTTTACCTCAAGCACCATTGACCAGCCGGGCAAACACATTGCCATGGCAGCTCACGGCCTTTGGGGCGCGGGTGAAGTTGACTTTAATACTGCCAACAGCTGGATTATTGTTGGTGCAAACCCAGTTATATCTAAAGCCAGTGGCGCGCCGGGAAATAATCCTGCACAGCGCCTAAAAGCAGCTCAGGAGCGCGGCACTAAGCTCATTGTTATAGACCCCAGAATCACAGAGACCGCTAAACGGGCCCACATTCACCTACAGGCAAAGCCCGGCGAAGACCCCACTATTTTGGCGGGACTACTCAATATTATTATTGCTGAAAACTTGTATGACCAAGCTTTTATTGAAGAAGATGTAGACGGCTTTACAGCACTTACAGAAAGTGTCGCGATGTTCACACCAGAATATGTGGCCAAGCGCGCAGAAATAGATTCGAGTCAGTTAATAGCTGCGGCTAGAACTTACGCCTCAGCGGTAGGCCTAAGTGGCAGGGGCGGCGCGGTCACACTGGGTACCGGGCCAAACATGTCACTACATGGTAGCTTGAGTGAGTATCTCGGTTATTGTCTGATGTCCGTGTGTGGCTACTGGTCTAGAAAAGGCGACAAAGTCACCAAACCCAATGTACTCACCCCCGCATATATCGCGAAGGCGCAGGCAAGACCGCCTTATAAAGGCTGGGATTACCCAGAGAAAATGCGGATTCGCAATCTCAGCAAAACGGCCAGCGGAATGCCGACAGCGGCATTAGCCGACGAAATGCTTTTAGAGGGCGAGGGCCAAGTAAAAGTATTGATCTGTTTGGCAGGCAATCCAATGATGGCCTGGCCAGACCAGAATAAAACCTATAAAGCACTGCAAAATCTAGAATTGCTAGTTGTGCTTGATTACCACATGACCGCGACCGCTGAGCTCGCGCATTATGTGATACCGCCCAGGCTATCCCTTGAAACCCCCGCAACAACGCAACTGTGCGAAGGCAATAAACACTATGGTTATGGTTTAGGTTTTGATGAGCCCTACGCTAGCTATGCATCTGCGGTGGTTGAGCCACCAGTAGGCGCCGATATTGTAGAAGAGTGGGCCTTTTTCTATGGCTTGGGTCAGCGTATGGGACTGAGCTTATTTGTGGCCTCACAAACAGGTTGGGACAAATTTCAAGAGAGTTCCCCTGCCTTTGCGTTTCTCGACATGAAAAACAAGCCAACAACAGACCAGCTACACGAACATTTAACTGCGAATGCCAGAGTCTCGCTAGAAGAAGTCAAAAGACATCGCGGCGGCAAAATATACCAAGTGCACGAAACCGTTCAGCCTAAAGATCCCGCATTTGAAGGCAGGCTATGTATTGGCAATGCCATGATGATGCGAGAGCTGGCCGATGTCTTTACAGAACCGCCGGCAAGCCAGGACGCGTCAAATGAATACCCCTTCAGACTGATATGCAGACGCCTAAATTCGGTCATTAACTCCGCCGGTAGAGAGCTTAAGAAATCATCAGGCAAACAATATAACCCAGCTTATATGCACCCCGACGACCTAAAGCGCCTTGGTTTAAACAGCGGTGACACGGTATTACTATCCTCCACTCATAGTGCTATTCGCGGTATTGTTGAACCGGATGCCGCTTTATTGAAGGGAATCATTTCCATGACACATGCCTTTGGCGGAAACCCCGGCGAAGACGACGACAAGGTCAGAGAAATGGGAAGTAACACCGGCCGCTTAGTGTCGGTGGATAATAAATACGACCCCATTACCGGCATACCGCTCATGTCGAACATACCGGTGCGGGTAGAGTGCATGTAAGGCTGGATTTTCTGATGCCACCAGCCACGAAATATATCGTCACATTTCGCCCCTTAGCGAGAGCGCCAGAGCTTTAATCGCTAAGAATATTCGCTCAACACCCATTCATTTTCACTGCGGATGGCTCTCTTCAGGAAGATAGGGGCCAGGCAGTAAACCTTGATTCGGGGCATTAATGGCTACCGCATTAGCGGCAGATGAAAGCGCTGGTGTGCGATCAACAATGGAACCGGCAATCTGCTCTACAATTGCCCCAATTATGGCGCCAGCTAATCCACCGCCACCATCACCCGATGACTGCTGGGCAAAAGCACGCGCCGTCCACAACAACTCTCCAGATCTAGCATCAATGAGCTTGAGGTTAGAATCTACAATAGTCGCCGAGTTCAACAATTGAAACTTCTGTCCCCATTGATTAATGGTGGTATATAGAACCGCATCAGCACCAATAATCTCGCGGAGCTTTTGCAGTGGCACGCCATTCATTTCACCGGGCGACGGTAAACCATTCGCTTTCAAAAATTGATCGATAACCGCTACCGGAAAAACGTAATAACCCTTCTCTGCAATCGGCTTAGACACAGTAGAAATGAAGGTGTAAGGAGCATTCACATCTACTGATTCATTGAGCGGCGGAATAACAAGAATAGAGCGCGGCTGACTTGCTTCAAGTGCCGAGTAGTCATAAGGCGCAACTTGGCAAGCGACAAGCGAAAAGGCCAGCAGCACAAAAAAAACTGCTTTAGTGATTTTCGACCTATTCATTATTGTGGTCCTTGCTGCTGTAAGCGTGATAAAAACCCATCGATCATAACTACGGATTCTGGGTACAGCGCTTTTTCTTGGAGAAAGGCGGTCGTTGCCTGCGGCAGATTACCCACCGCGCTATACATATAAGCCAAATGACCATACATGCCCGGAGGCACAGCTTGGCCACTATCCTTAGCCCGCTGGATGTCTTCCGTTAATTTTTGGATTTGCAGGTCCGGTGGTGCCTCGCCAGGTTTGACATACATCTTATAGATCAAATCCTCATAGCTACCCCAGTAATACATGGTTTTCTGGGCTGGCACGCACGCGACGCAAGCCAGCGCTAAGAAGCTGACTAAAATGATACTTTTCATTGGAATCCGTTCCTGTTATCGACCAGCCGACCAAACTCCAGCGTCTAAATCGCGAACCATATTATTTACAGCTTCGGTAATGGCGAAATTGAGAACCTTGCCATTTAGTGTCGCGTCATAGCCCGACGTACCGCCAAAACCAACTACCTCGCGATTACTCAGCGCATATTCACCGGCACCCTGAATAGAGTAAACAATCTCTGAAGTAGTCACATCAACTATAATAATCGACACTTTGGCATAGGCAGTTTGAGTTTTACCCGCGCCCAATATTCCGAATAATTGCTGATCGCCTGTCGTCTTTCTACCAAACTCAGTCACATCACCCGTTACTGCGAAACGCGCGCCACT
>JBKEFB010000137.1:0-5492 GCA_046712405.1 Zhongshania sp. | reverse complement strand
CCACCCACACATAGGGTGATCAAGCCAAAGCGCTTATTGCGACGCTCCAGTTCATCTAGGCAGGTGCCAACCAACATAGCGCCGGTGGCGCCAAGCGGGTGACCCATGGCAATAGCGCCGCCGTTGACGTTAATTTTTTCATCGGGAACACCGGTTTCTTTTTGGAAACGCATAACCACTGACGCAAAGGCTTCGTTAACCTCAAAAAGATCAATATCGTCGATAGACATACCGGCCTTTTTCAATACCTTCCAAGTCGCAGGCGCTGGACCGGTTAACATAATAGTCGGCTCGGTACTGGTCACAGCAGTGGCAACAATACGGCCACGTGCTGTTAAACCTAGCTCAGCGCCGATTTTCTCACTACCAATCAGAACTGCTGCAGCGCCATCGACGATGCCGGATGAATTTCCTGGAGTGTGGATGTGATTGATTTTAACTATCTGAGGATATTTACTCAGAGCGATATCGTCATAGCCTAGCGAGCCATGAAACTCAAAAGACGCTTTCAGACGTGCCAGGCCTTCTATTGAGGTCTCGGGCTTTATAAATTCATCACGCTCGAGAATGGTTACACCGTTTTCATCCTTAACCGCCATAACAGATTTATCAAAATAACCTGCCGCTCTTGCGGCTGCCGCTTTTTGCTGCGAACGCACGGCAAAGCTGTCTACGTCTTGGCGGCTAAAATCAGCCAAGGTCGCAATTAAATCCGCACCAACACCCTGCGGCACAAAAGCGGTGTCGAAGGCGGTTTGGGGATCTTCGCCCCAGGCGCCGCCATTGCTGCCCATGGGGACACGTGACATACATTCAACGCCACCGGCAACAACCAGATCTTCCCAACCCGACGCCACTTTCTGAGCAGCAAGGTTTACCGCTTCCAGGCCTGACGCGCAAAAACGGTCTAACTGAAAACCGGCGACAGTTTCGTCCCAACCGGCTTTCATCAAAGCCGTCTTAGCAACGCAAGAACCCTGCTCACCGATAGGCGTAACACAACCCATAATGACATCGTCGACCCTGCTGGTATCAAGATTGTGTCTGTCGCGCAGACCGTTCAATAAACCAGCCAGGAGATCAACTGGCTTCACTTCATATAGCGAGCCATCTTTTTTACCTTTGCCACGTGGGGTGCGAACTGCGTCGAAGATGTAAGCGTTATTTGCCATTTTTTGTATCCCTAACTGACATGATTTTTTATGTGAGCCAAAGAATCGCCTTCCTGTCCAATTTCCGCAATGACCGTCAATGACATACAATAGACATTATATTACAAGCAAGTGCTGAGCCCGCCTAGCCCTAGCCTTCGGCAAACAATGGCCTTGCGGGGATATAAACGCAGCGCCATCTAGAGATAACTTATGGAAAACAGAACCATCTCGATCGCCTTTGTACGCAATATGATATCTGGCTGCGGCCTGCCAAAATCCTACTGCGAAGCATTACTTAAGCGCGCCGGTATCGACCCACAAACCGTTGCTAGCACCCGGGCAAGGGTCACCCCAACCCAGCTATCTCAGTTGAATAAGTGGATTACCGATGCCACCGGGGATGAGGCTATGGGACATTATCAACGCCCTCAAAAACTCGGCACACTTCACGCCCTAACTCATTACCTACAAACTTCCACCGATTTTAAACAGGCTATCGAGCGCAATGTCAGCTTTTACAATTTATTTGATTTTGGCTTCAGCCTAGCACTGGTCCAGAATGGCGAATACATTAGTTATCGGCTGCAAGCAGATCTAGGCGTCACCTTAACGGACTGGGTTTATGAGCAACACCTAATGATAAACTACCGCTTTTTATGCTGGTTAACGGGCAGTTCGATCCCGCTACATTGTGTTAATTTAAATTATCGCGCCCCCTCCCACAGCGGCGAATATCACTATTTATTCTTTAGCGATACCCGCTTTGGTCAAGACCATAGCGAAATTGTATTTCACCGCCAGTACTTTACCCTGCCAGTCATACGCTCTAGCGCTGAGCTTGACGACTACCTGTCACGCATTCCCACTGAGTTTCTTCACACTCCAAAGCATGGCAGCAGTTATACCGAAAAAATCAGACGTATTATTAATAAAACCCTACCGGAAATTCCGAGCTATGAAGAGATGGCGATATCACTAGGACTGACGCCACAGACTCTTCGCCGTCGCCTACGGCAAGAGGGCTGCGACTATCGTTTGATCAAAAATGAACTTATTCGAGACACTGCAATTGGCTATTTGTTACACGACAACAGAGAGATAAAAACTATTTCTTATGAACTGGGCTTCTCCGAACCCAGTGCATTTATACGATCGTTTAAAAAATGGACCGGTTTAACACCGCATCAGTATCGCAACAAACACACCTTAGGCAATATCCGCCCAAATTAGCGAAAAAAATCTCGGCATTAAGCAAAATTTGCACATCTTCTTTGAAATCGGTGACGACGGTTACCTCGTATTTTTTGCCGGGCCAGGTATATCCAAAGAAGAGAATTTCGCCCGCAACGACAGCTTTGACATACACCTGGCGCTAGAGCCACCAACAGCATGGAAGCCCTACTTGCCCGGAAAAAACAATAACGAGGCCGGAAAAACCGGTCTTGGTCGCGTTGATCACGGCTTTGCACATTTGGTATATGTATATAACCCCAACGACATACAAATAGAACTGACCTGCCGAGCGAGCGACCCATCAATTATGCAACAGCACACCGACGATGCTCGCGGCAAGAAGACACTTTCGGCGCAGCAAAAAATGATACGCGGGGACGCTAATCAAATACTCACCGCTCGGGCCAGCGAACTCGCCGCATCAATCCGCACGTTCAGAGCAGGCTTATTTCTGGCGGCGACTATTTGCCGCATAAACCGAGTAAGACAGCGCCAACACCATGCAGATGCCCGCAGGGATAAATAGCGCATTGAATCTAAGCATACTGAAAATATAGGCCCCAAAAGCCCCACCAGAAATAAAGCCAGTAATGATAATCAGAAACAACAGTGCCTTCCTTTTATCAAAAGATCCCCCTCTAAACTTTTCACCCAGCATAATACCTAAGTCGGTGAATATACCGGTGACATGGGTGGTACGCAGAACAGCTCCACTATAAGTGGTCGCAAGTGCATTCTGTAAACCGCAGGCCGCCGACGCCAAATAATGACCGAGATAAGAATCTCTCGTTAAAAAATACACCGCGCAAAAAAGAAATAGCGCCTCAAGAGTCAGGAGGCCGCTGTAATTACGACCTAACTTTAGTGCCCCACCACGCAAGAAGTAACCGGATATTACCGCGCCAATAAGGAAACTAAACAACACTCCAATCAAATGAAAAAAGTCAGCAAAGTCGGCATTAACAATACCCGTGCCCAATAGGGTAGCAGTACCGGAGAGGTGAGAAATAGATTGATGCTTAAACCCTAACAGGCCGACTGCGTTCACAAATCCTGCCACTAGGGCGAGAACAAAGGAGCCGTATTCTACCCAGCGGGGTAATTTTGAAATCACATGAATCCTTTAAGCCTAGCAGTGCTAGAAGACACCTTGTGCAGCCAGTAATAAGGGCAAAACCTTGATGTTCGGTTTTCGCCAAGACAAGGTTATAACAATTATCTACTTAGATCGGTGGCACTACAACAATGGGGCCTCAACCTTACAATTGTGTGGAGACTGGATGCAACGGCAGAACTTGGTATAAAACCTAGCTGGCAACAATGGTTTGTTGACGCATATTTTTATGCCTCCAGCATATCA
Organism: Zhongshania sp.; assembly: GCA_046712405.1. Lineage (GTDB taxonomy): Bacteria > Pseudomonadota > Gammaproteobacteria > Pseudomonadales > Spongiibacteraceae > Spongiibacter. The sequence goes on along the minus strand of JBKEFB010000137.1, from coordinate 1,745 downwards.
ATATCCTGAACTGATAAGTGTCGCGCTTTTCCCTTTAATAATGGCCACTCGATTTCACTGCCCTTTTGCAGACCCAGCAAAGCACAGCCCACTGGTGACAATACCGAGATTTTTAATGCTGTCATATTCGCCTGCCATGGCATCACTAAAGATAGGCGGGTTTGTGCTCGGGAATCTAAATCAACAAAGGTCACCAAAGAATCTACGCACACGAAATCATTGGCGAAGTCGCCATCGGCAACGATATCTGCACGATCTAACTCTGACTGCAAACCTTGCACTGCCTCTGAGCGATTGCGACGAATAAACTCACTTAACAGTTGATAGTCAGATTCTTTTACAAAAGCAGGAATATACGATAAATTTTGCATGATTTTCTCCATGGCAAAGCCCGGCGACACTGATGAAAATATCGGCCAGCAATAGTAAATGATTAGATTGAAAATGTTGCAGGCGACGAGGTAAACCCAATCGCTCTATGAGAGGAAGGCGGCAAAAATCCCAACGCAGAACGCGCCGAAATTGAAAATTTCAAGTCCATAAAAAAATGAAGTATTCATGAATCCGAGACTAGCAGCTTTGAAAAACTTAGCAAGTTGGTAAGTCCTCAAATACAAGTTTTACCAATCGAACCTTAGTGTACGCAAAGGCCAATAATGCTAAGTGTGCAAAAACGCGGAGAGCCAAAAATCCTGCCCTCCACCTAGGCTTTGAATATCTATGACTCTGTTTATTAGCTCCCACGCCGATCTTGACTGATGGGCAGAATCACTCCTGTGCCACCAAGCATTGATAGCGTTTGCAGGGCTTTTGCGCGCTTGCTGTAGCATAAAGTAGCATTAGGTATCGCTACTCAGGCTTGTGCTTGCATGACTCTACTACAGCCCTACATTATTTTTTTGCAGTACCTGTTCAGCTCGGTAACTAGAGCGAACAAAAACGCCTGACACCACTTCTAAAAAGCCCTTAGCTAAGCCCAACTGGCGATAGTTTTCGAACTCTGTAGGCGTCACATAACGCTCTATAGGCAGATGGTTTACTGTAGGCTGTAAATACTGTCCTAACGTTAAAACATCAACATTAGCAGCCCGCAAGTCGTCCATGGTATCTAAAATTTCCTGATCTGTTTCACCCAAGCCAAGCATCAAGCTTGTTTTGGTTATAACTTTAGGTTTGTACTGTTTTGCATGAGCCAGCACATTAATAGTTTGCTGGTAACTAGCCCTTGGGTCACGCACAGGGTGAGTGAGACGTTTGACTGTTTCAATATTTTGAGCAAACACCTCTATCCCTGAATCGACTACGGCTTCTACGTCTGTTAACACACCTTCAAAATCGGGGGTTAATGCTTCAACAGCCGTGCCTGGGTTTACTTCCTTTACCCGTTTTACGCAAGCTGCATAGTGACCCGCACCACCGTCATCTAAATCATCGCGATTAACTGAAGTTAACACCAAGTATTTTAGATTCATTAACTCAACTGATCGAGCAGTACGCTCTGGCTCATCAGCGTCTAATAGACCTTTTGGGTTACCTGTATTAACTGAGCAAAAACGACAGGCTCGTGTACACACATCTCCCATCAACATTATCGTTGCGGTGCCAGCACTCCAACACTCACTCAAATTAGGGCACTTGGCTTCTTCACAGACGGTTGCCAATTTATTATCGGAAACGATTGCCGCCACTTTCTTATAGCCGTCACTAACTTTGACTTTAATTCGTAACCAATCAGGTTTTGCTAA
>JBKEFB010000136.1:0-5544 GCA_046712405.1 Zhongshania sp. | reverse complement strand
TCGCCATCACACAGAATGGGTAGCGGACGATAGATTTTATGCTCCCAGATTTGCTTATCTTCTGCCAGCTGACCAACAATATTGGCGATAATGGCGGCGTTAACACCGCCTTTCTTCACTTCGCCATTTATCTTAGGTTGGATAAACGCGAATCGCACCTGTACTTTATGCTCATCAATCGGCGTGGTCAGCCCCAGTAAAAACGTGTCGGCAATACCTTCAAACTTGGTATAGCCTTGGCCTGGGCCAGCACTACCAGTGCGAATAGAGCCTTTCACTTCGCCGCGAGGAGTAGGCATATTCGCCACCTGCAAGCCGCGCACAAAATAGCCGTCGTAGGTTGTTTCCCATTCGGGGAAAGAAGCCGTGCCGTGCACATATTTAAAATGTGCGGGATCAGCGGCGTTCTCTGCCATCTCTTGCGGATGAGTATGGATAATCCATTCGTAACGATCCTGTGGCGACCAATCGTCACTATTGGCCTCGTCATGACTAATCACTTCCCATAATGGCGCAACACCGTCTGGGTGATACCAAGCCCAAATCACCTGATTGGTTTCGCGGATGGGAAAGGTCTTAAGGCATTTTTGACCCACTACTTTCGGCGGCATATTTTTCGCGTAGGGCACTTCTACACATTCGCCCTCGGGGCTAAATTTCCAGGAGTGGAAAGGGCAAACTATATTATTACCCTCTATACGACCGCCACCCGTGCCAGAGCGCTCATGAATACCGTGGCCTAAATGCGCACCCAAATGCGGACAATAAGCTTCCATTAATACGGCTTTTCCAGCCTCGGTGCGGAATAACACCAGCTCTTGACTAAAATAATGCACAGCGCGTGATTCGCTGCGCGCCAATTCGTCAGAATAAGACACCGCAAACCAGCCAAAGGGCATTGGCATGGGGTAGCGTTTTATCGTATTGGTCTCGGTCATCATATTCTTATCCTCGGCTGAACTGACCCGACGCGACAACAGCGCAATCAAGCCTCAGTACGGTTCGATGCAGGCGCGGCTATCGGCGCCCCACAATTGCCTCACACTTTACTCCTCGAAGCCAGAGAGACAATGACAAAATGAGACATGAAGATGGCAAAAAACGCCAATTGCAGCGCAGATGGGGTTTTATTATAAGACGGCGGCGATCATTGAGATCTCCGCTCAGTAGCCCATTACTTCCAGTTTTTGTAACGCTCCATAATGACATCGGCACCCATGCGAATCAGCAACTCGTTAGCCGAGCCAGGCTCTACACCGGTGCGCAAAATGGCTTGCTGAACAGCGACTTCCTTAGCAAGCTCGTTCATTGTACGACCGTCAACTTTATCACCCTCATCAGTTTCAGTTTTACCACCGGCCGCAGCGCGAATAATGGCTTCGCGCTCAGAACCTGGCTCGGCGTCGCTGCGACGCACCACCTCTGCCACTGCCAAGTCTTCCGCCGCCTGACGACTACTGATGCGATTACCTTGGGCATCGTAAATACCATCGTAGGGCTGATAAGCCGCTTTCGGCGACTGCCCCATGCTGATACGGATCATTGCCGCCGCGCTCGAGTCTGCCGCTAACCCCGCTGCTTTAACTGCAGCCTCGGCTGCGCGGGCCTTGCCGACCTGCATCGCCGTTACTGGCTGGCCATAACGGTCATAGATCGCACCGGACTCGGTGGCGGTATCGTTACTTGGCGAAGCGTGGGTGGAGCTAGCAGGATTAGCGGCATTGCCTGCCGCATACCCAGATATGGCGGCGCAGATTGAAATTAAAGCCAAGGTCTTAAAAACCTTCATATATTGCCCTGTTTATAATTCAAAACTAATTATCGTGATATTCGCCCGCTAGAGCTAATACCCTGAAATACCATAATAAAACGCACCACTGCCAGCACTCAACACATGTGCTAAAATCGACGCCATGATTAACACTGGTGCCCCACTACAAGATCGCTTTGGCCGCGGAGTTGAATACCTGCGCCTATCGGTCACTGATCGCTGCGATTTCCGCTGTGTCTATTGCATGGCGGAAGACATGACTTTTTTGCCGCGCAATCAAATACTTAACTTAGAGCAGCTATACGATATTGCCAGCAGCTTTGTACAGCTGGGCGTTAAAAAAATTCGCCTGACCGGTGGCGAGCCCATGGTGCGCAATAATGTAATGTCGCTCATAGAGCGCCTAGGGAAAATTGAACAGCTAGAGCAGCTGCATCTCACCACCAATGGCGCCCAGCTCGATAAATTCGCTGCGCCGCTAAAAGCCGCTGGGTTGACGGGTATGAACATCAGTCTAGACAGCCTGCAGCCCGCTCGCTTTAAAGAATTAACCCGCTTTGGTGACCTAAAGAAAGTATTGACCGGAATTGACGCCGCCCGCGATGCCGGTTTTGACCGCCTGAAATTAAATGCAGTGATCCTCAAAGGACGTAACGACGACGAAATTTTAAATCTCATCGACTTCATTCGCGACAAACACATCGATATTAGCTTTATAGAAGAAATGCCACTGGGCAATATTAGCGAGCACGACCGCGCCCTGAGCTTTATTAGCAGCGAGCAAATTCGCACACAAATAGAAGCGCGCTACGCGCTCACCCCTACCACCGAGAACACCGGTGGGCCGTCGCGCTATTATCGTATGACCGACAGCACATCACGGATCGGCTTTATATCGCCACACAGCAATAACTTTTGCCATTTATGTAATCGTGTGCGGCTAACCGTAGAGGGTCGCCTGTTACTATGCCTTGGCAATGAACACTCAGTCAGCCTCAAAGAACTTGTCGACCGCTACCCCGGCGATGAGGAAAAATTGCAGCAGGCGATCATCCAAGCCATGGATCTCAAGCCCGAAAGTCATCATTTCTCCTTAGACGACGAGCCCCAAATTGTGCGATTTATGAACACTACAGGCGGTTAACCCAGCACTCTATGGTTTACCCAGACACCCACAGCAATGATCTTATTAAGCTCCTCAATTTAGAGCCTCACCTTGAAGGCGGCTATTTTTGCAGAACTTTTACCTCTGGCCATTTGAGCGGCGACCGCGCTGCCATGTCGGCTATTTATTACCTGCTCACTGAAGCCAGCCCGGTCGGCCATTTACATAGTAACCGCTCAGATATACTCCACTTTTGGCAGCACGGCAGCCCTCTTTACTACACCTTAGTTGCACCCGACGGCAGTATAGCGAATGTCGTTATGGGACCAGATTTGGCCGCCGGCCAACAGCTGCAAATGCTGGTACCCGGCGGATACTGGAAAGCATCCGAACTGCGAGGCGGCGAGCACGGCCTAGTTTCTGAGGCGGTCTGCCCCAGTTTTGATTTTGATGATCATCAACTCGCCAATGCCCAAGAGATTAAACAGAACTACCCACAACATTGGACGGCATTAAGGCCGCTGATTTCTGGCTAACTTATAAAATATACCGGAATACCTTATGACAGAAGCCCGCAAGGACATAGACCAGCTCATTGCCAAGCTCGCCGAGCAGGGTTATATCGCCAGCTCCGCCATTGCCACCACACTCTATATTGCGCAGCAGCTGGAACGCCCCATCCTGATTGAAGGGCCGCCGGGTGTAGGTAAAACTGAGCTCGCCAATGCCACTGCCGCCATGCTCAACAAGCCGATGTTTCGGCTGCAGTGCTACGAGGGCTTAGATGAAAGTAAAGCGCTCTACGATTGGAAATACAGCAAGCAGCTGCTGTACGTACAGGTATTAAAAGAACAGCTCAATGAGATTCTCGACGGCGCTGATGGCTTATCGAATGCGGTAGAGCGCCTGCATAATTTCGATGATATTTTTTACTCTGAGCGTTTCTTAGAGCCAAGGCCCTTGCTCAAAGCGCTGCAAAGCGACAACGGTGCAGTTTTACTAATAGACGAAATTGACAAGGCCGACTATGAATTTGAATCACTGCTATTAGAAATTCTCGCCGATTTTAAAGTCACTCTGCCTGAAATTGGCACCCTAGCGGCAATTCACAAACCCTTGGTGATTCTAACCAGCAACAACACCCGCGACCTCAGTGACGCGCTTAAACGCCGCTGCCTACACTTATATATTCCCTTTCCAGAGGCAAAACTGGAAAGCCGGATTGTGAAAAGCAGAGTGCCAGAAGTCCCCGACGAATTACGCCGCCAATTGGTCAGTTTTGTTCACGACGTTCGCAAACTCGATTTAAAGAAGCAGCCCGCTATCAGCGAAACAATCGACTGGGCGCGCAGCTTACTGCTACTCCATTGCGATAGCCTGTCACGGCAGCTAGTCGATGACACGCTTAATGTGCTGCTCAAATACGAAGAAGATATCAATATGGTAGGGCCAGAACTACACAGCCTAATTAAACGCTCGAATAGCCAGCTGTAAACGCCGTGGACGAAACCCTACTGCAATTTATTCGCCACCTCAGAAATCACGGCTTGGCAATATCGACCGCCGAAACTCTAGACGCAATGCGGGTGGTTGCTACCTTGGGCTACAGCGATCCCGCGCTATTGCGCGACGGCCTAGCAAGCTGCCTTGCTAAGACGGAAGATGACTACAACAACTTTGGCGAATGCTTTGAGCGCTTCTTTCAACTTCAGGCGAGTGCCAATACCGTTGATCTTGACGATCTTGAAAATAGCGATGCAACAGAAGCCCAGGGTAATCAAAACGAAGCTCAAACAGCGGGTAGTGACGACGGCGCCAACGAAGGCCGTGGCGGAGAGGATGACCAAGGAGCCGGTGATGGTCAGGGCGAAGGTGAGAGTAACGGCGAAGGTAACGGCGGCGCAGGGAGCAGCGGCCAGCGCGACAGTACATTAAAAGAAGTAATACGTGCGGCCGCAGAAATAAAACTCGAAAATATCCAATACCGCACCCAGCGCGGCGTGTATCGACTCAAAATTTTAACAGCACTAAACGACGAACAAACACTAGACGACATTAAAAAACTTTACGACGCCGGCGATGATGAAAAAGCCCATGTGCTGGAACAATTACGTGAGCGCCAAATAACCGCCGTAAAATACCTTATCGATCGCCAGCTACTATTAAATAACGATAACGCTAGCAAGCAACTTCGCGACGCAACCTTGCAAGACACCTCGCTGTCGGCAATGGAGCACTACCACCGCGAGCGCCTGCCGCCCATCATTCGTAAACTGGCTAAAAAACTCGCCTCTCGTCATCGGCAGCGGCACAAGCGTGCTAGGCGCGGCAAACTTGATTTAGGTAAAACTCTACGCCGAAATATCGCCTATGGGGGCGTTCCCTTCCACCGTTTTTGGAAAACCACCCGCAAAGATAAAAGCGATATTTTCGTCCTGTGCGATATCAGCGGTTCAGTCAGCGCGTGGTCACGGGTGTTACTGCTTTTTGTACAGGCCTTAAGCGATGTGCTACCCAATACCCGCAGCTTTGTTTTCTGTGGCCAAAGCATTGAAGTCAGTGACTTATTTAAGCAATATCCGGTAGACGAAGCCTTGGCCATTATTCACCAACGACACGGTCTGGGGGGCAGCGATTACGGCTTGGCGCTAAATAGCTTTTGGACCCA
>JBKEFB010000135.1:0-5599 GCA_046712405.1 Zhongshania sp. | reverse complement strand
TTTAAGCGCCTGCGCGATGAACGCCCAGTGCACTATCAAAAAAGTAGTCGCTTTGGGCCATTCTGGTCGGTTACGCGTTATGAAGACATTATGTTTGTCGACAAGCACCACGAGTTATTCTCTGCCGAACCCATTATCATGCTGGGCGATCGGCCTGAAGGCCTCCACGCCGACACCTTCATTGCGATGGACCCTCCGAAGCACGATGTTCAACGGCAGGCCGTCCAAGGCGTTGTTGCACCGCAAAATCTTAAGGAGATGGAAGGTCTTATTCGCAGTCGAGCCGCAGAGGTTTTAGATAGTCTCCCCCTTGATGAACCCTTCGACTGGGTAGAAAAAGTCTCTATAGAACTCACCGCAAGAATGCTTGCCACCTTGTTCGACTTTCCCTATGAACAGCGCCGCGATCTGGCTGATTGGTCCGATGTTATTGGTGGCGGCTTGGAGTTGACCGGCGGAAAATCATCAACCGATCAGGGCTTTGCGGCAGCGGCAGAGGTTGCAAAAGCATTTTCGACGTTGTGGCGAGAAAAAGAGGCCAAAAAAGCCGCCGGTGAAAAAATGGGTTTTGATCTGATCAGCATGCTGCTGGCCAATGAAGACACCAAAGACATGATCAACCGTCCTATGGAATTTCTCGGCAACCTAGCGTTACTAATTGTGGGCGGTAACGATACCACCCGTAACTCTATGACCGGTGGTGTATTTGCTTTCAGTAAGTTTCCCGATGAATTTATAAAGCTCAAGAACAAGCCGAGCCTGATCCCGAATATGGTGTCTGAAATTATTCGCTGGCAAACGCCGCTCGCTTATATGCGCCGCGTCGCTAAAGAAGATGTTGAATTGCATGGCCAAACCATCAGAAAAGGCGACAAAGTGGTGATGTGGTATGTGTCGGGTAATCGTGATGAGCGCGTTATAGTTCAGCCCGATGATTTTATCATCGACCGCAAAAATGCCCGTAATCATCTGTCCTTCGGCTTTGGCGTTCACCGCTGTATGGGTAACCGTTTGGCAGAAATGCAGCTGCGAATACTCTGGGAAGAGTTACTTAAGCGCTTTGATAATATTGAAGTGCTTGCTGAGCCGGAATATGTGCAATCGAATTTCGTAAAGGGCTATTCTAAAATGATGGTAAAGCTTACTGCTAAGGCATAGGTGCTGCGTAAACTGCGTCATAGCCATGTTTAAATTGGCGCGGCGCGGCGTTCGGGGGCATTTAAAGCTTAGTAATATTGCAAATATACTTGCGTCTGTGCGGCGAAATAACGCCGCCAGAGGGGTGGCTGGCTTGCTGTATTTCAATCAACATTATTTTCTGCAGTGTCTAGAGGGGTCGCGAAGTGCGGTCAATCAAATTTATCATAAAATTCTGCGCGATGACCGGCATACAATGCCAATGTTACTCGAGTATCAAGAGATTGCCGAGCGGAGCTTTTCAACATGTGAGATGAGGTATCTACCTGCAACGGAAACGACTGAGGTGCTTTACACGAAATTTTAAGCGCTGAAGGAGTTTTCGTCATACCATATGCGTGGCGAAAGTTGCCGCAAATTGTTAGTTGAACTTAAAAAGTTAGTAGTCATGGTGTAAGGCTTGAACAAAATAAGATCTGCAGCTTTCCTTGTCTATTGGCTATTCACTGACCTTCTGCTCACGTAAAAATCCAATGCCACGATTCTCCGCACCACCTGCCATTGCATAAGTCAGAAGATGGCCTAAAACTGGCACGGTGTAAGTTTCTACCTTCACATTTTGTTTTTCCAATGCCTCTTTCATTAAAGCCATTTGCTCAGGCTCGACGAGCTTGTCCGATTGGCCGTGGTATAAAAATATCGCAGGCGAATTTTTAGTAACGTTATTAACAGGAGAGGCATCTCTCCATTCGTCCGTGGCATTTACCATGGCTTCGCCAATTAATTTGCGCACCATTGGTGAGTTTGGCCATTTGGTGAGGTCTGCTGGAGTGCCGCCAGCGACGATGCCGCGTAAATGCGGTGATTGTGGCTTATCTAGACCGGCCATCAAAATTAAGTGTGCGCCAGCGGAGTAGCCCCAGCCGTTAATATGGGTGGTGTCTACTTGATATTTATCAGCATGATCATAAAGCCAGGTGATAGCGTCTGACACATCGTTGACGGGCGCAGGGTAGCGGCTTTCCGGTGCCAGCCGGTAGGTAATGTTAAACACCACAAAACCTGCCTTGGCGAGTTTAGTGCTAACGCCGTCCATGGTTCCGCTGCGCCTGCTCCAGCCGCCACCGTGAACAACCACAACAGCCGGTTTTAGGCCGCCGGTTTTCGGAATATAAAGGTCGCCAGTTAACGACGCTCCGTCGATCTTTTTATAAACTACATTTTCTGTCTTTTGGAAACCGGCAGATCTATTGAAAGCCATTGCTGAGCAGGCTACAGCGAAGAGTGATGCAGTAATAACAAGTAGAACTTTCATATTGGGTTTCAGTTTGAAAACGGCGTTAAAGCGCCGAAGGTATATTGATTGGGCATTTGATAATAGTACTATGCGGATGATGTACGAATATTGCTGACAAGTCGATGCATCTCTAATTACGTCTAATATTTGTGGGTCGCAGTATACGCTGACGTATAGTGCGAATACCTGCAGTCGACGGCAATACTAGCCAGCACGACTGCCGAGCCAGAGTTTATGAAGATCCTTAGATTTTCTGACGCTATTATCCGCTTCTTTATAAATTAATGGCGACACCAGACAAACGCTAAATCCGCCTTCGCGCACTTAGTGATACTATGCCGCCACTGCGCAGCGTCTAAGGGGAAAATTGAATGGTAGAGCTACAAATTGATATTGTGTCAGACGTATCGTGTCCTTGGTGCATTATCGGCTACAACAGCTTGCAACTCGGGTTGGCACAATTAAGCAAAGAAGTGAGTGCCAAGATCACCTGGCAACCCTTTGAACTCAATCCGAATATGCCGGCGGAAGGCCAAGATATTAATGAGCACCTTGGTCAAAAGTATGGTATTAATCACGCGCAAATAGAGCAAAATAGGGCGGCTATAAAGCAGCGTGGTTTGGATGTGGGCTATGAATTTGGCCATCGCGGCGGCGGCAGAATTTACAATACCTTTGACGCGCATAGACTGCTGCATTGGGCGAAACAAGAGAATAAACAAACCGAGCTTAAATTGGCGCTGTTTGATTTATATTTCAAAGAATCTGGCAACCCTAGCGACCATCAGCAGCTCTTGAATACGGTGAGTAAAGTTGGCTTAGATGCTGACGCCGCGGCAGCAATTCTTGGCGCTGACACTTACGCGCAAGATATTCGCAAAGAGCAGCAGCATTATCAAGCCTTGGGGATTTCGTCGGTGCCGGCAGTGATTGTGAATAACAAACACTTAATCAGCGGCGGGCAGCCAGCAGACGTGTTTGAAAATGCGCTGCGTAAAATTAGCCAAGAGCAAGCCTAAACACCTCCTGCAAAGCAATTACATCGAGCCTGTTTTTGGCAGACTTGAAGTAAAATGTTTTGCGGGTGTGCTCTTAATATCGGCGGCTTTTCATATTCAGTAAAGCTAACTCGCACTAACCCCTTGAACGACAAGCCGCCAGCAAAGCTATCGCCGGCCTAGCGTGCAAACTTATCGCCACGGCATATCAAAAATCTAGCGGGACTTGCTGCCATTACCGCAATAAGCGGCTGAACTGAAAGGCTGGCGTTACTGTCACGGCGGGCAATGCCGGCACCACAATAATAGCCATCCTGGGAGCTCAGAGAATAGCCGTAGTGCTCGCCACGTTCAATTATATTCAACTCATCGTTATGCAGTGCGCTGCCGTTATTGTCCTGTGTGATTGTTTACCCGGTGCTTGAGTAAATCTCGAGTTTCGCGTAAATACGTTATCTTAGTCCTACGGCATACAACAATAGCGTGTATAGGTAGATTAGTGAATCTAGAGAAGGAGTTATCCATGGACGCCGAATTTTGGCATGAACGATGGGATGCCAACCAGATTAGTTTTCATCAGGAACAAGGCAATGCGCTGTTTAAAAAGCATTTTGCTAAACTGAATTTAAGCGCGGGCAGTCGGGTATTCATTCCCCTGTGCGGCAAGACCAAAGATATTGCATGGCTATTGATCAATAAATACCGTGTTGTTGGTGCTGAATTGAGTGAGATTGCGGTTAAGGTTTTGTTTGATGAATTGGGTATTGTGGCCGAGGTTGTTCAGGCGGATGCACTCCGCCATTACCGAGCGAAAAATATCGATATATTTGTGGGCAATATCTTTGATGTGTCGGCGGAGTTACTCGGCAGCGTAGACGCGATTTATGACCGTGCGGCCTTGGTGGCCCTGCCTCTAGATATGAGGGCGAAGTACAGTCGGCATATGGTGAACATCGCGCTCTCGGCGCCACAGATAATAATTTGTTTTGAGTACGATCAGGCCTTACAACCGGGGCCGCCGTTCTCGATTAGCGGAATTGAGCTGCATGGCCATTATGCTAAAAGCTATACATGGCAATGTTTGGAAAGAGTACCCGTAGAGGGTGGTCTAAAAGGCGGTGTCGCCGCTGAAGAGGTGGTTTGGCAGGGCTTAGGCTTGGTTAAGTCTTAGGAGTCAGACACATCCTGTGCCTGACTCAGTCAACTTACTTTAGATTGGTATTAAGAATTAAGCGCTTAAACACCACGGCGTTATGATCTTCTAAATCTCGTTCAGGCTCTTCGGCCAGTGAGATATCCGGAAAGCGCTTAAACATCTCTCCCAAGGTTAAATACAGCTGGCGTTTGGCAAGTGCGGCGCCGATGCAAAATCGCGGGCCGTAGCCAAACAGTACATCGGGTACAAACTTGCGTTTTACATCCAGCTTTTCAGGGTTGTCGAAGTAGGTGGGATCGTGATCCTTAAGATGTGGCATCATCAATACCATTTGACCTTTCTTCACGTCTTGACCCAATAGCTCCATATCGCTCGGCGAATAGCGTGCAAACCCCATTTTGGAATGTCCCGACCAGCGCATAATTTCACTGAAGGCATTTGAAAACGCATCTGCAGATTCTAGCGCGTCAGAGATCTGGTCAGGGCTTTTTAGCAGCGAGTATACCGACCATTGCTGGGCGATTAGCGTGGTGTCTGCACCCGCGCCAATAAGAGCCAAAATGAGGGTAATAATATCCCATTCATTAAAGCTGTCGTTGGCCGCTTCAATTTTTAGTAAGGCACTGAGAAAGTCACCTTCCTGGGGGTCTTCGCGACGTTCAGCAATCACCACTTGAAGAATGTCGATAGCCTTATTACTGTCTTCCTGGGCGCGAAGGCGACGTTCTTCAGAGATGGTTGGATTCCAGGTCTCGGTAAACGTTTGGGTAACCCGTTTCATTTCTGGCCAGTATTTTTCGGGTATACCGACCATGGCAGTAATCGAGATAAACGGGATGTGCTCAGCTATCTCAGTGATATAGTCGAAGGAATCCGGTGTTCCTAATTCGTCAAATAGACGCTTAACGTGGGGCTCTATTTGAAGTTGAATATTTTCGACCACATTGCGTGAAAACGCCGGTGATGTGATTCGGCGCACCAAGCGGTGATGATCGGGATCGGCTAGCAGGC
>JBKEFB010000134.1:0-5927 GCA_046712405.1 Zhongshania sp. | reverse complement strand
CTGCTTGAATTGAAATTGCAGGTACATCAAATTCCCTACAAGCTCAGTGGCGGCACCTCCTTTTTTGCCCGCAATGAAATCAAAGACATCATGGCCTATTTGCGGCTGATCATTAATCCCGGCGACGACAATGCCTTTTTGCGTATTGTTAATATCCCGCGCCGCAAGATCGGCACGTCTACGCTGGAAAGTTTGGGCCGCTACGCCACCGAGCGCGAAGTCAGCATGTACGACGCCTGCGATGAAATGGGCCTGAGCCAGCACCTGCCCGCCGCCGCCGTAACACGCCTGCGCGAATTCACCAGCTGGTTAGGTAATCTGCGCCGCCAGTGCTACGAAGGCGATCCCGTTGCCAGCGTTCGCCAACTAGTCAATGATATCGACTACCTAGACTGGCTGATACAAAATGCCTCCTCCATTGCCATAGCCGAACGCCGCATGGCCAACGTTCATATCCTAATTAACTCCCTAGAAAAATCGGTAAAAGACGACGACAGTGAAAATGCCATCGAGGGTGCGATAAGCCGTTTGGTACTGCGGGATTTAATGGAGCGTCAGGAAGACGAAAAAGAAAGCGATGACCAGGTACAGCTCATGACCCTGCACGCGGCCAAGGGCTTGGAATTTCCACATGTTTTCATGATTGGCTTGGAAGAGGGCATTTTACCCCATCAAAACAGTATAGATGACGGCATGATCGAAGAAGAACGCCGACTTTGCTACGTTGGCATCACACGCGCCCAGCGCACTCTGACGATGAGCTACTGCGCCAAACGCAAAAGCTTTGGTGAATTTAGCAGCTGCGATCCTAGCCGGTTTTTAGCCGAGCTACCGCAAGAAGATCTAGAGTGGGAGGGTCGCGGTGATAACGACCCGGCTCAAAACCAGAAGCGCGGTGGCGAAACGCTGGCGAGTCTGCGAAATATTCTCGGCTAAGTCAGCGGGTAATATCTAAAAATCACCCGCGGGATAAAAGTCCGGCCAAAGCAGTAATTTGGTGTTGGCATTAATGAATCCGCCGTCAATCGCATACCGCAAGGCACGATCTAGATTAACCGCACCATTGCTGACATTAATAACATTAAGCCCGCCGACCCCTGCCGACAGCACGCTGAGTGCGGCTAAAGCCTCGCCATTAGGACCAAAAATTGGACCGCCACTATCACCTGGGACACCGGGATTATCCGTTTGTATTTGGTAGGCCCAGTCTTCGCCTGACACCCCAGTAATACTGCCACTTTTTGCCTCTAAGGTGCGCAGGCCAAAATGCAACGACGAGCGCCCATAGGCGAACACATCATCACCCACTGCCGCTAGATCGGTACGCAATGACACCGGTCCACCAAAGGCAAAAGCCGCAGGATGAATATTAGCCAAATCGTCTGGGTGAATTTTCACCAGCGCAAAGTCGTTGTAAACACAGGCATCAGAACCCGGGGTCTCCCCGCTCTCCTGCATTGCACGCCAACTGGAATAAACTATTTCGCCAGGTTGAGTGGCGTTTTCAATATCGACTTGATTAAACCCTATCGGCAAATTATTGGTTTCGCAGGGATCAATCCCATTATTGGTATCTTCACTAAAACAATGCGCCGCCACACCGATATATGCGGTTTGGGCATTGGGTGAAAACAAAAAATTGCCGGTACAGCCACTGCCATCGGCACTAATTTCTACCCCGGGGCGGATCTGCGTGGACGTGGGCGCGTCAAAGGTGGCCGGGATACCGCGGGTGGACTCACCTGAATTTGTCGTACTCGGGGACCTAGATGAGCCACCGCAGGCAGCAAGTAGCACCGTAATTACAAAAACTAAGTATCGATTTATCACTGATGCATGCACCTAATCGTTTCTAATGATGGGGGAGCGTAGAGTGGTGGTCTTCACCTTTTATCCTCAACTCAGATATTTCATACTAACAGCAAAACACCACAAACTTACCAGCAGATTTATCTCAGACAAAAAAAAGCCGCGCAATGCGCGGCTTATCGAAATCACGACCTATTACTTGCTGTTTTCCAGTATGTAATCCACCGCTGCCATCACTTCGTCATCGGAACAACTCATGCATAAACCTTTCGCCGGCATCATACCAATATTATTAAAGCCCTCTATTGCGTGCTTGTACACAGTATCTAGGCCCTGTTCAGCACGCTTGCTCCAGTCCGCTACGTCGCCAAACACCGGCGCGTTACCCGCACCAGAAGCATGACAGCCCTGACAGCTGCTTTTATATACTTCTTCACCAGACTTGGCGGCTCCACCGAGCGAGGCAATCATCGCTCCACAAGTATTGTCACCTTGTAAACATATTTTACCCGCAGGCTGAATACGGCTTTCTACATCAGCAAGTTGCTTGTCTGTTAACGCCCAAGCGGACGCGCATACCATGATCAAACCAAAAGTGGCGGCCAATCTCTTTAATATTGCACTATTCACCGTTAACGTCCTCATTGCGTACAAGGTCTAGCGACCCCGCATAATAATCTGGGGCCTATTATAGCGGCATGACCACGATTACTCCAATAGGATGGCCACCAAAGATAGTGTTCCAGCTCCTACAAACACTAGCTTCACTTTTAGAACAACAAAGACTTTTGTCCCGAACTGCCTGATATTAGCCGGCAAAAGCTAGACGACCCACCAAACTCAGGCCCGCATCAATACTGAATAATTGGCGCTTTATGCAGCCAACTATCGCCCTTCAGCATACTCAACATGGCATGGGCGCAATCAGCAAAGCTTATCGCCGAAAAGCCATTGAAGGCATGGAAACCCATCCGATATTGACCACTTAGTTTACCATCACGCATTTGCAAGGGACGCACACCGAACCATGACACACTGGGATACTGCTTCAGCAAGGCATATTGATGCTCTTTGTCCTGATGCCGCAAACTCATAAAAACCGCAGCAAACTTCCTCACAAAATAGCCACCTAAAGTAATGCGATCGTCTTCGACAAAAGTGCTGCCACCACCGCACCAAATAAAACGAACTGCTGGCTCATCAAGTAAAGCATCGAGGATATGACGACTGATATCCGTACACAGATTTGGCATAGACCGCTTATCGACGCCAATCGCAAACAATATCGCCTCGGTATCCCCACTGATCACCCGCCATACATCATCTGCGCACAGCGCATCACCCTCTACAACACAAATACGACAGCGTAAGTCCGCCGGTAACTTCGCCGCCGAACGCACCAGCACTGTTATATCATGCCCGGCATCAAGGGCTTGGCGAAGACATTCGCCGCCCACCGCGCCGGTCGCACCAAACAAGGTGATTTTCATCTCGACTGATCCTGTTTTTACCATTTACCCCGTCTACAAGAGCAATAGACTGATCCCAGAATAAAAAAAGCCAGCTACCAATACCACTCCGTACCAATAACCAGCCCTTTGTATTGCCCGCTATTTGCCCATCATGTGCAGAGCACAGATCTTATTGCCAGAAGGATCGAGCAAATACGCTAGATATAGCTTACCCAAACCACCTTGACGCACGCCCGGTGCATCTTCACAACTTACGCCACCATTCGCCACGCCCGCAGCATGCCATGCATCGGCCTGCTCAGGATCCTTAGCTGCAAAACCAACAGTACAACCATTGCCGTGGGTAGCCGGCTTGCCATTGATAGGCGGAGTAACCGCAAAAATACCGGTTTCAGTGAAATAGAAGCAACGACCTTTTTCATCTATAACACCGGGTTTGTGGCCCATAGCGCCTAATATAGCATCGTAAAATACTTTAGATTCTTGAACGTCGTTTGCACCAACCATCATATGACTAAACATTTTTTATTCTCCACTTAATGTGATCCAAAGGAACACTTATCAAAAAATTTTTATTACGTAAAAACGACCATTGTGTTCATTTAAAAATAAAAAAGCCCTGTTAAGGAGCTTTTTAGCAGGACTTCCAAACCATTTATCCAAACGACTCTACAGTAAACCCTCGGCTTCGTCGCCGCTGGCCTCTAGCCAAGTTTTACGATCTGGCGCTCGTTTTTTGGATAGCAACATATCCATCAAACCATCGGTCTCATCACCGTCTTCAATGGAGAGACGCACCAGACGACGGGTATTGGGATCCATAACGGTTTCGCGAAGTTGCAGCGGGTTCATTTCACCCAGACCTTTGAAGCGGGTAACGGAAATTTTGCCCCGCTTATTCTCCGCCTCCAGTCTATCCATAATGCCCTGCCTTTCAGCGTTATCTAGGGCGTAATACACCTCTTTACCAATATCGATACGGTATAACGGCGGCATCGCAATATACACATGCCCCTGCTGAACTAAGGGCCGAAAATGACGCAGGAATAAAGCGCATAGCAAGGTGGCAATATGCAGCCCATCGGAGTCGGCGTCGGCGAGTACGCAAATTTTACCGTAGCGCAAACCACTTAAGTCCTCGGAATCTGGGTCTATCCCCATGGCTACCGAAATATCGTGTACCTCTTGCGAAGCCAAGATCTGCTGGGAATCGACTTCCCACGTGTTTAAAATTTTACCTCGTAGCGGCAGTATTGCTTGAAACTGACGGTCACGGGCCTGCTTGGCAGAACCACCCGCCGAATCGCCTTCTACCAAGAACAATTCCGAGCGCTCGGTATCAACACCGGAGCAATCTGCTAATTTACCGGGCAGTGCCGGCCCAGCAGAGACTTTTTTACGCACCACTTTCTTGGCTTTGCGAAGCCGGGTTTGAGCATTATTTATACACAGCTCAGCGAGCTTTTCAGCATCTTCAGTGTGCTGATTTAACCACAAACTAAAGGCATCTTTAGCAACACCGGCGACAAATGCAGCGGCTTCGCGCGAGCTAAGACGCTCCTTTGTTTGTCCAGAAAATTGAGGGTCAGCCAATTTGGACGACAGCACATAACTACATTTATCCCAAATATCATCTGGTGCCAACTTCACTCCGCGGGGGATTAAGCTGCGAAACTCACAAAACTCGCGCATAGCATCGAGTAAACCACTACGCAAGCCGTTGACGTGAGTGCCACCCTGCGCTGTGGGTATTAGGTTTACATAAGATTCCGCTAATGGCTCACCACCTTCTGGCAGCCACTGCACAGCCCAATCAACTGCCTCGCTGCGACCACTGAAATGGCCAATAAATGGCTCCGCAGGCAGGGTTTCGTATTCGCGGGTATGGTTGGCAAGATAGTCGCGCAAGCCATCTTCGTAATACCACTCCTCACTTTCGACCCCGGTTTCATCAACAAAGCGAACATGCAGGCCTGGACACAACACCGCCTTGGCGCGCAGCACATGCTTTAAGCGCCGCACCGAAAACTTTGCAGTATCAAAATATTTCGGATTGGGGGTAAAACGAAT
Source organism: Zhongshania sp. (assembly GCA_046712405.1). Lineage (GTDB taxonomy): Bacteria > Pseudomonadota > Gammaproteobacteria > Pseudomonadales > Spongiibacteraceae > Spongiibacter. The sequence goes on along the minus strand of JBKEFB010000134.1, from coordinate 576 downwards.
ATAGGTGCCGGTATTGCGCTTGCCGCAGCTATCAATCACCGCAAGCTCAGAGGTTTTATCGCCGTTTGCAAAAAACATCTGATGAACTTCACCATCGCGTTTAATGATGATTTCCAGCGCGTCCGAGAGCGCGTTGACAACCGACACGCCGACACCGTGCAAGCCACCTGAAAACTGATAATTTTCGTTAGAGAATTTGCCGCCCGCATGCAACGTCGACAAAATAACCTCAACACCAGGTATACCCTGCTCAGGATGAATATCTACCGGCATGCCGCGACCGTCATCAGAGCAGGCAAGTGATCCGTCAGTAAACAGCGTGACGACAATTTCACTCGCGTGCCCAGCAAGCGCTTCATCGACACTATTGTCGATCACTTCCTGAGCGAGATGATTAGGTTTCGTGGTATCGGTATACATCCCCGGGCGCTTACGCACCGGCTCTAAACCCGTAAGTACTTCAATAGATTGCGCGTTATATTGTGACATCTAAAACCATTGTTAGCGGCTGCACCGCATCGACTAATTAAACTAAAAATCCACGCCAAGACAGGGGTGGATACAATATTATGTGTT
>JBKEFB010000133.1:0-6017 GCA_046712405.1 Zhongshania sp. | reverse complement strand
TACTGGGTAAGTAAGCCTCTGGCCAACGTCGAATACCGGGAATACTTGAGCAACCATCTGGCTGCAGGCCAATAATCTCAATAGCACGGTTTTGCTCTTTCAAATACCGAGATACACCCATAATGGTACCAGTTGTCCCCATCGAGCAAATAAAATGGGTAACACGGCCATCAGTTTGACGCCAAATTTCCGGCCCTGTTCCCTCGTAATGCGCTTGCGGGTTATCACGATTGGAAAATTGATCAAGCACCTTGCCTTTGCCGCTGGCTTGCATCGCTAAGGCCAGATCTCTGGCGCCTTCCATGCCGGTTGCCTGCGAAACCTCTAATAATTCTGCGCCATATGCCGCCATTGCCAATTTGCGCTCAGCACTCATGTGGCTTGGCATAATTAACAGCATTTTATAGCCCTTGATTGCAGCTGCCATCGCTAAAGCAATCCCGGTGTTACCACTGGTGGCCTCAATCAAGGTATCGCCTGGGCTAATATCACCGCGCTGCTCAGCACGTAAAATCATGTTCATCGCCGCACGATCTTTCACAGACCCGGCAGGGTTATTGCCCTCCAACTTCACCAAAATAGTGTTCCTGCGACCCCTTCCCAGGCGCTGCAAACGGACTAACGGTGTATTACCTATAAATTGATCAATAGTCGGAAATTCATTCATAATTACAGCCTGAACCTTATATGTCGCGATCGCCCAGATATTTTAACACTAATGACCCAAGTAAATAGCCTCAGGAAATGACTTGTAAGCTTACGTCACATGGCAGAGACCGCAATTTTCGGTCATTATAATACTACCGCAACACTAAAAGGTTTCAGCAAGCAATGCGAGTGCGATTGGGAATAAGAAGATTGATCATGGTTATGGGCCTATTACCTATACTCATTTTATCCTTGGTCCTCAGCTCCTACCTGATGATCAGTCAAATCGATGAGTTACGTAAGCTCATGACGGAGCGAGCCGAATCCTCTAGCGGACAACTTGCCGTACTCATCGAGCATGTCATCAACGCCGGTCACAACAGCACACTCGCAGCGATCACCTCTGCCGCGCTTGAAGAAACTGCGGTTAAAGCAGTCGCAATTTATTCCGATGATATGAAGATTATTACTCACGCCGGACCTAAGTCTGACTTATCAATAGTCGCAGTAAACCCGGGTGAGAAACAAGCGCAATACCACTACGTAGATGATGGCCTTATTATTATTCAGCCAGTGCTCTCGGCTTCACTGAGTTCGCAAGCGGCCACGCCCATCGCCGGCTGGGTCGTGATGCAATTCGACTGGCGTCATTTAAAAATACATCAATACCAGACACTGCTGGTCGGTACGGTATTTTTAGCTATCGCTTTTATTATTTGTGTAGGCCTAACCAGTTATATTAATCAATCACTAGCGGCAGACCTCACCACCCTGCGTCAAACCATTCGAAAAATGGCTACTGGCTCTAGAAATTTCCATGCACACATCCCCGAAAATGAAGAATTCAATGAAATTGCCGAAGAACTTAATTTACTAAATAATGCCCATCAAAATGAGTTACAAGAACTTAAATGCAGCATTGAGCAAACTAATATCGATCTGCGCGAAACCGTCGAAACCGTCGAAGTCCAGAATATTGAGTTAGATTTAGCACGTCGAGAAGCCGTAAATGCCAGTCGTATAAAATCAGAGTTTTTAGCAAATACCAGCCATGAAATCCGTACCCCGCTCAGCGGAATAATCGGCTTCAGTAAAATCCTACTTAAATCTGAAATGCAAGTTCGTCAGCGCGAAGCTATCGAAACAATTCATAATTCAGCCAATAGTCTGTTAACAATTATTAACGACATCCTTGATTTTTCAAAGTTAGAGGCCGGCAAACTAGTATTAGATAATGCCCCTGTTAATCTTCGAGAAGCCGTTGAAGACACGCTACAGCTTCTTGCACCCAATGCAATTGAAAAAGAACTGGAAGTGGCTTTAATTATTCAAGCTGGCAGCCCCGAAGCGGTACTAACAGATGGATTAAGACTAAGGCAAATCCTAACTAATTTAATCAATAATGCAATAAAGTTTACGCCAGCGGGTCATATAAAAGTTTCAATATTAAGCAAGCAAGAAGGCGGCGAAAACGCCGAAATAACAATCCAAATAAGCGACACGGGAATCGGTCTGTCCAAGGAGCAGCAGTTACAGATATTCAAAGTTTTCAGCCAAGCAGATGCCTCTATTACCCGACAATATGGTGGTACTGGCCTGGGATTAGTGATCGTTAAAGGCTTGGTAGATCAGATGGGCGGCGATATTGGCATTGTCAGCGAGCTCGGCCAAGGCGCTACTTTCTGGGTCACCTTAAACCTTCCGACCAGTACTAACACTATAAAACTCCGTAATTTCAATGTCCTAACCGGCAAATCGATCGCCTTATACGACCGAAGCGAACTCCAAACCGAAGCGTTGAAATCCTTACTTTTATCATGGGGACTTGAGGTCCATCACTGCACTAATATTGACGACTTAGCACATAGTGATTACTGCCTAATTAGCAGCGATAACAGTGCTGATTTCCAAAGATCACTCTCCAATTTGAATCGCTCCGCTGTCATTATCACCCCCTACAAAGATCAGCAAAGTGATATTGCTGGGCGACTCTATCTAAGCAAACCATTTTCTCACGTTAAGCTATTCGACGCTCTTCATAAAGGCTTACAGTATAATTTGCCAAATCGACAGCCGACCATCCGGTTCCCAAATACCAATATTTTAGCGGTCGATGATAACCCTTCAAACTTACACATACTGGGTAATTTTTTAGACGATATGGCAATTTGCACCTACTTTGCACAAAATGGTGCAGAAGCTTTGCAGCAATGTCGTGAGAAACACTTCGATCTAATTTTTATGGATATCCAAATGCCACATATGGATGGTATTGAAACGAGCAAAGGTATTCGTCAAGAGGGGCTCAATACCAATACACCTATCATCGCCCTGTCTGCCTACTTATCGCCCGACAATCCGTCACAATTGCGAGATGCGGGCATAAACGACTATTTCAGCAAACCAATTTCTGAGGGTCAGCTTGCGACATTACTTAGCAAACACCTACAGGCCGGCGCAGTCACTAGTAATAACAAGCATCCAAGGCCTGTTGATATTAGCGAATGTCTTAAACTAACCAAAAATCGTCCACAGCTTGCTGCAGACATGCTGAATATGTTGCTGGAAACACTTCCACAGCAACGAGAAGAGACTGTGCTAGCACTAAAACATGGCGACTTTGATCAGCTTGGCGGTATAAACCACACTTTAAAGGGTGCCTGTTGTTACACCGGTACACCGGCGCTTAAACAGCGAGTTGTCGAACTTGAACAAGCGCTAGAAAACAACGGCACATGCGAAGCCGAAACCACCGCATTAATTGGCGCCATTGACGATTTACTGGTCTGGCAAGACGATCACGACCTTGGCGTTGTATTCAATATTTAAAACCCCCAGGCGAAGCAGCGGCTGGTAATACTGTCAGTCTTGATCCCGCGCAATGCCGGGCGCTGCACCGGACTTAAACAGAGCCCGACTCTGCAAAGGTTTATTGCCTATCAAAGGTTGCAGCACGTGCCGAGCTAACTTCTTCGCCGCATTTAAAGCATCGCCACTAAATTCATCAGCGGCCAACTGTAATAAATCAAGGCCTAAAAATACTAATCCTGAGCCGTCCTTCGACACAGGAACAAAGCCCTCACCGATATTAAATCGATAATAGCCATCTTGTTGGACTGCATCGTCACTGTGCGCGCAGCTAGCGAAATTCACACCGTAACCTAGAGACTCTAACAAACTAAATTCAAATCGCCGTAGCGTGGGTTCAAAAGCCGCATCAAGCTCAAGACAGCTTAGGCAGTGGGTATAACTTAGAAATACTTCGGAGTGGGGATCATGGCGGAACAGCAGCCGCTCTAACAACTCATTAATATAAAAACCACAATATAAAGCTCTACCCTTAAGGGCGTAGCTCCGCTGATGCTGAACATCTAAAAGGGTCTTAAGCTCTCCGCGTCCCTGCCAACTTACAGAGACAAGATTAAAGGTCTGGAGCGCAGCGCGCCACTGCTGTCGAGAACGTCCCGCGCCTCGCAAGCCTTTTGCCACGCAGGTAAAACGACCATGCTCTAAACTCAATAACTCAACTAAAGCACTGGTGTCGCGATAGGGGCGCAAGTGTAAAACAAAACACGGAGCGCCATCAATGCGATTCATAGTTATTTAAAGTCGTTGTAACCAAGACTACGTAATGCACGTTCATCATCCGCCCAACCAGACTTAACCTTGACCCAAAGACGCAACATAACCTTATTATCAAATGCAATTTCCATATCTTTACGGGCTTCAGTACCGATTTGCCGCAAACGGCTGCCACCTTCGCCAATGATAATTTTCTTCTGGCCGTCGCGCTCCACAAGAATCAAAGCACTAATCTCTAATAAGCGCGAAGAGGCTTTGAACTCTTCAATTTCAACGGTCATCGAATAGGGAATCTCTTCGCCTAGCTGACGCATGATTTTCTCTCGCACCAACTCCGCCGCCAAAAATCGCTCACTGCGATCAGTAATTTGATCTTCCGGATACATATGTACTTTTTTGGGTAAAAATCTTGCTATAACAGCTTCCAACTCCACCCGATTATGGCCACGTAAAGCCGACACTGGAACCACATCATCAAAGGTGTGCTTAGTCTGCAAATTCTGGATAAGAGGCAATAATTGGCCCTTATTATCAAGCCTGTCGACTTTATTGATAACAAGAACGACTGGGCAGCGCGCATTTTTAATATTGCGCAACACCAGTTCGTCGTCTTCAGTCCACCGATCTCTATCCACTAAGAATAATACTAGATCGACATCTTTCATCGCCGAACTGGCTGCGCGATTCATGTAGCGATTCAAGGCTTTCTCTTCTTTAACGTGCAAACCTGGCGTATCAACATATATAAACTGATTCGCGCCGTCGGTTTTAATGCCTAACACTTGGTGCCTTGTGGTTTGCGGCTTACGAGAAGTAATACTAATCTTCTGTCCAAGAATATGATTGAGCAAAGTCGACTTACCCACATTTGGGCGTCCTACAATGGCTATAAAACCACAGTGTTGCGTACTCATATCATTAGGCTCTTCATTACTCATTCTATATCCTTTAAGGCGGTCAGCACCTTTTTAGCGGCGGCTTGCTCGGCCTTGCGACGGCTGCTACCCGAAGCCGATATCGATGATGTTAATAACGATACCGAACAACTCACTATGAACGTTTGTTGATGATCAGCACCTTCCGTATCTAGGAGCTGATAATCAGGTAAAGGCAACTTGCGCGCCTGTAAAGACTCCTGGAGCTCAGTTTTCGCGTCTTTATGACTGGACTCAGGATTAAGGACTGTAAGCCGAGAGTCAAACCAAGCCAGCACCCGATCCCGACACACATCAAATCCTGCTTCTATATAAATAGCGCCAATTAGTGCCTCAACGACATCAGCAAGCGTAGAGTTACGACGATGACCACCGGTGTTTTTTTCACCAGCCCCCAGTCGCAAAAAACTACCTAAGTCGAATTCTGTGGCGAGTTCAGCCAAGGTCTTGCCACTCACTAAAAGAGCACGGATACGACTCAGTTCGCCCTCGCGCAGATTTGGAAAGCGGCTATACAAACTCTCGGCAATAATCATATTGAGAAGGGAGTCACCCAAAAACTCAATACGCTCATTGTTATTTGCACTAAAGCTACGGTGGGTGATGGCCATTGTCAGTAATGACTCATCTTTAAATTGATAGCCAATCTTCTGACATAACTCTTTAGGGGTTTTTAAGTTCAACGCCGAGGCACTACAAAAAGGGCATTATCAAAGCGAACCACGGCATCAACATTAAATATTAATGAGGTTCTCTTTTCATAGCGAGCATCAATCACAACGCCCTCTTCATCACTGCTTATTTTAATATCTCGCAAGGAAATAGCTTCCACTCGATTGGTGAGAAAGCGTC
>JBKEFB010000132.1:0-6101 GCA_046712405.1 Zhongshania sp. | reverse complement strand
TGCCGTCCAACGGCTTCATGATGACGTCGCCGTGCTCGGCGTGAAAGGCCCGCAATCGGGCTTGGTTACGACTGACCAGATGTATTGGGCCGCACTGCGGAAATTGCAGGGCAAAGAGCTTCTCGTTGCAGTCCCGCAGGCTGCGAGGTTTGTTAACGACCCGGGCGCCCTGGGTTTCTGCTAATTCAAGAATATGCGTTGCGTAGAGAAATTCATTGTCAAAGGGCGGATCTTTGCGCATTAAAATAACGTCGAGGTCGCCTAGATCGATATCAATACTGTCGCCTAGTTCATAAAAATGCTGGGGATCTTTAAACACTTTCAGCGCTTTCGCCGAGGCTCGCGCTTTGCCTCCCGTCACATGCAGATCGGCGAGCGTCATATAGCTAAGTTCCCAGTTGCGGTCTGCTGCTGCCCAGAGCATGGCTAGGGTCGAATCTTTCTTGTAAGCGACGTTCTCGATGGGATCCATCACTACGCCAAGACGAATAGTCATTTTGTTACCTGTGTCTAAAGCTGTGCAAATAGGCACTATTATATAGCCTCGCGAGCTTAATAATTAGCGCTGATAGAATACCGTAAAAATCGCCAAAGTTTGCCTATTCCAGCAATTTTGCTTTCCTGATATCACTTGATGTTGGTGTCGGTGATCTTTGCGGGGTAAAAAACTAACACACGGCGACGAGATATCGGATTGTTGGCTTATTAATGGCAAGCTTCTCAATGTCATCAGCTCCTATGGCAGTTAATTATTCCAATCTAAAAGTAATGGTTATCGACGATAGTAAAATAATTTGGCGCACCCTATAAACCCTATTGGCGAAAGAGGGCTGCAAGCGTCGTGATGGTGGTAGATAGCTTTCACGCTTTGGCGAAGATTGCAGATACTAACCCTGACATTATTTTTATCGATATTACGATGCCGCGGCCTGGCGGTTATCAAAGCTGTGCCTTAATTAAAAATAATACTGAATTCAACTCGATACCAGTCATTATGCTGTTCAGTAAGGACGGTTTTTTTCGATAAAGCGAAAGATCGTATTGTTGGCTCAGATCAGTATTTGACTAAACCAGTCAGCAGCGCAGAGCGGCTTGATGCAAATCAGAATCATATACAGCCTACGAGCGTTTAATTCGCTTATTTAACCAATTAAATCAATGGCAGAGTCGGTTGCAGAGAAGGGTTTAAGGCTCGGTCGTGCGTCGCCGTTGCGTTACTTAGGATAGGGAAGGTAAATGCCACTGATTCTATTATTGATGACTCACCGACTAAGGTTTTAAAATTCCAGAGATTCAAAGTAAAAATGGCGATGAGTTTTTAATGGCAGAAAGTGATGAGCTAGGTCTGAATATTGTGTAGCCCTTTAATGCCTTGCGGGGCTTGCATGATTTCCATGGCAAACCGTATCAGGGAGCATAATTGTTAAAGGCGCTTGATGGCGTGACCTTTAATTTGGTATATGCATGAAGGCATTGGCAGAAGCGCCGTCTTCAGTATTAGCAAATATTGTATTGTTTTAACGCCACGCCATGTCTCCCCAGCGATATTGAACAATACTAATGGCGGCGATCGGCGCCGTCTCTGTGCGCAACACTCTTGGACCTAACTGCAGGGCGCAGAAACCCTGTTTAATACTGTGAGCGATCTCGTCATCACTAAGGCCACCCTCTGGTCCGACCAGCAGGGTGATATGATTTACCGGACCGTCGACGGCAATCTGTTCATTTGAGCTGGGACATAAAACCAATTTAACTTGGCTGCCTACGGTGGTGTACCACTCTTGCAAGTGACAGGTATTTTGGATGTCGACTAAATCATTGCGACCACTTTGTTCGCAGGCGCTGATCATAATTTGCTGCCAGTGCCGCTGTTTTTTATCTTGCCGTTCGCCGCTAAGTTTCACGTCGCAACGTTCGGTAAATAGCGGCGTAATTTTGCTAACACCAAGCTCAGTAGCTTTCTGAATGACCCAGTCAAAGCGATCGCCTTTAGAGATGCCGACTGCAAGCTCTATGTTCAGGGGCGAGGGTGGCGATGACGCAAGGAGGTCTTCACCAATTTGGCAGCTAACTAATTTCTTGCCTGCTTCAGTAATTATTGCCGGATAGGCTGAACCGTCGCCGTTAAAAAGAATGAGTTCACGACCGGCACGCATTCGCAGTACCTGAGAAACATAGTGAGCTGCGCGTACGTCTAGTCTTAGCGCTTGGCCGCTTGCCAGGTCTTGTTCTACATAAATTCGTGGTACACGCATAATGCTAGTGTCAGGCCTAAATTAAGGTCTTAATAAATGCTTTGGACTTGCGCTGAAAGTTATAAAGCTGTTTTTTAGTCGGCGGTAGATCGTCAATCTGACATTCCACATAGCCCTGCTCTTGGAACCAATGTGCGGTTTGTGTGGTGAGTACAAAGACCGAATCTAGACCTTTCTTGCGAGCTTCTTTTTCCAGTAATTCCAATAGCCGTTCGGCGCGATCGGCACCTCGGTAGTCAGGGTGGGTCGCCACGCAGGCAATTTCACCGCTACCGTGTTCCGGATAGGGGTAAAGCGCTGCGCAGGCGATAACCATGCCGTCGCGGACCAGAATTTTAAAATATTCAATTTCATTTTCTAATAGTTCCCGCGAACGTTTTAGTAAGACGCCCTTGGTTTCCAGGGGTTCAATAATAGCGAGCAGGCCGCCAACATCATCGATGCGGGCGGTCATAAGCTGTTCGTAATGCTCTTGAGTGATAAGTGTACCGGCGCCATCGCGGCTGAACAGCTCTTGCAGAAGCGCGCCGTCGTGTTGGAAAGAAATCATGTGGCAGCGATTAATACCAAGATCACCGGCGTCAACAACGGCTTGCACAATGCTATCGCTGCGCAGTGTTACCTGCTGCTCTATTTCGCGATCAACATCCCGGTATTCGCACTGCCTAATTAAATGCTGCTCGCTATCGAGCAAGCCGGCGTCGGCGGTAAATAAAATGAGTTTGTCGGCTTTTAATGCTGCTGCAGTGTGCACGGCAACATCTTCAGCGGTGAGATTAAAAATTTCACCGGTGGGGGAGTAACCCAATGGCGATAGCATGACAATGTGCTGATTGTTCAGTTGTTGATGCACTGCTTGGGCGTCAATTTTTCTGACTATACCGGTGTGATGTAAGTCGACACCGTCCACGATGCCAATGGGCATGGCGGTGACGTAATTGCCAGAACACACCCGAATTGCCGCGCCATGCATTGGCGAGTTTGCGACTCCCATCGATAATAGTGCCTCTATATGAGCACGCAGCGAACCCGCGGCATCGGTGACACAGCGCAATTCGATATCGTCGGTAATACGCAAATCATTGTGGTAACGGCTTTCGATACCGGCGTCGCGAACTCGGTCTTCTATCTGGGGACGTGCACCGTGAACCAATACAAGTTTTACGCCGAGGCTGTTGAGAAGCGCAATATCATGCACAATGTTGGAAAAATTAGGGTGCGCAACAGCTTCGCCGCCAAACATAATGACAAATGTTTTGCCGCGGTGAGCGTTAATATACGGTGCCGAGTTGCGAAACCATTTTACGTAATCGGTATGTTCTGACATGGCGGCGGTGTGTGTTATGAGTTTAAGTCCTCATTTTGTGTGTAATGTCATAGGCTTACAAGCCATTTTTACGCGCTTTCGAATGTGCAAGGAGCTGCAGGCCTAAATATGGACGATACCACGATGAGTGACCTAGAGTCCCAATGGCAGGCGACCTTGCAGGCGGCGATAAGTCGACATTTTGAAGCTGCACACGCGCGCGTAGACAGTGTGCACAGTAGTCACTTCCGGCGCTTGTCTGCGGTGAGTAGCAGGCACTGGCGTAATAAGGCCGATATCCCCTTGGATTTATTGAATATTCCGCGAGCGCTTTGGCGGCTACTGCGGCGTGTGGGCGCTGGCGATAAGCCGGTATTTCGAAAGTTGACTGGCAAGGAGCAGGCGGTCGCCAATATTTTATCGACACAGCTATTGGATTTAGCGGCGCTGCAGTTACTTTTACTTGAGCACTTGCGCACCCATCCAGACTATCATTATGGCGATGAAGCGCGTTTACAGGCAGTGCTTGCGCCCTACGACAGTGAACTCGCAGCCCAGCGTCTGCAGGCCGCCGTGGCGCAAATGGGCTTGAATCATGATAGTAGTCGCGATTTATTACTGTTTTTAGGCGTTGGCCTACTTGGACGCGGCGTGAGTGATAAAATTGCCTTTGGCAGCGCGTCAATGATTGGTGTTTCAGCTGCCAGCACGCTCTATCTCAGTCAGCAAAGTGCGTGGGTTACTCTGTGGGCGGGCTGGTTTGGCGTGCCTACGTGGGTGGCAGTAAGCGGCGGTCTTACCGGTTTTACAGCGATGGTGATGGCGACGCCGGTACTTGCCCCGTTGATTGAAGTGGTACTAAATCGCGCTCAAGGTCGCCGCCGTCTGCATGCTTTAATTGATCAAGTAGAGCGCGAGTTGCGACCGTCTATTTCCAACCAAGTTTGGCAGTACGGTAGCTACGTACAGTTTATTCCGGATTTAGTTGTGGCTTTGCGGCATTTGCGTTGAATTATCCATTTTGTCCCCAGCAGCGATGCCTTTGCGAATAGGGAATTAATTAGTGACAGTGAACCGCTTAAGAGTAGATATGGCGTTTTTTCAGGGGCTTTGCCGTGGACGCTGAATTTCTGTCATCTGAGCTAAAGACGGAACTGGTCTTTGATCGTATTGCCGACGCACTCAGTGAAACCGGCTATGCGGTGCTGCCGGCGGCTCTGCCGGCCATTATGGGTGATGCTTTACTGGCTCGTGCTGCGAGTTTTGACCACTCAGTATTTCGCGCTGCGGGGGTGGGGCGCGCGGACAAGTTTCAGCTCAACGCTCTTGTTCGCAATGATGAAATTCGCTGGCTTACGCCTGATAACGAGGTAGAGGCCGCTTATTTAGCGTGGATGGAAGCATTGCGGATGGGTTTGAATCGGCGTCTGTTTATGGGCTTATTCGATTACGAGGGCCATTTTGCCCGCTATGCGCCTGGCGCCTTTTATAAAAAGCATGTCGACGCGTTTAAGGGGCGAACCAACCGAGTGTTATCGACGGTGTTTTATTTAAATCCAAATTGGGAGGTCGCAGACGGCGGGCATTTGCTGATGTACGACCACAGGGATGATGCCATTGCCACAATATCGCCGTTGATGGGTACTTTAGTGGTGTTTCTAAGCGACCGTTTTCCCCACGAAGTTAGGCAGGCTAGCCGCTTGAGATACAGCATTGCAGGTTGGTTCCGCGTAAATGCCAGCTTGGGGTCGCATATCGATCCGCCGCAATAGCAGCGGTTTATCGATATGTTATACGCAATGGATTTAAAGCCGGCGCAGAATACCCAAGGTGTTGACCCGTGCTACCGGTTCAAACAGACCAGAAGCTAGCGCCATTTTATAAATAGCGTAGGGGGCTTGGCCGCCTTCTTCTGGGGCGGGGAATAAATCGTGAATGGCTAGCACGCCGCCAGTGATAATTTTACCTGCCCAGCAACGGTAGTCGCACAGTGCGGCATCAAGGCTGTGACCACCGTCGATAAAGACCATCGCCAGCGGGGTATGCCAGTGGCGTGCGCTAACTTCAGAGGTGGCAACAATGGGGACAACGCAATCGTCTAACCCTGCGCGGCGGATATTGCGGCGAAACTCCTTAAAGGTGTCGAACTGCCCTTCGCCAGCGTCATAGAGTTCGGGATCGTGAAACATTTCACCCAGTTGGTGTTCTTCTGAGCCAATGTGGTGGTCTACGGCGTAGACCACACTGTTTTTTTGTTGGCAGGCTAGGCCCAAATAGATGGTTGATTTTCCACAATAGCTGCCCACTTCTAGGACCGCGCCGCGCTCAGCAACCGACAGTGCCTGCTCGTAGAGTGCCCGTGCTTCATTGTCTGCTAAAAAGCCTTTAACATCGTTTATATGAGGGGGAAGCGCAATTTCCATAACTTTCTCGTGCGGTAAAATCAGAGCGCGAACAGTAGCCAAATTAGTTCTTCGCGGCAACTTACGAAATTGTCAGCTTTGCCAGATGGCGTATTTTACCATTGAAAATAGTTGATT
>JBKEFB010000131.1:0-6190 GCA_046712405.1 Zhongshania sp. | reverse complement strand
TATTTTTGTGTCGTCCAAAAGAGTTGGAATGGTTTTATGGCGAGGGTGGTGCGAGCAAAATTTTTCCAGATTACTGGCAGGACTTTAGCGACTGCGTTTTACCCCGGGATGGCGAAAACCGTATTCAAGCTTATCATCGCGTGCTCCATGGCGAAAATGAGTTGGCTAGAATGTCGGCAGCTAAGGCTTGGTCTATGTGGGAGGCGCGCTGTTCAACATTAAGACCCCATCATGACGATGCCGATCATCTAATGGGTGCGCATACCGCGGTGTCGATGTCACATATCGAAACCCATTATTTTGTCAACAATGGGTTTATGGCAGAAAACCAATTACTCAATAATATGGCGGCGATAGAAAATATCCCGGGCATTATCGTGCAGGGCCGTTACGATATGGTCTGCCCGCTAGAGAGTGCGATGGAGCTTCATCATCATTGGCCAAGCTCTAAGCTGCATATTGTCCGCGATGCCGGTCACTCCGCATTTGAACCCAGTATTTCTGATGCCTTGATCAAGGCGGGTAATGATATTGCCGATTTACTCAGTAACGGCGAACTAAGTTATTAGTGGTCTGGCAGGCTTGCGTACCAAAATTGCGCTAGCGACATTATAGAAAGACAAAGCAGAGAGAAAATGAAAGCATTATTACAGCGCGTGCGTTCTGCTAGGGTAGAGATAGATGGTCAATGTGTGGGCGCCATTGAACAGGGTTTGTTAGTTTTTCTTGGTTTAGAAAAAGATGATAACGAAGCGGCAGTAGCGAAACTGATGACGCGAATTTTGGCCTATCGAGTGTTTGCCGATGACGACGGTCGAATGAATAAATCGCTTTCTGATATTAATGGCGGGGTGTTGCTGGTGTCGCAGTTCACTTTAGCGGCGGACACCAAAAAGGGATTGCGCCCCGGCTTTTCGACGGCAGCTGAACCTGCCCGAGCGGAGCAGCTATACGAGTTTGCGCTGGCGCACTTAAGTAGCGAACACGCGACGGTGGCGAGTGGTCGCTTTGGTGGGGACATGCAAGTTAGCCTACTTAATGATGGACCGGTGACATTTATTCTGGAAGCATGACGGAGTAATATTCTAAAAATAGTTCGGTCTCTGCCAGTATCCTTGGCGTGACAGAGGGCTTCATCGGCCCGGCTTACTAGTGTCTTAAGCGAGGTTTTAATATTGCTATGTAATTGACTGATACCAATGCTGATCGTGATGGCTTGCTGTTCTACTTAATATGGTTTTCACTAAATTATGAAGCTGCTGTGCGTATTTTTTCTGCCACACTTCGATCTGCATCAGCGATAAGAACAACGAAATCTTAGCCAAAGTCCGTTTGGAAGAAAATCAGGAGGCAGTCGGCGTACGTGATCAGCGGGCAGGGTATATAAAATCACAGGAGTTGGTCGCTTGTTTTTGCAGGGGTGGCTTAGTGTATAGGGGTGCCAAAGGCACCCCGGTGGAGCTAGCAAGTGGCAGTTTGCTGGAAGCGTTGTTTTTTCCGGTAGGGGAATACGTCAGCCACGTAACCGTTGCGAATGGTTTGCTGCAGCCCCTGCCAGTATGCTGGGTCGTATAGATCACTGTGTAGTGAGTCAAAAACTTTTTTAGCACGCTGGTTTCCAGAAAAGAATAAACGAAACTCCTCGGGGAAAACATCTTCTGGATTGACTTCATACCAGGGCTGGACAGCCATGGCTTGCTCGTCATTTTTGGGCTCTGGAAGCTTTCTGAAATTACAGTCGGTGAGTGGGCAAATCTCATCATAGTCGTAGAACACCACTCGACCATGACGGGTTACCCCGAAGTTTTTCAGCAGCATGTCTCCGGGAAAAATATTACCAGCGGCCAATTGTTTAATGGCATTACCGTATTCACCCATCACGCTTTCAAGTTGCTGTCCGTCACAGTCCTTGAGGTAGAGGTTGAGGGGAATCATTTTGCGTTCTATATAGACATGCTTAAGCAATAGGGCATTGCCGCGCACGCTAATCTTAGATGGGGCCTCTTTTTCTAACTCAGCAAGGAGTTCGTCGGAGAAGCGGCGACGGTCAAATGCTAAATTATTAAATTCTTGGGTGTCCGCCATGCGTCCGCCGCGATCCCAGCGTTTTACCAAGCTGTAGCATTGGCGAACATGTTCTTGGCTCATATCTTTGGGCGGTGTGAATCGATCTTTTATGACTTTATACACATAGCCAAAATCGGGGCGGGTAAATACCAGCATGACCATGCCTTTTATACCCGGAGCGATAATATAGGGTGCCTCGCTACTTTTGGTGTCATCAACGGCAAAGCGATAGAACTCGGTTTTACCATGTTTAGGCATGCCGATGGCGCTATAGAGTTCGAAGATTTCTTTGTTGGGCATAAGCCGATTTAAAAAGGCAATATACTCTGAGGGAATTGAGGTATCGACCATAAAATAGCTGCGGCTAAAACTAAATAGAATCGAAATATCGTCGGGGTCATGCAATACCGTATCGACGAAAATAGAGCTATTCTCACTGTGCAAAATCGGCAGCACAAAGGGCATACTAAAGTCGCCGCTAACAATGCGACCCACCAGATAAGCGGCCTTGTTGCGGAAGAATAAGGACTCCAAAGTTTCCACAACGATTTCTTTGCCGCTGTCGCGAATTTTTGGAATTAATACCTGATTTACCACCTTCATGATAAAACCGATATCACGCTCTTGATCTTCCCAGGGAATATTGAATTCACAGTCGTTTAACATTGAGCGAACAATACCGGCAGCATTGTCGCCGTCAAAGCGGTAGCGTTTAAGTATCGAGTCGCTGGCAATCGGCGGGCGCTCGTGATTCGAGGTCAGTGCGAAGGTGTGAATGTCACGGATTTTTTCGTGGTCAAAAACATGGCAATAGATGGAGTTGAAAAAGGACTGAGCAATTTCATAATTGTCATGATTTTGAATAAGTTCAGCATATTCCTGTTTTGCTATTTCCCAGTTATCACGATTTTCAACACTGCCACCGGTAATAATGTAAGCCGCTTCTGCGACGATAGCGCGCTTCTGTTTCCAGAGCACGAGCCGGTCGCGAATTGCCTTTTGGGCACCATGCCAGTCAGCGGCTTCAAAGCGCGCTTGAGCGCCAAGGGTGATATTTTTGTATTCCGCGAAAAACGCATCAAAGCCATTTAATATGGCCATGGCAAGCCGGCGAGTATTGGTGGTCACGTTAAGCTGTCGTCCTGTTGTTACGGTGATGCGGATTGTGTCTAGTAACTGACTAAGGTGATCAGGCTAATATTTGGCGCTGTTCACGTTAATCAGTATTCTAGTACATCTTGTTTAAAGGAAGCAGTCCGCCATGACTTCCATTGCTTCGGGTTGCGCGCAGTTGAGCAGCATAGAATTTATTTCGCCGCGCTGGGATGATGCCTTCCAGTCTACGGCTCGTTCACGAATACGCGCTTCTGGCCCAACAAATGCAATTTCATCTACTAGTGCGTCGGGTATCGCCTTGCGAGCCTCGTCTTTTTTACCGGCTAGATATAGGTCTTGCACTTGCTCGGCGGCATCGCCGTAGCCCATGCGTGAGGCGTAGTCGGTATAGAAATTTTTGCCTTTCGCGCCCATGCCACCAATATATAGGGCAAGGAAGTCTTTGACAAAGTAACGGCAGCCGTCAAGATCGTCGCCCATAATAACGCCAACAAAGGGCGCAACATCGAAGTCGGCTTTAGTGCGGCCACTTTTTTCTAGACCTTTATCTATGCTGGGTTTGAGTACCGAGTATTTCTCCGGACTCATCCAAACAGGGAATACGCCGTCTGCGACTTCCGCTGAGGCGGCAACCCCGGCTGGTGTTATTGATGCGGTATAAATAGGGATGCTCGGGTCGCCGTGCAAGATTGATTTTAAGGGTTTGCCGAGTCCAGTTGCGCCGGGACCTTTATAGGGCATTTGGTACATTACGCCGTCAAATTCTACTGGGCCTTTACGCTCGAATATTTCCTTCATGATTTGAATATATTCACGGGTGCGAGTGACCGGCTTACCATAGGGCACGCCATGCCAGCCTTCCACTACTTGTGGACCTGAGGCGCCGATGCCGACAATAAAACGGCCGCTTGATAGTTGGTCTAGGCTCATGGCTGTCATTGCCGCCATGGCGGGGGTGCGAGCCGGCATTTGCATGATGGCAGTGCCGACCTTAATTTTAGTAGTTTGTGCCAGTATCCACGCAGCGGGAGTCACAGCGTCTGAACCATAAGCTTCTGCTGTCCACACCGAATCAAAGCCTAGATTTTCAGCGTGTTTAACAGTGTCCATCGGCACTGTTAATTTTGCGCCCGAATAGCCGAGCAATAGTCCAAGTTTCATATACCTTCCCCGCGGTCAGTTTTATTGTTTATTGTTTAGGTTACAGACTAGCGTAATTACAGGGTTATTAATGCCTGCGATGACACGATAATACCGCTTATATCTGCGTAGAGATACTCGCCGGCGTCAATCGTGGTGCCACCAAATTGGAGTTGAATATCGCAGCGACCATCACCCAGTTTTTCGGTTTTGCGCGGCACGCTGCCCAGCGCCATGATACCTATCGGCATGGTGGCAATTTCTTCAACATCGCGGAGATAGCCATAAATAACAATACCGGCCCAGCCATTATCGGCAGCGGCCCTGGCCAATTTATCACCCAGTAAGGAGCGCCGCGCCGAGGCGCCGCCATCAACGACTAAGACGCGACCGTTACCGGCTTCTTTTACGCGCTCGGCTACTTTGGAGTTGTCTTCAAAGCATTTGATGGTGGCAACCGGGCCGTAAAAATTTTGTTGGCCACCGTAGTGATGAAATTGGCCTTCAATGACACGGACTTTGTCGCCGTACTCATCACAGAGATCTGGGGTGGATATATTACGCATGACTCACTCCTTGGCTTTGAATTGCATAGAAATTCGTGGCGGTGTTGTTGATCATTGTTTTGTATCTTGATATTGGCGTCTAGTTTCTTTCGCAAAAGGACTGCCATTGCGGTCTGATTTTACCTGCCGTGCCAAGCATTGACCCGGTGGGTTTGTTTAACCAATCATGATCTCTAGGTATGAAGCATCAATATCCGCATTAATATAAGCCATTCCCAATACGCTTAAGTACTTCAGGCGATCCGCTTTCATCAGGTCTATTTCAGGTATACCGAAACCATTCTCCTGATAAATGCCGGCTAGATAGCCCATAAAGTCTTCGCCTTCCTTGAGCAGCAGTAAGCTCGCTGCGCCTACATCGGGTTTTACTTTGAGGTTCAATTCTTCTGGTAGTTTGACTGCAATGACCACGGGCTGTTCATCACCTTCAACTCGCACACTGCGGTCTCGCACCGTTTGCTCAGCCCAGTAAAAAGCTAATTGTTTACTTTGGCTTAAAAAAATCGGCTCAATCGACTCTGTATAGCTATTGCCTATTGTTGCCATGGTTTTCTTGGCGGCACTCTTCAGCGCTTTATCGCCGGAGCGTTTCAAGCCCTGCTTTTTGATTGAATCGACTAGCGCCGATGATGTGCCGTGATACCAGATTTCACTGCTGGCAAACCCTTGTTCGCTTAGTAAATCGGTAGCATCTTTTAGAAAAGCAGGTGTAGCAGCCATATTTGACATCACTTAATCAGTTTGAGGTAGCGTGTATTGGGCATTCTAACGTAAAAATTCCTTCGTTTCTTTTGCGGGAATCTTAGAAGAATTCTACGCATAAAAAAAGCGGCCTCTAAAATAAGAGGCCGCCTCTATGTCCCTAACAGGACTGTGCCCCTAACTACCAAGGGCACTTAACACTAATTCAACTTAGTTGAATTGGTTTGACGTGTTGTTTGCGCCACCTGCTTTCAACGCAAGCTCACCAGCATAGTATTCTTTGTGGTCGTCACCCATGTCTGAACCAGACATGTTTTGGTGCTTAACACAGGCAATACCCTGACGGATTTCTTTGCGCTGTACGCCGGCAACATAACCCAGCATGCCTTGCTCACCGAAGTACTCTTTCGCGAGGTTGTCAGTAGACAGCGCCGCAGTGTGGTAAGTCGGTAGAGTGATCAGGTGATGGAATACGTTTGCTTCGCGCGCAGTATCTGCTTGGAAAGTCTTGATACGAACATCAGCTGCGGCAGCCAGCTCAGTGTCGTCGTAATCAGCGCTCATCAGAGCAGGACGATCGTAAGCAGAAACGTCTTCGC
>JBKEFB010000130.1:0-6241 GCA_046712405.1 Zhongshania sp. | reverse complement strand
TTGTGAGTACCGAATTATTTAATCTTAATAAGAAAATCGCACTGGTCACCGGTGCTAGTCGTGGTATTGGCGAAGCGATAGCCAAGCTATTGGCGGAGCAGGGCGCTCACGTCATTGTGTCTAGCCGTAAGCTCATCGATTGTCAGGTAGTTGTGGATAGCATCATCGCAGCTGGTGGAAGCGCTGAGGCCCTGGCTTGCCACGTTGGAAGTATGGATGATATCGGTCAGGCCTTTGCTTACGTTCGAGAGAAGCATGGCAAATTAGATATTCTGATAAACAACGCCGCGACCAATCCCTATTTCGGTCATATATTGGACACCGATTTGGCTGCTTATAATAAAACCGTCGAGGTTAATATTCGCGGTTACTTCTTCATGTCGGTAGAAGCTGGGCGTTTGATGCGTGATCAGGGTGGTGGCGTCATCATTAACACCGCCTCGGTCAATGCCCTGCAACCCGCTGCGCTGCAGGGGATATATTCTATTACCAAGGCGGCGGTAGTTAATATGACCAAGGCCTTTGCTAAAGAGTGCGCTCCACACGGCATTCGGGTGAATGCGTTGCTCCCCGGTTTTACTAAAACCAAATTCGCTGGGGCCTTGTTCAATAATGAAGATATTTATCAGGCCGCAGTGTCCCAAATTCCTATGGGTCGCCACGCAGAGCCCGAGGAAATGGCAGGCACGATCCTGTATCTGGTGTCTGATGCGGCCAGTTACACCACCGGCGAGTGTATTGTTGTCGATGGCGGCTTAACCATTTGATTGTCTGATTAAGACATAAAGTTGACGGCCAAGACTAATCTAAGCAAGCCTAGATAAGATAATTAAGTCGCGCGGTCGTCATTTTAGTTTGTTGGTCAATACCTGTTTCGCTAAAGGTAAATACGATAATAAAAACGCGTTAAATAATGTTTGGATATTTGCCGCCATTATTGACCAGAGGCTGTTATGAAAAAACTAAAACTAAAACTAAAAGTTACAGTTATCACTATTGTGGCAGTCATCGCGCTCGTCGTTATCGCTCTACCAATGGTGCTAAAAAAAGCAGGCTTACATCCTAGTTATGATGGCGAGCACTATCAGTTTGCTGGTGGTCGCGCGCTTATTATTACCACCAGTCACGGCTTTTTGGCTGAGCCCGGATCTACAGAGGGCGAGCCAACGGGTGTTTTTGCCTCCGAAATGACGCATCCATACTATGTTTTTAAGGCAGCCGGGATGGACGTGGATGTGGCCAGTATTGAAGGTGGTCAGATTCCAATCGACCCAATGAGTTTTAGCCGGATGATCCGCAGCGCTGAAGATGAACGCTTTCTCGAAGATACTGTGTTTCAGGCAAAGGTAAAGAACTCTATTGCCATCACATCTGTCGATGTCAGCGACTACGACGTTATCTTTTTAGCGGGTGGCTGGGGCGCCGCCTATGACATGGGGTATTCCGAGGATCTTGGTCAGTTGGTCAGTCAGGCCTATTATTCGCCCAGAAAGACAATTATTAGTTCAGTCTGTCATGGTGCGCTCGGTCTGATTCAAGCCAAGGACAGCGATGGCAATCTCCTGGTCAGCGGACGCCGCGCTACTAGTGTCACCGACAAGCAGATCAAAGAGCTTGGTATTGAAGTTACGCCGATGCATCCGGAAACAGAGTTGCGCAAAGCAGGCGTAATATTTGAGTCCGCTACCGCCTTTCGCGATATTTTTGCGACCCGGGTTGTGGTTGATGAAGAGCAGCGTTTTGTCACCGGGCAAAATCAAAATTCCGGGTTGGAAACCGCACATACCGTCGTAAAATTACTCGTCGAGCGCTAGTGTTGGTCCGACAGTAGTGCTTTTAAATATAGATACAGGAAGAATAATGAAAAATGTATTGAAACTTATTGTCGGGTTCATCGGGCTTCTTTTTTTAAGTATGGGGCTGCGGTGGCTGCTTGCACCGGCAGGTATTGCCGCGGAGCTGGGGATGCCGTTGCTGGACGGTGTGGGACGAAGCACTCAGATTGGCGATTTATCTGCATTTTTTATTACCTTGGGTATTTGCGTGCTGATGGCGCTTAGCACGCGAAATTCCCAATGGTATTACCCGGCTATATTGCTGTTAGCCCTCACTGCATTTGGGCGCGTAATCGCCTGGCTAATCCACGATGCCGCCTTGCCACTGCAAGTCATCGCACCGGAAATTATTTTCAGTGTGATACTGCTGATAGCGGCGCGGATACTCAAGGAGACGAAGGTCAGCAAGCCATGAGGAACTTAGCCATTTTGAGTTTTTGCGCTGGTCTACTATGCATGCTCTCCTCGACCTCAGTTCTTGCTGTCGAGACTGTGCCGCAGGCAAAGTCGCAGTCACTGCTAAAGCGTCCTAATGTTGTGTTGATATTGGCGGATGATTTGGGCTTTACCGACCTCGCCTCCTACGGGAGTGAAATCAATACGCCGTCACTCGATGCCCTGGCGAATGAAGGCATACGCTTCACCAATTACCACACGGCGGCAAACTGTGCGCCGGCGCGGGCAATGTTGTTGACGGGGGTTGGTAATCATCGCGCTGGGGTCGCCAACATTCCGGAAATGACCCCGCCACAGCAACGTCATCACCCGGCTTATCAGGGTGTCTTGGGTGATAATGTGGTCACAGTAGCGACATTACTTGAAGGAGCGGGCTACCGCACCTACATGGCGGGTAAGTGGCATCTTGGTCAGACCCAAGATAAGCTCCCGAGTCGTCGTGGCTTTCAGCGAACTGTCGCCATGGGCGATTCTGGTGCGGATAACTGGGAGCAAAAACCCTATTTACCAATCTATGAAAAAGCCAATTGGTATGCTGATGGTGAGCCCATAGATTTGCCCGATGATTTTTACTCTTCGGAGTTTCTGATTGATAAAATGATTGGCTTTATCGAAGCAGATAGACCGCAATCCAGCCAACCTTTCTTTGCCTACCTGCCCTTTATGGCCGTCCACATACCGGTGCAGGCGCCACAAGAATTTACGGACCGTTACCAAGACTTGTATATGAATGGCTGGACAGCGTTGCGGGAATCTCGCCGGCAGCGAGCTATCGACCTAGGCATTGTTCCGCCTGATGTGGCGGCGGTAGATATGGATACCAGCAGAGAATGGGATGCCTTATCAGAAGAAGACAAACACTTTGAAGCCAAGCGCATGGCCGTGTATGCGGGTATGGTCGAGGCGATGGACTTTCATATTGGACGGCTGGTCAGCTATCTTAAAGACATTGATGAGTTTGATAATACGGTGTTTATCTTCACGTCTGACAACGGCAGCGAGCCCAGTGGGCCAGCGGTACTCAATAATGCAAGAACACGAATGATGTTGGCACGTCAGGATTATACGGCAGATTACGACACCCTAGGTTTGAAGGGAAGCTTCGTCAATCTTGGACCGAGCTTTGCCAGTGCCAGTGCGTCTCCGCTGGCATATTACAAATTTTATTTGGGTGAGGGCGGTTTGCGAGTACCTATGATTATGGCTGGTAAACCCTTAGCGGTGCAGCAGAGTCTGTCTAATGCTTTTGCCTATGTGGCTGATATTACCCCGACCATTCTCGCTCTGACTGGTGTGTCCGCGCCCGATTCCCGTTATGCGGGAAAACCCGTGGAGCAAATAATGGGCAAGAACCTGCTGCCTTTGGCGACAGCAGAGTTAGATCGGGTTTACTCAGACAGTGACTATATTGGCTATGAGTTGGCCGGCCACGGTGTGCTATTTCAGGGCGACTACAAACTGGTTTATAACCGCGCGCCGGTGGGCGACAATACCTGGCGGTTATTCAATATAGTGGCCGACCCTGGTGAAACTCAAGATCTCAGCGCTGAGCATTCCGGGCGCTTTCAAACCATGTTATCGCTCTATGAACAATACAAACTAGACAACGGCGTACTCGACCCACCAAAGGGCTACAACCATCAGCATCAGGTTGTTCTCAACGGCCTACACGACCGCTTTCGGGATCAGCTACTGCTGGGATTGTTTATGGTTGTTATTGCTGTGGTTTTTGTTGTGATTGCCAAATATCATCGCAGCCGCTGAAGCTGCGAGTAATCGAATCATGCTGGAAATGACGCTCAAAATCATATCCAGATGACTTGGGTTACAGCGGTGCCATGCACAAAGCTGAGCGCAGTAAGTAAGCCCAAGCTGGCTTATAAAAGTCGTCAGCTTGATTCGGTTGGTCTACTAACCACAGACGCAATACCGGATACTCCTCTAGTGAGGGTGCCGGAAAGTCCAGGAAATCATAGTCTCGGCTTGTCGATAATAGCGTCTGCGTAGCTATCGACAGACGTCTTGAAGTTTGTCGAAAGGTAAAGAATCATGAAGAACCAATACCAATATTACGGATGGCAGGCCTCATATTTTGCGGGAAAAATACGTGGCTATTTAAACTATAAGGCCGTGGATTACGTCGAAAAAAATATTAATATGATTGATATGTTGGTGACTCTTCCTAAACATACCGATCGGCAGGCCATGCCAGCTTTAGAAACTAAACAGGGTGAGTGGTTCTGCGATACGCCACTAATTATGGCGGAGTTGGAAAAACGTCATCCACAGCCCCCAGTGTTGGTTGAGGGTCCAGTGCAAAA
Source organism: Zhongshania sp. (assembly GCA_046712405.1). Lineage (GTDB taxonomy): Bacteria > Pseudomonadota > Gammaproteobacteria > Pseudomonadales > Spongiibacteraceae > Spongiibacter. The sequence continues at coordinate 1,629 of JBKEFB010000130.1, read as the reverse complement.
CTTTGTCGCTGAGCTATTTCAAAATTGGGTGGACGATGCCTGGATACCTGTGGCCCTGCACAGTCGCTGGTCGTATCCAGAAAATTATGAAAAGCTAAATCGTGAAGAAGCGGGTAAAAGCTTATTGCCTTTTGCGCCACGTTTAATTCGCAATAGGGTCGCAGATAAAGCCTTTTTGCAAAACATGGCGCGGCATCTCCCCGCTACAGGGGTTGTGCCAGAGCAGCTTCCTTTGCTGGAGGCCTGGACCAAAAATTTATTAGATTTGCTTGAGATACACTTTAGTAAGCATGGCTATCTACTCGGTGAGCGGCCCACGGTTGCAGATTTTGGTTTGTTAGGGCCTATGTTTGGGCACTTAAACCGTGACCCATGGCCTAAACGGCAATGGTTGGACCTGCGGCCTAATTTACAAAAATGGGTGGAGAAAATGGCTCGTGGTGATAAGACATCGGGCGAGCTGTTAGTGCATGATGAAATCCCCGAAACTTTGATGCCACTGATTAAAATAATTTTGACTGAATATATGCCTTTTATGGATAAAACGGTTCAAGAAATTAAAGCTATTATAGCGGCTAAAAAACTTAAATCAGGTGATAAACTGCCTCGTAGTACGGAGTTTATTAAGCTTAAAATGATGGGCGGTCAGTATACACGCACTTCGTTTAGCTACTCTATATGGCGTATGCAACGCACCCAAAAAATGGTGGTGCAATACTCCCAAGTAGATAAGGATTACTTGAATGCATGGCTGTCGAAATTAGGTCAGGCCGACTTTTTGACTGTGGATTTTGGCTGCGAACTCAAGCGCCATGGCTTGGTGGCCGCCTTAGCGTAAAGTAGTTTTAAGACGAGTTCGCGATCGATTTTAATTAGAAATTGACTATCGTTATTTTGTGCTGGTCATTGCTTAAGTAGTTATTTTTTGCGTGTTCATTCATAGGGTCTTCGCAGCTGCTATTTTCTGAGCTGTTTTAGGGGATCTTCCCCGATTTATTTTTTAAGTACGGAGTACCCATGGTCACGTTGAACGACACATTTACGCTTCCCGGCGGAAGCAAACTTATCAACCGCATAGCTAAATCAGCGATGAGCGAAGCCTTAGGTACAATGGATAATCGCGCTACTGAGAAATTGGTGCAGCTTTATCGAACCTGGGGTGCGGGTGGTACCGGTTTGCTATTTACCGGAAATGTAATGGTTGATCGTCGGGCGCTAGGCGAGCCGGGCAATGTAGTGATCGAAGATGAGCGTGATATGGATGTGCTGAAAGCGTGGGCGGCAGCGGGTAAAGAACATGGTGCCGAAATTTGGGTGCAGTTGAATCATCCTGGTCGTCAGTGTCCCAAAGGCTTGAATAAAGAATCAGTAGGGCCGTCAGCCGTTGAGTTCAATAAGTCTATGCAGGCTTTTTTTGAAACGCCGCGTGAACTGATCTCAGTAGAAATTGAAGATATTATTGCTCGTTTCGCTAATGCTGCAGGAATTTGCCGTGATGCTGGTTTTAGCGGTGTGCAGATTCACGGTGCTCATGGATATTTGGTTAGTCAGTTCCTGTCTCCGCTTACTAATCAACGCACAGATCAATGGGGCGGCAGCACCGAGAACCGTCGACGCTTTGTATTGGAA
>JBKEFB010000129.1:0-6365 GCA_046712405.1 Zhongshania sp. | reverse complement strand
TCGTCATAGAGAATTTTACTGTAAATTTCGTCGGCAAAAACAACTAAGCTGTGCGTTTCTGCGATTGCAATTAATTGTTCTAGCATGTCACGGCTGTAGACCGCACCCGTTGGATTGTTGGGGTTTATAATAACTATTGCTTTAGTATTTGCCGTGATCTTGCCAACAATATCTTCAACAGACGGCTGCCAACCATTATCCTCGTCACAGAGATAGTGCACCGGAGTCGCACCGGACAGCGATACCGCCGCAGTCCACAGCGGGTAATCTGGCGCAGGAATAAGGACTTCATCGCCCTGATTTAGCAGGGCTTGGGTCGCCATACTGATCAGTTCGCTAGCACCGTTGCCAAGATAAATGTCATTGATGCTGACCCCGGGAATGCCGATCTTTTGACACTCCTGCATAATGGCTTTACGGGCACTGTAAAGACCTTTGGAATCACTATAGCCTTCGCTATCAGGCAGCATTCTAATCACGTCTTGAATGATTTCGTCGGGTGCGTTAAATCCAAACGCTGCGGGGTTGCCAATATTCAGCTTGAGAATACGGTAGCCCTCTTCTTCGAGTTCGTTGGCGCGCTGAAGCACTGGCCCGCGAATGTCGTAGCAGACGTTATTGAGTTTTTTCGATTTTAAATGATGGCCCATGTCCCGCCTTCTCAGCCGGCAGTAAACCGGCGTTTCAGTATTCAGGGCGCAGTATAGTTCACTGCTAACCCGCGCAATTGATCGTGTGTGTTATTTGCAGCGGTATAAACTATGTTGGTGTATAACGCGTAAAATAGATTCAGCCTACAAGTATACGTGCTTGAAGGCGACTAGGTGGAGAGGTATTCGTGGAAAAATTAGTGAAATCTGAACAGCAATGGCGGGAACATCTTACTGAAGATGAGTTTTATGTGTGCCGTCAAAAGGGAACTGAGCGCGCATTTACCGGTGAGTACTGTGATGAAAAAGCAGTGGGTAGCTATGTCTGCCGCTGTTGCAGCCAAGCGCTATTTGCATCCGAAACTAAGTATGACTCCGGTTCTGGTTGGCCTAGCTTTTATAGGCCGGTTGCCGCAGAGGCAGTCGGGGTTAATCGTGACGCCAGTCACGGTATGGTTCGCGAAGAGGTTGTGTGTGCTCGATGTGATGCCCATTTAGGCCATGTGTTTTCCGACGGCCCTCAGCCAACGGGATTGCGCTACTGTATTAATTCACTTTCGCTGCGTCTTGACGACTCAACTGAGTGAATAATGGTCTATCTGGCTGTTAAGTAGTCGATTTAAGAGGTTTTTTAGTTTTTTTTGCCCTAACGGTGAAAAGCGACTTGACTGCAGGCCCTAAGGTTTCTAGAATTCGCGCCACTTTCAGACGTCAAGTGACTCGGAGTCTGGAAGGTTTGCGGCGTCCCCTTCGTCTAGTGGCCTAGGACACTGCCCTTTCACGGCAGTAACAGGGGTTCGAGTCCCCTAGGGGACGCCATTATTCCGCATTGTTGGCGTAGTCAGCAATGTTAAAAGAGAAGCAGAAATGCTTCTCTTTTTTTTTGCTATTTTTCCGCTATTTAGTGCGAAAATGGCCTTGACGGCGTGGGGGAGTCCCTCTAGAATTGCGCCCTCTTTCAGGGACAGCAATATTGCCCTGAGAGGCTCGCGGCGTCCCCTTCGTCTAGTGGCCTAGGACACTGCCCTTTCACGGCAGTAACAGGGGTTCGAGTCCCCTAGGGGACGCCAATTTCTACGTTACAGCGCGTAGAAAACTGTCAGAAATTGTCGGTCACGACAACATTGACAGTGTAAAGAAAACTTTTTAAGATGCTGCCCGGCTTGATAGGGCAACTTAGAAGGGTTTTCTTATCAAGACTGTACGGTAGTTTTGTTTATTATTTGAAATAACAAAATACCGGCATTTGCGGGAATAGCTCAGTTGGTAGAGCGCAACCTTGCCAAGGTTGAGGTCGGGAGTTCGAGCCTCCTTTCCCGCTCCAAATTTTAAAAAGCGAAGCGCCTGCTTCGCTTTTTTTTGTCTGCTGTCTAGCGGATTCAATTTAGATGCGGCTTTTAGGCGCGACTCTTTGCCAAACTGCTTACCGTTGCCATGGGATGTTAGTCTTAGTCGCAGTTAAGTGGCTAATTCGGATTAGTGCATATTAAATGCCTGAGCGCGAAGGTTGCGATAGCAGCTGGTGTCATCATTATTATTAAGTTCGTAGTAACGTTCTTCTAAGCCCTGATATTTTTGTATCTCTTCATCGCCTAAGAAGTGCAGGCAATCACCGCCGTAGAACCAAAACAAGTCGCGGTGAACTTGAGGGGTAATGTCTGGGTAGTGACTAACAATACGGGTAATAATTTGCTGGCCGATGAGTGCATAGTCACCATTGCTATCGAAGCTCCGGTTTAGCTCTAAGAACAAATCCAGTAATGCCTGATTACTTTCTTCGCTGTGCGTGGGGTGTTGATAGACCATTTTCACACATAGGTCGTTAAGTGTGGTGTTCAGTTGGCGGTAGTAATCTAAGCGCGTTGTCAATGTTGCTCCATTTTCTTTAGATTTAAGAGTTTAGTGTATTCCACTGAGTGAGCGTGGCAAAATGGGCGGCTTAAGACGTCTGTTCGCAAAATTTAATCATTGATACTCCGAGCTGATAAGCGCTGCTTACCTCAGTAAATAGCACTCTCAGTATTGTTAGCCATCACAATTCCATAAAGGTTAACCGACCAAAGTGGTTAAGTATATTTAAGTAGCCATCGTTCAGACAGATACTGTTTTAGGCTAATACTATTTTAGGCGAATAATATGGCAATTGCCCTGGAAATTAAAGGCTTGCGTAAAGTCTATGACAACGGCTTTGAAGCTCTAAAAGGGATTGATCTCGAAGTAAACGAGGGCGATTTTTTTGCGCTGCTTGGTCCTAACGGTGCGGGAAAATCGACTACGATTGGGATTGTGTCGTCGCTGGTAAAAAAGACGGCTGGGGATGTCCTTGTTTTTGGTCATTCCATTCAATCGGATTTGGCTGCGGCGAAGCGCGAGATCGGTGTGGTTCCCCAGGAATTTAATTTCTCCAATTTTGAAACTGTGTGGGATATCGTCGTAAACCAAGCTGGCTACTATGGTTTAAATAGGGCTATTGCCGGAGAGCGAGCTGAAAAGTATCTTAAGAAGCTCAGCTTGTGGGATAAGCGCAAAGTCGCTTCCCGGATGTTGTCAGGCGGTATGAAAAGACGCTTGATGATTGCTCGTGCCCTTGTCCACGAGCCACGGTTATTAATTCTTGATGAGCCAACGGCAGGTGTAGATATTGAGTTGCGGCGCTCAATGTGGGAGTTTTTGACTGAGATTAATCGCAGTGGCACAACCATTATTCTCACTACCCATTATTTGGAAGAAGCGGAGAGTTTATGTCGTCATATCGCCATTATTGATGACGGTCAGATTGTTGAAAATACCAGTATGAAAGCTTTGTTAAGGCAGCTTCATAAAGAAGTTTTTATTTTTGATACCCGCGACGTGATTTTACCTGATATAGAAATAGAGGGATTTCAGGTCCGCTATGTTGACGAACATATGATGGAGTTGGTGTTGAAGAAGGGCACCTCACTAAACCAGGTGTTTGCCGCCTTAAATAAGCAGGGCCTAGTAATTACCAGTATGCGTAATAAGTCTAATCGCTTGGAGGAGTTATTTGTATCTTTGCTAGCGCCAAAGTAAGCCGAACATTTTTTTGCTAGCGCTGGCCCTCGCCGGCGTTTAACAGACGGAGTATTCAATGACATTAGCAGAGCAGTGGGTTGCCTTTTACACCATTGTCCGCAAAGAAATTCGACGTTTCCTTCGTATATGGATGCAGACCTTATTGCCGCCTGCCATCACGATGTCGTTGTATTTTGTGATCTTTGGCGCCTTGATAGGCTCGCGTATCGGCCAGATGGGCGGTTTTTCTTATATGGAATTTGTGGTGCCGGGCCTAATTATGATGTCGGTAATCACCAACGCCTATTCCAATGTGGTGTCCTCATTTTTTGGCGCCAAATTTCAGCGCTTTGTGGAAGAAATATTGGTGTCGCCGATGTCTAATAATACTGTGCTTTGGGGGTTTGTGCTTGGCGGAGTTACCCGCGGTTTACTCGTCGGTTTGATTGTAACGATGTTGTCGATGTTTTTTACCAGCCTACATATTGAGCATATATGGATAACCATCGCCATTGTATTGATGACCTCGATTATGTTCTCGCTCGCTGGTTTTATTAATGCCGTATTTGCGAATAATTTTGATGATGTATCCATTGTGCCGGTCTTTGTATTGACGCCTCTCACTTATCTTGGCGGAGTTTTTTATTCGATCGATTTATTACCCGATTTTTGGGCGGATGTATCGCGTCTTAATCCCATGTTGTACATCGTCAACGCGTTTCGCTACGGCGTGCTAGGTGTGTCTGACGTTAATGTCACGACCGCATTTTTCATGGTTGGGGGTTTTACTTTGGCGGCATACGTCTACTGTATGTATCTATTGTCTAGCGGCACGCGCTTGCGTCAGTAGTGGGAGATTTCGGTGACTAAGAACAATGGCCATGGGCCTCTCGGGGAGAAAGTCAGGTACCCCGATCAATACGATCCTTCCTGTTTGCATGCCATTGCCAGGCAACAGGGACGCGATTGCTTGGGAGTAGCCGCAACGTCGGCTCTGCCGTTTAGCGGGGTAGATATCTGGAATGCCTACGAATTATCTTGGCTTAGTAAATCTGGTAAGCCTAAAGTGGCGTGCGCGGAATTTCGCTTTCCCGCTAATAGTCCCAACATCATCGAATCAAAATCCTTTAAATTATATTTAAACTCGTTCAATCAGTCGCGGATTGACGATGCAGAGACGGTTAGGCAAACCCTTGCAAACGACCTGGCGCTGGCAAGCGGCGCGGATGTTGAGGTTGCCGTGCATACGCCAACACACTGGACTCAGGCCTATCGCGTCGCTGAACCCAAGGGTGAGTGTCTAGATGAATTGGATATCAGTCCGACCACTTATACTCCGGCGGCGGAACTACTGACTTTGGAAAGTGACAAGGTTGTTAGCGAAGTACTGTACAGCCATTTATTGCGCTCACGCTGCCCAGTTACCTCACAGCCTGATTGGGCGCGTGTGGATATTCGGTATCGAGGGCCGAAGATCAACCGACAGCAATTACTGGCTTATATTATATCTTTTAGAGAGCATGATGATTTTCATGAGCACTGTGTTGAGCGGATGTTTAGTGATATTAGCAAATACTGCCAACCGCAATCATTAACAGTTTATGCCCGCTATACCCGAAGAGGCGGTTTAGATATCAATCCTTGGCGTAGCAACGACCACTCGCTGACCCCCTCCAATGAACGTGACGTGCGTCAATGAGCTGCTGAAGGCAATGCGTGCCTTAAGCCCGGTAGGTAAATTACCGGATGGTTTGACCGCCGTGTATGCGCATAATAGCCCTCATTAATAGATCTGAATGAGAGTTGTGATGTTGGTAGCAAGTTATTTAGTTGGTTTTGATAATCAAGACACGGTGAGACATCTCGTTGTCGACAATATCTTGCCTGAGCAACTGCAGTGCCTTGAGATACACTTGTGCTCGAGAGGGGATGATGCTGACGAGGTATCGAATATTGTCGATCTCGCGCTGTTGTTTCCAAATGCCGATCCGTCCTGCCATATTATATGTCTGCCATCTATTCCCCCTAATGTCGTGAGTCATTTATTAGCCGGTAAATCTTTGCAGGTCATGGACTTTGCCAGCGGTCGAAAGGTCTCTCTGTTATACCCTGCCCATCAGCAGCGGTGCGCTTAATATGAGTTATATGCAAAAGAGTCGACCCCTAGAATCTAGGTTCTACTCAGTGCATGGTCCCCAATCAACTATCCGTCTCTGCCTGCAAGATCGACGCTTAAGTTATGGCCCAAATTTTTTGGCGCAGATTCCCGATATTATCGGTGATCGGCTAGGAAATGATTGCCGAGAAGTCTTGAGCGCTGATTTGCTGAATTACTTTATTGAGTTAGGTGAAAACCTGTCTAGCTAGATTCTTTGAACTAAAAATCCATCTAATTTATAAAGCGGCAAATAGTCGCTGCTTAATAGCTCCCCCTTGTTTATCATGTGCACTTAGATTTTAGATGGGTGGATGAAATAGTGTCTTATTCAATGCGTCGGCCAGCATTCATTACTATGCTGGACCTGCAGAACCGTATGAATAGTAAAGTCCATAGTGATTGGATGAATCAAGGCAATGCTTGGTATCGCGCGGTTTGGATTGAGTGTGGCGAGCTTATGGATCACTACGGCTATAAGTGGTGGAAAAAGCAGCAGCCAGATATGGCGCAGGTTCAGCTTGAAG
>JBKEFB010000128.1:0-6397 GCA_046712405.1 Zhongshania sp. | reverse complement strand
GCCCCTTCCAAGCGCTAATGACTTCTTTAAGCGCGACTATTGGCACGGGTAATATCGCTGGGGTGGCAACCGCCATTGCCCTGGGCGGTCCCGGAGCCTTGTTTTGGATGTGGTGTACCGCACTGGTTGGCATGGCAACAAAATATGCAGAGGCCGTGTGTGCCGTGCAGTTTCGTGAGGAAGATGCTGACGGTAATTTTAGCGGCGGCCCCATGTACTACATTAAAAATGGCCTGGGGCCACGCTGGCGATGGCTCGCTGCCTGTTTTGCTTTTTTCGGTGCCATAGCTGGCTTTGGAATTGGCAATACCGTTCAGGCAAATTCGGTCGCCGATGCCATGCAGGGTGCCTTCGGAATACCTATATGGGTCAGTGCTACGGTCATGTGCGTGGGCGTTGCATCTGTAATATTGGGCGGTGTAAAGCGCGTCGCCAGTGTGGCAGGGTTTTTAGTTCCCATTATGGCCGTCAGTTATCTTGCCATTGGCGTGGTTATTTTACTGATGAATCTCAGTGCCTTGCCTGCTATTTTCAATTTGGTCATCCATTCGGCTTTTAATGGCACTGCCGCAGTAGGCGGTTTTGCTGGCGCCGGTATTGCTGCGGCAATCCGCTTTGGGGTGGCGCGGGGTATCTTTTCTAATGAAGCTGGGCTGGGTAGTGCGCCCATAGCCCATGCCGCAGCCAAGACTAACAACCCGGTGCGGCAGGGTATGATCGCCATGCTCGGCACCTTCATTGATACAATTTTAGTGTGTTCAGTTACCGGCTTTGTGATTTTGCTTTCTGGGGTGTGGCAGACGGGAGAAAGTGGCGCAGCTCTGTCGACAATGGCATTTGAATCGCAGATTCCCGGTGGTCATTACATTGTTGCCGTCGGATTGGCGACGTTTGCTTTTACCACAATGCTAGGCTGGTCGTATTACAGCGAACGCTGCGTGGTGTACTTTTTTGGACCTCGCGGGGTAATGCCATTTCGCATTGCCTGGGTATTGGTCATTCCCCTGGGCGCGATGGCGAACCTCGGTTTTATTTGGCTGCTGGCAGATACCTTGAACGCCTTAATGGCCATTCCAAATTTGATTGCCCTGATACTATTGAGCCCAGTAGTGTTCCAGCTAACAAAAACCCAGTTAGCGGCGGCGAAGTCGAGCTCTTAAGTCAGGTTTTTCGATATTCACTTTGCATACTCCGCTGGCCCCGTTATCTCGGGGCCACAGTTTATTTATGCTACAAGCAGTTTATTGATCCTACAAATAGATGCGCTCAACTCGGTCAGTAATGCGGGTAAATAACTCGTAGCTAATGGTATTGCAGTATTGGCCCACCTCGGCGGCGGGAAGCTGCTCACCCCAAAGTGTGGCAACGTCACCGGCTTTTACTGAGGGCAGATGGCTTACGTCTATAGTCATTAAATCCATAGAAACTCGCCCCGCTAGGCTGGCACGCGCGCCATTGATTAACACCGGCGTACCATCCGGCGCTTGGCGAGGGTAGCCGTCGGCGTAGCCTGCAGCAATGGTTGCAATACGGGATTTACCTGTCGCTTGCCAACGCCGATTATAGCCTACCGCGTCGCCGGCCTCTAAGTCTCTTACTGCTAAGACCTTGGCTTTAAATGTCATCACTGACTGCAAACCGCTGCCGGCCGACGGGCTGCTGCTGGGATCATCGCCGTAAAGCATAATGCCGGGGCGAACCCAGTCATGATGGGTTTGGGGGTGGCCAATAACTGCTGCGGAGTTGGCCATGCTTATGGGAAAGTTACCAAGAGAATAACTAAGCGACGTTAGACGCTGATATTGCAACGCGGTCGTGCTGCGGTCCTCAGTTTCCGCATCACTGAAATGACTCATATGAAGAATCGCCGCCACAGCAGATTTAGACGCTAGCAATTTGTGAGCTTGCACAAACTCAGACGCGCTCATGCCTAGCCGATTCATACCCGTATTCATTTTTAGCCAGACCGTGATAGGCGCTCTCAGCGATATATTGGCAAGTACCTTTGCGGTGTCGATATCGTGAATGACAACATCTAGCTGATGACGCGCGCAGTCCTGTAATTGTTCGCCATTAAGCTCAGTGCCTAGCAGCAGAATCCGCTTTTGTATTTGGCTAGCGCGCAAACTCAAGGCTTCACTAAATCGGGCGACAGCGAAACCGTCGACCAGATCGTGTAATTGCTTGGCGACCCAATCTGCGTCGTGACCGTAGCCATTAGCTTTCACCATCGCTAAGATAGCGGCACTAGGCGCAAGGCGACGCACCGCAGCCGCATTGTGACGCAGCGCTTTACTATTGAACTCAACCCAAGTTGTTCTATGCATAATTATCGACTCATTTCCTTGCTGGATTCTATCGGGCTTGCCGCGGCGAGAACAGCGCGCAATGCTCTTGGGATGGTATTTTTATTTTTCTGTGCCGTCGCCAGTGCTGATTGTACTGACGGCATCTTTCCCGCAGCAACGTCCGCATGGCTGCTGCCGAGTGCGGACAAGCGCCCGGCGTTTGGCGATTATATAAATGCTAGTCCGGCCGCATGTGAGTATACAAATATTGAATTGGCGCAGTGGCATTTCTGGGGCGAGGGCAGCCGAGGTACTGGTACTAAGAGCGCCGACATTGAACTAGCTTATCGTTATGCCACGCAAGCGGTGAACGCAGATCGCTGGCCTTACGAATTAGCCTTGATGCATGCAGCCTTTGTGATAAAGGGCTTGGACACTGAGCTTAGTCTTGAAGAGGCTGTGCGGCGTTATCGAAGAGAAATCCTCAGTGGTAACCCCTTGCGCCGGGATAAAGCCTTGGCGATGCTTAACCAATTGAGTTTGTTTTTACCCCATGTCATTACAGTTTCTAATACGGTGTTTTCAGATTCTCGGCTGACTAAGCCAAATGCGCTGCGACCAACACTGGCGGTGCAATTGTCTAAGCGCGAAAATAAGAACATCATCCTAGCGCCGGATACTAACGGCGCTCCAAGTCTGTACTGGACTAATACTTTGGTTGATGCAGACAAATCGAGCTCTTTAATATTTCAGCGCCGTGCCTCTCTTGGCGCAAGTGGCGAAGAAGATGTGCGCCAACAACTTTGGCGACTGCCAAACTCTATGCCGCGCAGCGGTATATTATTAAGCCGATTTACACGAGCTGATGGCAGTCACTACGAATCACGCTGCACTGCCACACAGCTGGCCTCACAGTGGTTGATATCGGCGTCGCACTGTTTATTCACACCTGCAGGCGATGGCCTGCTTAGGTCGTTACGGTTTATTGTCGATCCAAACGCGTCCTCGGCGAGTGATGGCGCTGCAATCCCAGTAGCGGCGGCATGGTATCACCGCCAGCATCATCCTAAAAATCAGCATAATGGTGAGCTTGGTCGCTATAGCGGATCAGATATTGCTCTATTTAAGTTGGCGGAGCCGATCCCGCTGAAAAATCCACCGACGCTGGCGACACCGAATTCTCAAAATCCTTGGGTGGTAAGTCTCGCTTATCCAAATGATAAAACCCGCTTTACACTTTGGACGTCGCGTTGTCGGTCAAATTTGTGGCAGCGAGGAACTCAAAATTTAAGCGATTTATATGTTCTCGATTGCTTTAGTTACGCGGGACAGAGTGGCGCAGTATTGACCCAGAATAATGACAGCCAGCGCCAGATTGTTGGAGTATTGTCGGCGCGCATTTATAATGGCAGTATTAATAGGCCGCTATTCGCCGCTTTAAAACCCAGTCTGATTAAAGAAATTAAAACTCTGATGAGTGGCGAGCACTCGGCATTGTTTGTTGCTATGGCGATTATATCGCCACTGAATTTAGCCGCTGCAACACCCTAGAGGTGTTTTAGGCTGTTGTCTTGCTCTTGCGGTATTGTATAGTGAGCCTGTTCCTCCACGAAATGTGATTATGCCCAAAGGATTTGAAAGTAAATTAGTAGTCGCTATTTCATCCAGAGCATTATTCAATCTGGATGAAAGCCATCGGGTGTACGAATCAGAGGGGCTCAATGCCTATCAAAGCTATCAGATAAAACATGAGAATGAGATTTTGGAACCAGGCGAAGCCTTCGGTATTGTTGAGCGCTTGCTCCAGCTCAATGACTATCTTGACGACGCTCGTGTTGAAGTCATTCTACTGTCACGGAATTCAGCGGATACCGGTCTGCGGGTATTCAACTCCATAGAACATTACGGACTCAATATTAGCCGTGCAGCGTTTAGTGGCGGTGAAAGTCCTTACCGCTATGTAACTGCTTTTGGCTGCCATCTTTTTTTATCGACCAATGCTGAAGACGTGCGCCGCGCACTGGAAAACGGCGTCGCTGCGGCGACCTTGTTACCTCGCTCTAAAAAATCTCAGCCGGTGAATAATCGAGAACTGCGTTTTGCCTTCGATGGTGATGCGGTGATCTTTTCAGATGAAGCGGAGCAAGTTTTTAAGCGCGAAGGGCTGGAGGCGTTTACCGCCAGTGAAGTAGCTGCGGCCAATACGCCCTTGAGCGGCGGTCCATTTAAAAACTTTCTAGCCGCTCTAAATGCCCTGCAGCGCGAGCTCTCGGATGACGATCCACCTATTCGTATTGCCCTAGTGACGGCGCGCTCTGCGCCCACCCATAAACGGGTTATTCAAACCTTGCGAAATTGGGATATTCGTATTGATGAATCACTATTCCTAGGCGGTTTAGACAAGGGCGAGTTCTTGGCTGCCTACGGCGCAGATGTATTTTTTGACGACCAGCCCGGACATTGTGCGTCAGCGAGTGAGCATGTTTCTACCGGGCATGTCCCGCATGGCATCGCCAATAAAGTGGATGATTGATGGCGTTAACTTTGGCCAACTTTGGTCAAGCTTTAAAAAAACAAAAGAATGCCGCCGCGAAAGTGTATAGAGCACGTTTGATTTCAGGAGCTAGATCAGTATGAAACTGCAACAGTTGCGCTATATTTGGGAAGTTGCGCACCATGAAATGAACGTATCTGCTACGGCTCAAAGTTTGTTTACCTCTCAGCCCGGCATTAGTAAGCAAATACGAATGTTAGAAGATGAACTGGGTGTTGAGATCTTTGCTCGCAATGGCAAGCACCTCACTCGAATTACTCCGGCTGGTGAAGCGATTTTAAAAACTGCTGGCGAGATTCTTTACAAGACCGAAAGTATTAAGCGCACCGCGCAAGAATTTAAAAACCCGAAGAAAGGTAGCTTGTCCATCGCAACTACCCACACTCAGGCCCGCTATGCGCTGCCCAGCGTTATCAAAACTTTTATTGAGCGCTATCCCGAGGTGTCCTTGCATATGCACCAAGGCACGCCCATGCAGATCTCGGAGTTGGCCGCCAATTTTGAAGTCGATTTCGCTATAGCAACCGAAGCGCTAGAGTTGTTCAGTGATTTAATTATGATGCCGTGTTATCGCTGGAATAGAACCATTCTAGTTCCCAAGGATCACCCTTTAACGCAGATCAATAATCTTCAGATCGAAGACGTCGCCCCATTTCCGATTGTGACCTATGTATTTGGCTTTACGGGCCGCTCCAAGTTAGATGAAGCCTTTCTAAATAAAGGACTTGAACCCAAAGTGGTATTTACCGCCACTGACGCCGATGTTATTAAAACCTATGTTCGCCTTGGCTTGGGTATTGGGATTGTTGCTGAAATGGCCTATGACCCAGTGGCAGATGCCGATTTAGTGGCGCTTGATGCAAGTCATCTTTTTGAGCCTAGCATCACCAAAGTAGGATTTCGTCGCGGCACCTATATGCGGAAATTTATGTATGATTTTGTAGAGTTATTTGCTCCCCATTTGACCGCCGATTTAGTCGATAAAGCCTATCAGTGCCAGAGTAAAAATGACCTCGAAGCGCTTTTTGCAGACATTGAATTACCCATGTACTAGGCCAATACTACTGTATTATTCTAGATTGCTTTATTGCTCTGAAGCCGTTAGATTGACGCGGTTTTTCGGCGCTAAAGCGCAATTTAATAAATTTTAGGAGTAATGTTGTGGAAATCGCTTGTCTTGACTTGGAAGGGGTGCTGATTCCAGAAATCTGGATCGATTTTGCGGAGCGCACTGGTATCGAAGCGTTAAAAGCGACCACCCGTGATGTACCTGACTATGATGTACTGATGCAGCAGCGCCTGCGCTTATTGGAAGAAAACGGCCTAGGCCTGCCCGATATTCAGGACGTCATTGCTGATATGACACCGATGGATGGTGCTGTTGAGTTTTTGGACTGGCTGCGCGCGCGTTTTCAGGTGGTCATTTTGTCAGACACCTTCTACGAATTTGCCGCGCCACTCATGAAACAATTAGGTTGGCCGACACTGTTGTGCCATAGATTGGAAACTGACAGCTTGGGCAAGGTAGTCGACTACCGTATTCGCCAGGTAAATC
>JBKEFB010000127.1:0-6510 GCA_046712405.1 Zhongshania sp. | reverse complement strand
TTTTTGGAGAAAGACCGATGGGCGTTCAACGCACTCTTTCCATTGCTAAGCCAGATGCTGTTAGCAAAAATGTGATTGGCGAAATCTACAGCCGCTTTGAAAAAGCCGGTCTGCGTATCGTAGCGGCTAAAATGCTGCGTTTGAGCCGTGAACAGGCTGAAGGTTTTTATGCTGAGCATAAAGGTCGTCCGTTTTTCCCCGCTCTTGTCGATTTCATGACCTCTGGTCCTGTGACAGTGCAAGTCTTGGAGGGCGAAGGTGCGGTTTTACAGAATCGTGAACTGATGGGTGCAACTAACCCGAAAGATGCCACAGCAGGCACTATTCGTGCGGATTTTGCTGAATCTATCGATGCTAACGCCGTACATGGTTCAGATTCGGAAGAGTCAGCGGCGCGCGAAATTGCGTTCTTCTTCTCTACCAGTGAGTTGTGTGAGCGCGTTTAAGCACATTTCTACTCATTGCGGGGCATGAAAATGGAAACACCAGCAGCGGTAGTTCAGCAGATGAAAGTGAATTTGCTCGGCATGTCGCGTAAAAATATGGAAGCGTATCTCACTTCTATCGGTGAAAAGCCTTTTCGTGCTCAACAGATCCTCAAGTGGATACATCACTCGGGGATCGATAATTTTGACGAGATGACAAATCTCGGCAAGCCCTTGCGCGCCAAGCTTCAGGAGCTTGCCGAAATTCGTCCTCCCAAGGTGGTCAAGCAACTCGATTCCATCGACGGGACCCGCAAATGGGCGGTAGAGGTTGGCGGTAATAATTTGGTTGAAACGGTGCTTATTCCCGATGGCCAGCGGGGCACGTTGTGCGTGTCGTCGCAGGTGGGCTGCAGCTTAGATTGCAGTTTTTGCGCCACTGGTAAACAAGGTTTTATGCGCGATTTAACGGCGTCTGAAATCATCGGTCAGGTTTGGTTGGCCATTAAATCGTACGGCGGTTTTGAGGCTGGTAGTAAGCGCATCGTCACCAATGTCGTGATGATGGGTATGGGCGAGCCGCTGCTTAACTTTGATAGTGTTGTAGAAGCCATGAGCTTGATGCTGGACGACTTTGGCTATGGTCTGTCGAAGCGTCGCGTGACTTTGAGCACATCGGGTGTCGTCCCTATGTTGGACAAGCTGGGTGATGTCTCTACCGTGTCACTGGCAATCTCATTGCACGCACCCAACGATGCTTTGCGAAGCGAGCTAGTGCCAATCAATAAAAAGTACCCCATCGCTGAATTATTGGCGGCCTGTCAGCGGTATTTGGATAAGCAAGATGATACTCATCGGGTAGTGACTATCGAATATACTTTGATAGCGGGCGTTAACGATGGTCTTGAGCATGCAAAGGAATTGGCCGAAGTTCTTCGCGATTTACCGTGTAAAATCAATTTGATTCCATTCAATCCCTTTTCACTGTCAAATTACGTGCGTCCGAGCAAAAATGCGATAAATAGGTTTTGGTTAGTTTTAACTGAAGCCGGCTATGTTACTACGGTGAGAACACCGCGTGGTGATGATATTGATGCGGCGTGTGGTCAGCTGGCAGGACAAGTACAAGATCGTACTAAGCGCAGTGAACGGCATCGCCAGCGGGCAGAGTTAGAGCAAGCTATTCGCTTGGTATGAGTTTTCGGGAGCACACGGTATGTCGTCGTTAAGAATAAAAGGCATCAAGTTATTATCTCCTATTATGGTAATACTTAGTTCAGTGGTGGTCCTGTCTGCATGCGTCACAACTCAAAGTGGCGGTTTTGCGTCAAAAATAGATGATAAAAAGGCGTTTGAAACTTCGTTGCAATTAGCTCGCAGCTACATCGCGCAGGGTAATTGGGATCAGGCAAAACGTCATCTGCAGTATGTTGAAGCCGAAGATAAAAATAATCCTGAAACATTAGAAGCTTTAGCATTAGTTTTCCAGAACACGGGTGACCTTGAATTAGCTGAGCAGTATTATTTGCGCTCAATCAGCTCGGCGCCTAAGGCGTCTCGGGTGCGAAATAACTACGCTGCCTTCCTTTACGCCAGAGGGCGTTATGCAGAGGCGGCAAGTCAGCTTGAAGTTGTTGTGCAGGAACTATTATATGAGCGCCGAGTAGAAGCATTTGTGAACCTTGGCCGCTGCTATATACAATTAAACCAATTAATAAAAGCGGAAGATGCTTTTAAACGTGCATTCTTAATGCAGGGCGATGATTCCGCGGTACTCATGTCATTAGCCGAAGTGTATTTTCTGCTGGATCGCTTTGCCGATTCACAGCGATTCTACGATGCGTATCTCACTAAAAAACCGGGGCAAAATGCCGCTGCTTTATGGTTGGGTATTCGCTTAGCTGACGAGTTTGACGATAAAAATGCGCTTGCCAGCTTTGGCTTAGCACTGAAGAATTTGTATCCGAAATCGGAAGAGTACCTGCTTTATAAAGCGTATATACAAAACCCGCAGCAGGGGAGCCGTTAGGAATTTAATATGCTTGTAACAACTCAGCTTTGTCCCGGACCACCGGGATCGGTATTGCATGACGCGCGTATCAGCGCGGATAAGTCTGTGCTCGAAACGGCCGAAGCGCTAAATCTACTGAATAGTTATGTTGAGGCCATAGAACAGAACGACTATTCACAGTTTAACTCACCGCTGTTCGCGCGGGGTTATATTAAAAGTTATGCGCGATATATAGGGCTGGATGAAGCGCCTCTATTGAATGATTGTGATCGAATCTGCCGCCGCGAAGATCAAGCTAGTCAGCAGCGTGATATCCCGAGTCGGGGTAAGGGGCAGGCCCCTGGTCATGCGGGTTTGATACTGGCTTTACTCGCGGGGATCAGTTCTTGGGCGTTGGCCTGCTGGATATATGACGGTAGCGAATCTAGAGTGCCCGCCGTTGCGGTCCTTGAACAACAATTGCCATTCTTGCCAATGTCGAAGGTGGAACCGTCGTTTGGAATGCCATTGTTGCCTGGCGATCTTATGAAGGTTCGGCGGGAGAAGTTGCCGGTGCTTTCTGGTAAATCCGGCGAGTTAAAGTTTATGATCAGCGAAGATGTCTGGTTGGAAGTGCGTGATGCCCACAACAATGTGAGCGTAAGCGGCGTTCAGCAAAAAGGTAAAACGCTTCACTTTACAGCGCCAGGCGCGGTGACAGTTAACACTGCTTACTGGCCGGTGGTTGCCATGTATTACAACGGCGGTCTGGTGGCGCTTAAGGAATTAGTAAATAGTAACGTCGTGCGCGTAGAGGTAGGTGAATTATGAAAATGGCATCGCCGATAAAACGTCGGGTTTCGCGGCAAATTCATATTGGCAAGGTCGCTGTGGGTGGCGATGCACCGATATCAGTGCAAAGTATGACTAATACCGAAACCTGTGATGTGGCGGCTACGGTTGCTCAGATTCGGCGTCTAGAGGCGGCGTGCGCGGATATTGTCCGAGTATCGGTGCCTAGTATGGAAGCTGCTGAGGCGTTTCGAGAAATTCGCAAGCAAGTGTCAGTGCCGTTGGTAGCGGATATTCATTTTGACCACAAAATCGCTTTAAAAGTGTTGGAATACGGCGTCGACTGTCTACGCATTAACCCCGGTAATATTGGTAGAGAAGATCGAGTTCGAGCAGTTGTCGATGCGGCAAAATTCCATAATATTCCAATTCGAATCGGAGTGAATGCCGGTTCCTTAGAAAAAGAATTGCAGCGTAAATACGGCGAGCCAACCCCCGAGGCCCTGGTTGAGTCAGCTATGCGTCATATCGATATTCTTGACAAATTGAATTTTCAGAATTTCAAGGTCAGTGTTAAAGCCTCTGATGTTTTTATGGCGGTTGCGGCTTATCGCCAACTAGCTACCCAAATAGACCAACCCTTGCACCTTGGTATCACCGAGGCAGGTGGCCTGCGCGGTGGTACAGTTAAATCGGCGGTGGGCTTGGGCATGCTATTAATGGACGGGATTGGTGACACCATTCGCGTTTCTTTGGCAGCAGACCCAGTGGAAGAAGTAAAAGTTGGCTACGAGATATTGAAGAGTCTCAAGCTGCGCAGTAAGGGAATTAATTTTATTGCCTGCCCAAGTTGTTCGCGGCAGAACTTCGACGTTATAAGCACTATGAATGAGTTGGAGCTGCGTTTAGATGACGTCACTACGCCATTGGACGTCGCGGTTATCGGCTGTATCGTTAACGGTCCTGGCGAGGCCAAAGAGGCTGAAATCGGTCTAACCGGTGGCAGTCCAAACAATTTAGTGTATGTGGATGGAAAGCCAAATCACAAAGTGAAGAACGATGTATTGATCGATCATCTAGAAAAATTGATTCGTGAAAAGATCGCTCTTAAGCAAGAAAAGGACAAAGACCTCATTGCTCGCAGCTGAACTTAGCCGGTTTAAAAGCAATTCATATAAAGTGTTTGGTCAATAGGAATTATTTTGGCACGTATTCAATCAATTCGCGGCATGAGCGATATTTTGCCCTCGGAAACTTCGCAGTGGCAGTATTTAGAATCCTGCGTGCGCGATGTACTTAGTCGCTATGGTTATAGAGAAATTCGCTTTCCCATTGTCGAGCATACCGAGCTTTTTAAACGCTCTATTGGAGAAGTTACCGATATCGTTGAAAAGGAAATGTATACCTTCGAGGATCGTAACGGCGACAGTTTAACATTGCGTCCCGAAGGGACGGCGAGCTGTGTGCGAGCCTGCGATCAAAACGGCCTGCTGTATAACCAGATACAGCGGCTTTGGTATACCGGGCCAATGTTTCGCCACGAGCGTCCGCAAAAAGGCCGCCTGCGCCAGTTCCATCAAGTTGGTGTTGAAACTTTTGGCATGGTCGGGCCAGATATCGACGCCGAATTAATTTTGTTGACGGCGCGATTGTGGCGAGAGTTGGGTATAAGTGACGCTCTTACGCTAGAATTAAACAGTATTGGTAATGCTGAGTCTCGGGCGAATTATCGCCAAGCTCTGGTTGATTATTTGACTGGCTTTAAAGACGAGTTAGACGACGATAGCAAACGTCGATTAGAGTCTAATCCGCTGCGCGTCCTGGATAGTAAAGATCCTAAAACTCGGCAACTGCTATTAGCTGCGCCGGTACTAAGTGATTATCTTGACGATATTTCACGCAGTCACTTTGATGGTTTGTGTGCCCGTTTAGATGTTGCGGGGGTTAGCTATATTTTAAACCCGCAGTTGGTGCGTGGTTTAGATTATTATGGTTTAACCGTGTTTGAATGGACTACCGATAAGCTGGGAGCGCAGGGCACTGTGTGTGCTGGCGGCCGCTACGATGGTTTAGTTGAGCAATTAGGCGGTAAGGCAACACCTGCTGTGGGGTTTGCAATGGGTATTGAGCGGCTAATTCTAATGCTGGAAACGCTGAATTTAATGCCAGAGGAGCAGGCGCAGGCTGATATTTTTATTGTTTCGGTTGGCGAAAAAGCGGATATAGAAGCTTTGAAAATTGCCGAACAGTTACGTGATGCATTGCCATCAGCAAAGGTGTTAATAAATTGTGGCGGTGGCAGTTTTAAAAGTCAGTTTAAAAAAGCCGATAAATCGGGTGCCTCAGTCGCTGTGGTGCTCGGCGAAGATGAGTTACAGGGGGCCGAAGCAGCAGTTAAACCGTTGCGAGCTGGGCAGGGTGAGCAACAGTTGGTCGCACTGTCTGAACTGGTAAATACTATTTCTAAAAATTATTTTTAAACGCGACTAGACAAGTCGGAGAGGAAGTTTAGTGGAAACGTATCGTACAGAAGAAGAGCAGGTCGAAGCCATTAAGAGATGGTGGCGGGAAAATGGTAAATCCACTGTTTTTGGTATCGCCCTTGCGCTTGCCATCGTATTTGGCTGGAAGGGTTGGCAGGGACATCAGCAAACACAGGCCGGAGAAGCATCGGCAATGTTTGATGATTTGCTTATTGCAGACGCCGCCGTGCAGCGGGATGGCAGTAGTTTAGCTACTGCGCAACATTTGGCGAACAATCTGACAGATCAGTTCTCGGGCTTAAGCTATGGTCAGTTCGCCGCACTATTTAAAGCTAAATACGCAGTAAAAAGCGGTGATTATCCAACAGCGATTGCTGAGCTTGAGTGGGTTTTGGCCCAGCGTCCAAGCGCGCAAATCAAAGCACAGGCCGAAATACGCTTAGCACAAGCTCTATATACACAAAAAGAATACGACAAAGCCTTAGCGTATTTAAGCACGCTGGCCAGCACTGGTTACGCAGCGGAGGCCGCTGAGCTAGAGGGCGATGTTGCGTTTGCTCAGCAAGATAATGTGGCCGCATTAGCAGCCTATGAGCGTGCTAGATCATTGGCTCGTCGGCAAGAAGCACCGGTTAATAACGCGCTGTTAGAACTGAAAATTAATGACTTATCTGCGGTCCAAGTTGCTGTAGAGAGGGCTAAGTAATGCGCTTTATTTCTGCGGTCAATATATTTCTAGCAAGCGCGATGATGATGGCTTGCGCCTCAGACCCGACTAGTCGAGAGCCGGCTAAATTGACCGACTTTAAGGCAGAGAAGA
>JBKEFB010000126.1:0-6624 GCA_046712405.1 Zhongshania sp. | reverse complement strand
GCCCCTCAACCGTATTATTGTCGTCAATAGGCCTTGTATCTGCGTAACCGGTTACTCTAAAGCGGTCGGGGGACTGTCCGCTACTTTCTATAATACTGCCAATCACCGTGGCAGCTCGCGCGGATGAGAGATCCCAATTTGAGTAAAATCTATCCGTGCTTATCGGAATGTTATCGGTATGACCAGCGACCACTACTTGACCGCCAATGTCATTTAAAACATCACCAAACTTAGCAATAACGGTGTCAAACCCCGGGGACAGCTCAGATTTTCCTGATGGAAATGATCCCCTTTCCCGAATTCTGATAACAATGACCCTATTGCCATCACTTTCAACTTCAACCAAGCCGTCCTTAATTTCCAATTTAAGATGCGCCGCCACCTTTTCAAGATCATCAAGTATATCGTTATCAGGTTCTTGAGACACAAAGGTAGTCATTTCTCGCACCGCCTCTTGGCGCACCTCATCGAGCGTCGTCGGTCGAACTGCGCCGGGAGTGAAATCCCGTGCGATCATACTTGTGCCCATAGGGGGTTTAAATGCGGGCACATCACGCTGCACCCCAAACGCATCTTTCATTGATCCCGACAGTTCTTTAAATTTCTGCCTATCCATCTCCGAGAACGAAAACAACAGTACGAAAAAGGCGAGCAGCAAAGACATCAAGTCGGCAAACGTTAATACCCAAGCCGGGGCGCCGGCAGCCGGCTTTTTAACAGGAAGGTCATCCACTTACGCCTCCTCCGCCTTCTTGTCTGGCTCGCGCTTATTATCTGGTAAATATGTCGATAACAGGGATTCCAAGACGCGGGGATTGATCCCCTCCTGAATACCATCCACCGCCTCTAGGATGAGGTGACGATTGCGACGCTCCTCTGAAGTTCTAAAAGCTAGTTTTTCTGCCATGGGTAAAGCAACCACGTTTGCCAAAACAGCGCCATACAGCGTCGTTAACAAAGCCACGGCCATAGCCGGACCGATCGCTTTGGGATCTGACATATTCGACATCATTTGAACCAAGCCCACTAGCGTACCGATCATCCCCATCGCCGGAGCAGACTCACCAAAGCCTTTAAATACTGCCTCGCCCATTTCATGGCGCTCAATGGCCATATTGATCTCTTTATTTAATACCCGTCGCACAAACTCTGGATCATGGCCATCAATTGCCATCTGTACGCCTTTGTTTAAAAATTCGTTGGTTATTTCAAGAGACTCCAGGCCAAGTAAGCCCTCCTTACGAGCTACACCAGCCATTTCCATGCACTGAGCGATCAGGACTTCCGAGCTGGTAGTCTTGTGCACAAATGCGCGGGACGCCACTTTAAACGCACCCAATGTTTGATCTAAGGGAAACTTCACTAAATTAGCGAGCAACCCGCCGCCAACGACAATCAAAAAACTTGGCGCATCAATAAAGCCGCTTGCACTCCCACCGATCAAAATTGCCACGACAATGACACCAAGCGCGCCTATCATGCCTAATAGCGTTGCGATATCCAACTACTTCTCCAATGCCTTATTTACTCAGCCAGTTATAATGTCGATTGACGAACTCAGCATCGTCGACTATTAATCTTGTACGTGACCCACTTAACGGCTAAAGACGCAATTTCTGTATAAGAGAATACACTGATAGCGCAGATACAATTTGCAGTATTTGACCCCAAGTCAATGTAAAACCTTAGTAATACACGCAGCCCTTTTCCGCATGGTATGCTTTCGCGACAATCAGCAAGAGTTCACAAAACCACGCCATGAACACCGAACATCACCTAGATTTTGGTCGAGGTCCCGCAAGCTGGCTAGAACGTCAAACTTGTTCTGATACCCTGCATTTCTCAGCGGCAAACGGTTTTCCGATTGCTAGCTACAATTTTTTCCTTAAGTATTTTCATAACGATTTCAGTATTCTCGGGCTTGAAAATAGAGGAGCGTGGGGCGCTCAGCTGCCGCCACGGGGCTTTACATGGCGGCAACACGCTGACGACTTAATTGCCTTTCTAGACTATCGACGAAAAACACAGCACAAGTGTCCAGTTATTGCGATGGGCCATTCTATTGGTGCAACGGTGAGCGCACTTGCGGCGGTAAAAAGACCCGACTTGTTTAAGGCATTGCTAATGATTGACCCAGCCGCCATTCCCGGCCGAATCCTGCCAGCTGTGGCGACAATTACTCCCACCAGACTGCGAAGCCAGCTGAAGCTAGTAAAAAGCACGCGCCGACGAAAATCTGTCTGGGAAAGCCGAGCGGCGTTTATAGATTACCATCGTGGCAAATCGGCATACCGATGTTTTTCTGATGCCGCGATTACAGACTACGCCCAAGCCGGTCTTGTTGAGCAGACCGATAGCAGCTTCAAATTACGATACAGCCGCGAATGGGAAGCCCACAATTTCCAGCATGTTTATTCTCCTTGGCAGGCCCTACGTCATATGACAGTGCCCACATTGGTATTGCGTGCCGAGCATTCCTATCTTCACAAGCAACATGATTTTACGCGCAATATGGCACGAGTTTCACCCCTGGTCAGTCATGGCGTCATCACTGGCGCAGGCCATATGGCGCTGCAGGAAGATTGCGAACAAGTTGTTGAAAAAAGCTATACTTGGTTGCGTGAAAATCAACTTTTCAACACACTAGTATGATGACCTTGTGCGCAAGTCCAGCTCTAAATAATAGTATCCGGCGCGCCGTTTACCAAATGACAAAATGCCTGGCCGTGTTTGCATGGGCCATACTATTAAGCGGCTGCGAGTCTATACAAGAGACCGATGAGCACGACCGGGATGGCAGCACCGAGCAATGGCAATCCGTCAGCCTTGGCGACCATAAGATGGGCTATCGCCACATTCTCAAAGAAAGCACTAAGGCGCTGATTAAAACCACTGAAACCCTATCAGTTACCTTGAGCCAACCGGGCGGTCGTGACCGAGAAATCAGCACCACGCTTAGCTATCACGAATCCAAGTCGGGTAAACCTATCGCCCTGTATAAAACCATAACATCAGATACCGTCAACCATCAGATGAGCGCAACTGTGAAAGGAAACTCACTCGCATTGCGGCTCAAACAAGGTGCAAAAGTAGAATATTACCCTATAGCACAGCCCTTCTATTTACCCGAAGGTCTGCGGCTCGCATTACTTAAACAAACCGGCGCTGATCGCCAATTGGAGTATTACAGCTGGAATTTCAGCACGCGCCAGTTCAACAATACTCAGCTAACAATAATAGCCTACTCCAGCCCCGATCAGCCCGAATCCGCATGGCATATAAAAAGAGCCACCGTTATTGGCGACAGCACCAAGTACACTGACATTTTCACTGATAAGGAATTTCAGCCTTTAACTGAGCGCAGCCATTCAAACGGCGACGAGGTCCTTATTACTAGCTGCGACAAAGCCTGCGCAACAGCAAACTTTGTCCCGAACACCCACGTTTACCGACAGCTAATTCAATCACCTTATAAAATCACTGACACCGCGCTGAACGGTAAAATACGTTATCGTCTGGCGGGTGATTTTAGCTTGCTGCCGCCCACCACCTACGAACAGGAGTTAAAGCGAACGCCGCAGGGAACCGAGCTTGTCATCTGCCAAGACTGCGGCACAGAAGCGCCGCCCAGTGCAGCGGATTTGCGCATAGCACTGAGCAGCAACTACTGGCTGCCCGCGCAGAATCCCGTATTTAAAAATCTAGTCACTGAAATATTGCCCGACCTCAACGCCGACGTAAGCGGACAGATGCAGCGCCTGACGCGCTATGTCACGCGGCATATGAGCGATGAAGCCAGCTATTCCGGTTATGCAACCGCCCTTGAAGCCTACAATAGCAAGCAGGGCGATTGCACGGAGCACGCTTTGCTATTAGCCACACTCGCCAGAGCGGCAGAGATACCGGCAAGAGTAGTATTTGGCCTCGCCTACACTAATGAGCGTTTTTTGGGACGAAAATACGTGTTTGTGCCACACGCATGGGTACAGGCGTGGACGGGAGAACGATGGGCAAGTTATGACAGCGGGCTAGGGGCTTTTACCGCCGGTTACATCGCTCTTGGACTGAGCAATGGCGGCCAAGCAGATATACTAAAAGTCAATGAACAACTACATAGAATCAACATTGAGTCGGCAACACAAATCAGGCGTCGCTGATAATATCAACGACGCCTGAAAGGGTACTACCGCGCGGCTAAAGCAGATTCTAATGACTACTGATTTACTCGTAGGCAACCGGCATATCTTGCAAGGCTTCGTCGCCAGCCAAGTTAATGTCGGCAACCAGGTCAGCGCCGCCACGAACCGCGCCAACAACCGTGACTTCTTCAATTAACTGCACGGGTTCATCAGCCATTGCACTTATTGGTGTAGCAACGACGGCTACTGCCGCAAGCATCATTACACGTATAAAACTGTTTACACTCATATCTACTCCATCGCCGTTAGGCAGCTAATCTAAATTGCGGCAACCCTCACATACTGCAGGAGGGCTTTAATGGGCTAAGTATCGTGTACTATTGTTACAGTGTTATGACTTTAATATGACAATGAATAAAAACGTGAAGAAACGTAAGCTTTCACACTGCGGCATCCACTCCAACGCGCATAGGGCACTCAGCGTCGTCTTGACCTACACCGCGCTGTCGCATAATTTTGGCATCCCATAAGACCTGGGGCCCAAAGCCACTCCATATGTTACGCCAAGCAAAAGCTAGCTCCATATAAAATTGCTAATAATTAAGGCCTCTATTTATAATGATTTACCCATTCAAGCTGGCGCCACTATAAGTATGCCTACTCTGCGTTACACCCTCGCCGCCATTCTTGTTAGCCTTGCAGCTATCGGCCTCTATTCCCAGTCGCGGCAATTAGAGCAAATACGGGCGCAACTAGCTGAATATCAGCCCAGCCAAATCGATATAGGTTTCAGTCAATCCATGGCCATTCACCACCAGCAAGCCATTGCCATGTCGCAGCTAATACTGGATGGTCGGCCCAGCGGCCTCAGACCTCTAGCCCGAAACATAGCCGGCCAACAGCTATTAGAGCTAGGGCAAATGCAGGGTTGGCTGCGACTATGGGACAAGCCCTTTGTCCCAGCATCAAAAGAAATGGTCTGGATGCTCATGGGCTCGAAGCCACTCGACGAGGCGTTTCAGCAGTATGTAATTGATTGCGGCAAATCCGCCGAAGGCATGCCCGGCCTCGCCAGCAACTGGGCGATGTCGAGCCCCGCCTTTGTCACCGAGCGCAAAGAGATTTGGTATACCGACGGCTAGCGCGGCTTCTATGCCATTCGCGTTACTAACGGTGCGTGGTAACAATAGCTCTGACCTCGCGGCCGGCGCTGCGCCGCGAGGTGAGCAGGCGGATAGAATTTAAATGGTATACATCGCAGTACAAGAGCAAAATAACAACTTTAATATAAAGAACAATCCAGAAGTGATGTCTTTAGCATGACAAGCAAATCCGAGAAAATAGCTGACGATTCCGTAAAAGGCGCGCAGATTCCCCAGCCGCCCTCAGCCTTAGCACCTCTGCACGAGCCGGTATTTTTCCGGATTTGGAGCGCCAGCCTGCTGTCCAACTTTGGCCACTTGATTCTCGGTGTCGGCGTTGCGTGGGAGATGACCCGCCTCACCAATTCACCCAGTATGGTGGCTTTAGTTCAAACCGCCATGATGCTACCGCTGATGTTGGTTGCACTTCCCGCAGGCGCGATAGCCGATATGTTCGATCGTCGCAAAATTGCCATGCTCGGTCTCAGCATTGCCGCTTTATTCGGCACCAGCTTGTCACTTCTCGCCTATTTTGAATTAACAAGTCCCTGGGTGCTGCTGGCATTTTGCTTTTTAATTGGCACCGGCATCGCCATTTTCGTCCCCGCATGGCAGGCTTCTATTGGCGAACAAGTCACAACCAGAGACCTGCCAGCCGCAATTGCGCTGAATACTATTAGCTATAATATTGCCCGCAGCTTTGGTCCCGCAGTGGGCGGATTACTCGTGGTCACCCTTGGCGCTCAAGCCGCCTTTGCGGCCAATGCTGCCGGCTATCTGCCACTTATACTGGCTTTCTTCCTGTGGAAACGCGGGCATATCGTCTCGCGCCTGCCACCCGAACGTATTAGCCGCGCCATTGTATCGGGGGTCCGCTATGCTTTTCATTCCAACCCCATCCGAACCGCACTGATACGCATCTTCGTTTTCGGCCTAGCTGCCGCAACAGCAACCGCCTTGGCGCCCCTTATTGCCAAAGACTTACTCGGTGGCGATGCCAGTACCTTTGGGATTTTACTGGGTGCCGGCGGCGCGGGCGCCGTGGCTGGCGCGCTACTCATCAATGTCTTCCATCAGCGCTTTGGCACTGAAAAATCTGTTTCTGTACTTGCCGTGGTGAGCGGCCTCGCCTTGGTCGGCGTCGGCTGCAGCAGAACACTCATCCTCACCTGCCTGTGTATGCTGATTGCCGGTGGCGCCAGTATGTTAACCATCTCGCTGCTCAATATTTCTGTGCAGCTAGCTGCCCCACGCTGGGTCACCGCGCGGGTGCTATCGCTATTCTCTTCAATGCTGACCGGCGGTATCGCCATAGGCGCATGGCTGTGGGGCAATGTTGCCAG
>JBKEFB010000125.1:0-6642 GCA_046712405.1 Zhongshania sp. | reverse complement strand
GGAACCGGGTCCATTTTCGGTGGCGCGGCCTCACCGCTGCGAAGTAGTTTACGGGTGTTTTTACACTCATCACCAGTACAACCAAAATACTTGCCAAAACGGCCAGTTTTCAACTGCATATCTAAGCTACATTTATCACATTCGATTAGCGGGCCTTCGTAGCCCTTAACCTTAAAACTACCTTCTTCAATTTCATGGCCCGAGCAATCGGGGTTATTACCGCAAATATGCAGTTTGCGTGAAGCGTCTATGACATAGCTGTCCATTGCGGTATTACACAGTTGGCAGCGTTTTTTGGACAGTAGCAACTTCGATTCGGCCTCGTCATCCTCGTTGTCGATACTGACAAAATCATCAGCAGATACCAAATTTATAGTCTGCTTACAACGCTCTTTAGGTGGCAGTGCATAGCCAGAACATCCCAAAAACACCCCGGTACTAGCCGTTCGAATTTGCATTTCACGGCCGCAGTTTGGACAGGGTATATCGGTGCCAGTGGGCGCGTTTTGACGCATCCCTTCTTCGCTTGCCCCGGCCGCTTCTAAGGTTTTACGAAAATCAACGTAAAACTCGTTTAGCAGTATTTTCCAATTCTTATCGCCTGAGGCAACGGCGTCGAGGAGCTCTTCCATCCGCGCAGTGAAGCTGTAATCCAAAAGATTACTAAAGCTCTCAACCAGACGATCAGTAACAATATCGCCCATTTTTTCAGCATAAAAACGCCTATTTTCAACTTTAACGTAACCGCGATCTTGTATCGTTGAAATAATGGATGCGTAAGTAGATGGACGTCCAATACCGCGTTTTTCTAATTCCTTCACCAAAGCAGCTTCTGAATAACGCGGCGATGGCTTGGTAAAGTGCTGACTAGGGTCTACTTTTAAAAGGTCTAAACGCTCGCCCACTTTGACATCAGGTAACTCTTGATCGTCTTCTTTTTTTGCAACACCTGATGGCTGTACTTTCATAAAACCATCGAAGCGCACTACCCGGCCACGAGTGCGCAGCTCAAAAACACCGGAGGTGACGATGATTGATGTACTAGTAAAGTCAGCGGACGCCATCTGACAGGCCAGAAATTGTCGCCAAATTAAAGTATATAAGCGCTCTGCATCACGCTCCATGCCGGCCAATTGGCTTGGTTCAACTGTCACGTCCGAAGGCCGTATAGCCTCATGAGCTTCCTGGGCTCCCTCTTTACTAGAATATGAGCGCGGCGATTCAGGTAAATAGCTTTTAGCAAAATTTGCAGAAATATATTCTCGGCACGCGGTTACCGCGTCTGCGCTCAGGTTTGTTGAGTCAGTACGCATATATGTAATGTAACCGGCCTCATAAAGGCGCTGCGCCATCATCATGGTCTTCTTGACCCCAAAGCCCAGCCTGGTGCTGGCAGCCTGCTGCAGCGTAGAGGTGATGTATGGAGCGCCGGGGTGGCTCTTAGTCGGTTTATCCTCGCGGGCACTAACTTTGAACTCACCGTGTTTTAACGCTGAGGCGGCTGACATGGCGTCGGCTTCGTTGTCAGGCCGAAAATTCTCGCCAGCTTGCTTCTTTACTTCTAAACGTAATTTTCCTGACGCGGACTCATTGTCGGTATGAATCTGCCAATATTCGTCGGGGATGAAAGC
Source organism: Zhongshania sp. (assembly GCA_046712405.1). Taxonomy (GTDB): domain Bacteria; phylum Pseudomonadota; class Gammaproteobacteria; order Pseudomonadales; family Spongiibacteraceae; genus Spongiibacter. The sequence continues at coordinate 5,011 of JBKEFB010000125.1, read as the reverse complement.
CCGTATCTCCTTTTCGCGATCCACAACCAAACGCACCGCAACCGATTGCACGCGTCCAGCGGAAAGTCCTCGCGCCACTTTTGCCCACAGCAGCGGCGAGACCATATAGCCGACCACGCGGTCTAGAAAACGCCTAGCCTGCTGAGCATTAACCCTATCGATATCGAGTTCGGTTGGTTTTTCAAAGGCAGCTTTAATGGCTTTTTTGGTGATTTCATTAAAGACCACTCGTTTGTAACGACTGTCGTCGCCACCGATTGCTTCGCGCAAATGCCATGCGATAGCTTCTCCCTCGCGATCCAAATCCGTTGCGAGATAAATAGTGTCGGCATTTTCAGCGAGTTTTTTAAGTTCATTAACGACCTTTTCCTTACCCGGCAATATTTCGTACCGCGCCTTCCAGTCGTTATCTGGGTCTATACCCATACGCCCAACCAACTGCTCGCGGGCCCGGGTCTTTTTATGAACTTCTTTTTCTTCTGGTGACATTTTGCGTGTCAGTGCCGCCGCCTTTGCACGCTGCTTGGTGTCAACCGGCGTGGCTTTACTACTACCGCTGGTCGGTAAATCGCGGATATGGCCAATACTGGACTTAACGATAAAGTCGTTGCCCAGGTACTTGTTAATGGTCTTCGCCTTCGCTGGCGACTCCACAATAACTAAAGATTTGCCCATATTATCCTTCTGCAATTATATAAAACATGTGACGCCTTAACGACGAGAGGCGACATATATAAGTGTTCATTTCCTCAGGGTCAAGAGCGACGTGCCATCGCAACCTATACCACTCAGTTATAAACTCGGTCTTTCAGCAGGGCTAATAAACTCGAATCTAGGACGAGATTCCCCTTCAAATTCAATAACTTCCATAAACATTACCAGCGGCCTAACCCAGAGTGCAGCCTCGCCATATAGCGGTCGATAAACAACAACTAATTCTTCCGTCTCACTGTGAGTTGCGACCTCATAAACATAATATTCACCGCCTTTATAGTGGCGGTAGCGTCCCGGCAGGAGACTTTCCTGAACTGTCTTATCCATCAACTTTACTCACTTCGTCTTCAAGGCGTCCCTCAAAGATAATCGTATTGAGACATTCAGCAATGCTGGTTACCACATCCACATCAGCATGAATCTCCCGCCAGTAAACATTAAGACCAAGTGGAGATAATTCAAGCATACTTGCATCTCTCGGCAACATCCGGCGATATTTTTCAATGATGTCTATCATCGTGGCATCAAGTGCGACGGCGTCATCATCACCATCAGGCACATCACTTAACCAATACTTCCAAGCTGTTGACGGTCTTTTGTTATGCAAGATTCGGGTGTAACACACACCGAACATATCTTCTTCAAGGCGAACTTTGGCACGCCGAGTTTTGGGCATTGCAACCACTTTTACCGACAGCCCCAAAGTGCGAGCTAGAGCACGTATTTCAGCCTGCTGCGACTGGCGCCGCGAGGGCAATATCCACATCACAGGTGCCAGCATAAACCCGATAACGACAACGGCTATTAACCAACCCATAAGTTGCTTCCTTAAGCTAACTGGACAGATGGCGAGCTTTATACCTTAATATCAATGTACAAAGCGAACACAAAAGGGGAATAAGATGCCAAATTATAAACGCATACTTGCCGGGATAGATCTATCTGACGAAACCGAAGCGGTGCTAGACCGAGCGATAGCGATGGCCTCAAGTGACAAAGCGGAATTGCATCTAGTGCACGTGGTAGAGCCATTGAACTTAGCGTACGGCGGTGATATCCCCATGGATTTTTCCAGTGTACAGCAACAGCTGCAAACTCAAGCTGAAGACTCGCTCAACAAATACGCTCAATATGCCAACATTCCTAAAGAACGATGCCACCTCTTAAGTGGCCGTCCCGACTACCAGCTACATGAACTCAGTGAGATCCTGAACGCGGATCTCGTTATCGTTGGCAGCCACGGCCGAAAAGGTTTCGCACTGATACTAGGCTCAACCGCTAACGGCGTGCTGCACGGCGCTACATGCGATGTATTAGCCGTGCGAGTGGGACAACACAAGTAAGACGAAGCTACTCAGCCAACTCCATCCAACGTGCCATACACTCATCAAGTTTGAGCTGCTCGCTGCTTATTTGGTCTAGAGTCGCTGTCACTTTCACTGCCTCCTGCTGATAAAAAGCAGGGTCGCCGGTAGTTTCTCCGAGCTTGGCAATTTTTGTTTCTAGCTCTTCTATGATTGCCGGCAAACTATCCAACTCACGCTGATCTTTATAGCTGAGTTTGCGAACTTTGTTGGCCGGTGCTGGCGTAGTGGTATTGGACGACGTTGCGGTTGTGGTATTTTTGTTAGCAGTCGCCGCTTTTTCTTGGACAGCGCGACGCGCCACATAATTTGACACCTCAGTATAGCCGCCGACATGTTCACTGATCAAACCACTGCCTTCAAATAATAAACAACTACTGGCAACACTATCTACAAAGGACCGGTCATGGCTGACCAGCAAAACCGTACCGCTAAACTCCACCAATAAACTCTCAAGTAATTCGAGGGTTTCCATATCCAAATCATTGGTAGGCTCATCCATCACCAGGACGTTCGCCGGCTGACTAAACAGACAGGCGAGTTGTACTCGCGCACGCTCACCACCAGATAAAACGCCAAAGTGGCTGCGCGCGCGTTCAGGACTAAACAAGAAATCGCCAAGATAGCTCATAATATGACGATCTTTACCATTGATCGTCACCGAGTCTCGGCCTTGACCAACAATATCGACAACCCGCTTGTCTTCATCTAAACGGTCGCGCAGCTGATCAAAGTAAGCCACCTGCAGTTTGGTGCCCGCTTTAACAGTGCCAGACTTAGGTTTAAGCTCGCCTAGAATTAGGCGAAGTAAAGTGGTCTTACCCGCCCCATTCGGTCCGATAAGCGCCAATTTGTCACCACGACAAACCAACAGCGAGAGGTTGTCGACCAGCAGCTTACCCGGCACGTCGAACATCACATCCGTCAATTCAGCAACCACTTTTCCGGTTTTATCACCCACATTCACACTGAGGTTAGCCGACCCGCCGGTAACCCGTCGCTGCGAACGTTCATTACGCATTCTTTCTAAGGCGCGAACACGGCCTTCATTGCGCGTGCGACGCGCCTTTATCCCCTGCCGAACCCATACTTCCTCTTGTGCTAGACGTTTATCAAATAGCGCATTTTGCTCAGCTTCAACCTCAAGCGCATGCTCCTTAAGTTCAAGGTAACGGACGTAATTGGTATCATAATTAGTAAGTATTCCGCGATCTAACTCAATAATACGGGTAGCCAGCTTTTCAATTAGCGCCCGGTCATGGGTCACAAAAAGCACACAGCCTTGAAATGACATAACGCACTGTTCTAGCCACAAAATACCGTCCAAATCTAAATGGTTGGTAGGTTCGTCGAGCAACAAAATATCAGGTTCACCCACTAAGGCCCGCGCTAAGGCAACGCGGCGACGCCAACCACCGGACAAACTAACCACCTTGGCATCGGCATCTAGCTCTAGGCGAGTTAATATATTGTCGATGCGTTGCTGGAATAGCCAACCGTCATTAACTTCTATTTCGCGCTGCAGTTTTTCTAATTCCTTTAACTCATTGTCACCCATCTCGCCGTGAATCAGCTCGTGGTATCGACTGAGTACTTTGCCCAAGCCCGCCAGTCCATCGGCAACGACGTCATAAATCGTTTGCTCTGGCGACGCAAAATCTAAGGTTTGCTCCATGCGGGCAATTTTTACTCCAGGTTGCCGCCAAATTTCGCCCGAATCCACGGTGGTATTGCCATCGACTATGCGAAGCAATGTTGACTTACCGCAGCCATTACGACCCAATAAGCAAACGCGATCGCCGGCTTCTAATTGCAATTCTGCGTTATCCAGCACAATCTGTTGTCCGATACTGTGCTGTAATTGTTTGGCACGTAACAAAGGCATATATTTGATCCAGTATGTAAACAGCTTCGCGCTGTCTATTTTCAATGATTGATTACTACGCTACTTTAAATAAATCACGATGATTTTAAAGGCTACAGGGATATGAAACGCCTCACTTTACTTTTCTTAGTACTCATTACGCCTGTAATACAAGCGTTTGCCGACCCCAACCTCGACGAAAGCCGGCGATTATACCGCGAAGCCATCAATGAAATCAGCCGCGGTCGTCTTATCAATGCTGAAAAGCTGGTTCCCAGGCTAAATAATTACGCGCTAATGCCCTATTTAGAACTTGAGTTGCTTAAAGCTCAGATCAATAACGTGTCGGCCCAGACCATCGACGTCTACCTTCAGCAGTATGGCAGCACTATTGTTGGCCAGCGTATTCGGATTTCCTGGCTAAATAAATTAAGTCGCAGCAATGACTGGCCGCAGTTTGTGCGCTACTACCAAAAGAACTTTTCCACTGCCACTAGCTGCGATTATGCCTATGCACTGAGACAAATTGGCGATCATGCCAAAGCCAATGCAGTAATTGCTAAATTGTGGCAAACGCCCTACTCCCTGCCAAAGCAGTGCGATACTCCGATTAAACAGTGGGTAGCTCGGCTCAACGCCAGTCAAATAGAAGAACAATATTGGTTGCGAACCCAGCTAGCATTAAAGAAAGGTAAGACCGACTTAGCGCGCTACCTGATGGGGAAAATGACTAATGCCGGTCAGTATCTCGATTTATTAAACCACCCTAGCCGCCTCTATCAAACCGGTATGAGCCTGCCGATTAATGAACGCAGTCAAGACGTCGCTGCGCACACTCTTAAGCGCTTGGCCCGGGGGGACTTTGAGCGCGCCAACACCTTGTGGCACCAACTTGACCGCTACCTCGACTTTACGCCCGCTCAAAATTATGGACTGCGTGACAGTTTAGCGAGACAGACTATCGCCAGTGATGCCGACTACACCCGCGACTGGGTCATGGCCAACGACCCCAACTACGAAGATCCTTATCTCACCGAGTGGCGCGTTCGCCTAGCTTTAAAAGATGGCG
>JBKEFB010000124.1:0-6669 GCA_046712405.1 Zhongshania sp. | reverse complement strand
ATCGGCCAGAGCGCTGGAGCGACGAACAAATATTAGAAGAACATCGCTTTACCCAGCAGCTAGCCGATACTGACATCCCCGTTATTTCACCTTGGCAGAATACCGCCGGCGATAGCCTATTTCATTTTGAAGGCTATCGCTTTGCTCTGTACCCGCGCCGTGGCGGCCACGCGCCGGCACTGGATGATATGGACAACCTCTTCCAGCTAGGCCGTCTATTTGGTCGTTTACACTTAGTTGGCGCGAGCACCACATTTCACGTTCGCCCCAAGCTCGATGTCGTCAGTTTTGGCGACGAAAGCCGTCGTGATATATTACTCAATGTGATTCCTGACAGCCTGCGAGAATCCTATGAAACAACCAGCAAGGATCTTTTAGTTCTTGTGCGACAGCGCTTTAACGACATCGCTCCCACGTATATTCGCACCCACGGCGACGGCCATGTCGGCAATATTTTGTCGCGCAGCGAAGAGACCTGGCTGGTGGACTTTGACGACAGCAGGATGGCACCGGCTATTCAAGATTTATGGATGTTCCTGTCCGGCGAACAAAACGCCCAGCAACGGGCCATCATGGAGTTGGTAGAAGGCTATCAAGAGTTTTACGACTTTAATCCCCGAGAATTGGGACTCATAGAGGCACTGCGAAGCTTACGAATTATGCATCACGCCGCATGGTTAGCGCGGCGCTGGGAAGACCCTGCTTTTCCCAAAGCGTTTCCTTGGTTTAATACAGAACGCTACTGGGGCGAACACATTCTCCAATTAAGAGAGCAGCTGTCGTTGATGCAAGAACCCGCCTTGCGCATGCCCTACTAATATTTAAATTGGCGGACACGCAGGCTAGCCAGTTAATGATGAGCACGCTTACGCTGATCTAGCCCCGATATTTATAAGGGTATATCCTTTATTTTCTGGACATTCGCGCACCATATTTGGTGTCGGTTTCGCCCATTTCATCTTCTACACTAATGATTATAATACCGATCTAAACCCTTTTTATGGTCCCTGAGTAAAATATAGGCACACCAGCAGTAAATTTATATTAGAGTTAAGGCCTGAAATCATAACAATTAATATTGAGATCGCCCTCTCGCTAGGGCGCAGGATTCCAAATGTTTACTATCCGCGTGAATGGTGTTGCTCACACTGTCGATGCCAGTGAAGACAAACCTCTACTATGGGTGTTAAGAGAAAATCTAAAACTTACTGGCACCAAATACGGCTGTGGCCAAGCCCTGTGTGGAGCATGCACAGTGCATATTGATGGCCAACCTACGCGTTCCTGCGTGATGCCGATAAGCGCTGTTGGCGACAAGCAGGTTCGGACCGTTGAAGACATCCGCAATGAGAACATTGGCAGTCTAGTACAACGTGCCTGGCAAGAACTCAATGTCCCACAGTGCGGCTACTGTCAGTCTGGACAAATTATGGCGGCAACGGCGCTGTTAAAAAACAACAGCTCACCTAGCAATCAAGACATTGATGAAGCGATGTCAGGCAACATCTGTCGCTGTGGCACTTATCCGCGAATGCGCCAAGCCATCCATAAAATTGCCACCGAGCAGCTATAGGTGTTGTTGTAATGACTAATTTAAAAAGTGTATCGCGCCGAGATTTTATCCGCGTTAGCGTTCTTGCCGGCGGCGGCCTACTGGTAGCCTGTGGCGGTCGCTCACCTAACGGCAATACGCCGACCAACGAAAACGACCGCCCACCAACACCACCGGCAGATGCCTTCCAAGTTGGCGAGTTCATGCGCATCAGCACCGACAACAAAATAACCATCCTTGTTGGCGCAGCAGAAATTGGCCAAGGTGCCCTCACCGCCATTCCAATGATTGTCGCTGAAGAACTTGACGCCGACTGGAGTCAAGTGACATCAGAGTTATCACCAGTAGCCGCCAATTTTAACAATCCATACTTCCAAAACCTAGTTCAACTCACTCTCGCAAGCTCAGCTGTTCGTGGCTATTTTGAAGGGCAACGTATCGTCGGCGCTGCCGTTCGACAAATGCTGATCAATGCGGCGGCAAAACGCTGGAATGTTGAAGCAAGCACCCTCCGCACTGAAGCGAGTCAGGTGATAGATGATGTCGGCGCGCGCAGCGCAAGCTACGGTGAGCTTTCAAGCGCAGCGGCTGAAGAAGCCATTCCAGACAATCCACCATTAAAAGATCCGGCAAACTATCGAATCATCGGCACATCGCCACAGCGCTTAGACGCCGCCGATAAAACCGACGGTAGCTTTCAGTACGCGATAGATATTGATATTCCCAATATGCTCACCGCCGTTATTGCCCGGCCACCAAGATTCAACAGCCAAGCTCTTAATGTCGATGATAATGCCGCCCTTGCGGTCAGGGGGGTGCGAGGTGTTTACACCATTACCGGTGGCGTCGCCGTTGTCGCTGATGATTTTTGGGCTGCGGATAAAGGCCGCAAGGCGCTCACTGTGCAATGGAACGAATTGCTGGCCGGCCGCACTGATTCCGAAATGCAACGCAGTGACTACGAGCTGAGACTTAATATTCCCGGGGCACCCATTAGAACCGATGGACTAGTGCTACTTGCGCAGACCTTAGCTAGCGAGACCATAAGCGCAGACTATTACTTTCCCTTTATGGCTCACGCCGCCATGGAACCATTGAATGTAGTCGTCGACTATGACGGCAGCAGCGCAGAAATTTGGACTGGCACTCAATCGCCAACCCTAGACAAATTGTTTGCAGGGCTTGTTTTGGGTTTACTGCCAGAGCAAATTACGTTTCACGCCATGCCATCAGGCGGCGGCTTTGGCCGCAGAGGTAACCCTCTTGCCGACTATGTACGCGACGCCTGCGCGGTCGCCAAGCAATTACAACAACCGGTGAAAGTCATTTGGACACGAGAAGACGATATGAAAGGCGGCTTCTACCGACCAGCCGCCGCCATCAGGTTGTCCGCGTCTATCGACAGCACAAATAATATCAGTGCATGGACCCATCGAGTAGTAACCCAGGATGTCACCGCGAGTCTCTATAGTGAAAACCTTATCGACAACTTCGCGGATTTCACCTTACCTCCGCTGATGGAGTTAACTGATTTTGATACCGGTATGCCGTATAAAATAGACAATGTGCTGATGGAAGCCCATCTCACCATCAACCCCTCCATGCCAGCACTGTGGATGCGCTCAGTCAATAAATTCTCAGACGTGTTTGCACAAGAAACATTTGTAGATGAACTGGCGATGAAAGTGGGCAAAAACCCCTACAACTTTCGCCGCGATTTACTCTCTGAGAAACCACGCCACCGCGCGGTGCTAGATGCCGTCGCCGAGGCCGCGGGCTGGGGTTATAGCGCCGCCGGTATCAGTCAGGGTATTGCCGTGATGGGACACTGGAAGAGCTTTGTTGCACAGGTCGTTGAAGTGTCTGTTTCGGCAAATCGAGAGCTTACCGTCCATCGCGTAGTTAGCGCGGTAGATTGCGGTACTGCGATAAACCCGGATTTAGTCATAGCCCAAGTTGAGTCGGCAATTATTTTTGCGCTATCAAGTATTTTATTCGGCGAAATACTGTTGGAAGACGGTGTCGTTAAGCAAAGTAATTTTGATGACTATCCGGTGCTGCGCATGCATCAAACACCCGTTATTGAAACCGTAATAGTCAACAGCGCTATGCCACCGGGTGGCGTGGGCGAATTGGGCGTTCCCTGCGTGGGTCCAGCGCTTGCCAATGCCATTTACGGCGCTATTGGTGAGCGTATTCGCGAGCTACCGCTCACCCGCAGTCGTTTTATAATCGCCTAATCAGGGAGTTGGCTATGATACTAAATTTTGCATCTACCGCTCGCGGGCTGATGGCACTGACGGTTTTCGTCATCGGGACCCTAACAGCGGCTAAAACATTGGCACAACCGGCATTATTCGACCCACTTTATGAGGTTTTAACCCACCCACGATGTATGAATTGCCATACCGTCACCGACTTTCCGCGACAGGGCGATGAGCGCCGCCGACATGATCAATTAGTTGTTAGGGGCGCTGACAACCATGGTGCGCCAACGCTGCAGTGCTCCGCCTGTCATCAAGACGAAAACGTGGCAGACAATGCCGTCCCAGGCGCACCCCACTGGGCCTTAGCGCCGTTGAGCATGGGCTGGGAGGGGCTCGACGAAACCGGGCTTTGTCAGGCACTTAAAGATACCAGCAAAAACGGCAATCGCAGCCTTCAGGACTTATTCGAGCATATGACCAAAGACGAATTAGTGTTGTGGGGCTGGACGCCGGGCAGTAATCGCACTACCCCGCCCCTCGGCCAGCAGGCCTTCGAAGAAGCTTTAAAAATATGGGTCGATGCAGGTGGGCCCTGTTAAATTCGACTTTTTTCATTCTACGCTATCAATGCCGTTAAAAACTTGCCACGTGTTGGCGTGGCGACACTGATTATTTACCGTGATTTTCCATGCTCGGAGACTTATTCAAGAGGCTGATCTTTTATATCGCGCGCATCACCAACCACCAATTCAACGGCACGATCAAATAGCTGATCATCATCAATAAATGCTACCGATTGATCGATAAGTACTGCTTCTAATGAACTGTATTCAAGCTTGGCGACTTTAATGCCCGAGCGGTTTACGAAAATATAGACGCCACATGGTCATTTGATGACATGGCGGCAAAAGCATTGATAAACGCTTCAAAAAAACGCTTTTCTACACTCTCTCGATTAACTCTAATCTCATGCATGGCATTAACATAAAGATGCTGCTTGCGAGTATTACTCGCCTCATCAGCCAACTCAAACAAGTGGTCATCAAGGAATACCAACACCTTTAGAGATTAGCGGTCGCAAACTATAAAAGATCTCAACACAGCCATTGTTACAACTACTTATAATGGCGGACAAAATAACACAAATGGCGCACATTTCGACGCGTGCTGATAGACTACGCCACTGCCCGTTTTATTAATCTATCTGTTTGGAAAAATACCATGCAATTTTCGGATGCTTTGCAGCGCGACATCACTGAAACCGTGCGTTTCGCGCTTGCAGAGGACATCGGTAGCGGTGATATTACAGCCCAACTTATCCCCGCTAAACACACCGCTACCGCAAGCATCATTACCCGTGAAGCCGCTGTTATTTGCGGGGTAAATTGGGTCAATGAAGTTTTTCAACAAATTGATAACTCGGTCACAATTACGTGGCATATCGCGGACGGTGACCATGTTGCCGCCAACAGCATTTTATTTGAGTTAAACGGCCCGGCTCGCTCGCTATTGACCGGCGAACGCACCGCCTTAAATTTCCTGCAATTACTGTCAGGTACGGCCACCCTCTGCAAGCAATACTCAGATTTGGTCGCTCATACCAAGGTAAGGTTACTAGATACTCGCAAAACCATACCGGGATTGCGCACAGCACAAAAATACGCGGTAAGCTGCGGGGGCTGCCACAATCACAGAATTGGCTTATACGATGCCTTTCTAATTAAAGAGAATCACATTGCAGCCTGCGGTGGTATCGGCGCAGCAATTGCTGCCGCTAGAGATATAGCGCCACTAAAACCCGTCGAAGTTGAAGTAGAGAGTCTCAGTGAACTCACCGTTGCACTGAACAGCGACGCTGACATTATTATGCTCGACAACTTTAGTCTCGACGACATGCGTGAAGGTGTCGCCATCACCGCCGGTCGCGCCAAGCTGGAAGCCTCCGGTAATATTAGCACCCAAACATTAGCCGCAATCGCAGAAACCGGTGTCGATTTTATTTCAATTGGCGCATTAACAAAACATGCCCAAGCCATCGATCTGTCTATGCGTTTTATTTAAAGCGCGGTATAAAAACAGCATCACGGCAGATCGGAAATTATCGTTTATCGCTATTTATTTCAGGGGATACCAGTGGTAAAAAATGTACTTAGTGATAAAGCCACCAGACTTTTTATTGTGCTCGGGGGCTTTTTTGTTGCCAATGCCATACTCGCAGAATTAATTGGCGTTAAAATTTTCTCGCTAGAACATAGCCTTGGTATTCCCCCACTAAACTTCAAGGCATTCGGTATAGACGGGCTGGCCTTTAATTTAACGACAGGAGTCTTACTGTGGCCCTTTGTATTTGTACTGACCGATTTAATTAACGAATACTACGGCAAACGCGGGGTTCGCTTACTCTCGTATTTAACCTCTGGTCTCATCATATATGCCTTCGCTATGGTCTTTATTGGCATACACCTCACGCCAGCTGACTTCTGGCCCCAATCTCATATCAATTCAAGCCTGCCTTTAGAGGAGCAAGCCGCGCTGCGCAGCCAAGTTGGTGATTACAATGCCGCCTTTAAATTAGTTTTTGGCCAAGGCCTCTGGATTATCATCGGCTCCTTGATTGCTTTCCTCATTGGCCAAATTATCGATATCACCGTCTTTCAGCGTATAAAAAAAATAACCGGCGAGGGCCGGATATGGCTGCGGGCGACAGGCTCTACCCTAATCAGCCAATTCATTGATAGCTTTGTGGTTTTGTTTATTGCCTTTTACATTGGCGCAGACTGGAGCCTGCAACTGGTACTGGCCATTGGCGTGGTAAATTATATTTATAAGTTTCTGATGGCAGTACTACTGACGCCACTGCTATACGCTGTGCACTCCGTCATTGAAAGATACCTAGGCGCTGAAAAGGCC
>JBKEFB010000123.1:0-6727 GCA_046712405.1 Zhongshania sp. | reverse complement strand
CCGTTAGCACCAGCGGCGCGCTAGCCTACTGCCATAGCATAGCGGAACGTTATACTGAAGCCGCCTTAGTCGCGCTGGCACCATTTGCAGCTTCACCCTATCGCGACGCACTAGAAAAACTCACCGCAATAGCGCTTTCTAGGCGCAGCTAAGCCTCCCGACGGATTACAATCCACCCCCGAAGCCGCTACAATTTATACGATATTACTGAGAGGGCGAAACTAGCCCTCCATCAACAGATCGTTCAGAGGGAATGCTGTGAGTATCACGCTACACCAAGGAGCCAAATTGGCTTACAACGCCAACGTCAGATCAACGCTACAGACTCTTGCGCAACACAGCATCAAAACTCCCCTGGCGCAGCGCTTCCAAGACGACCCCAATCGCGCCGCAAGCTACAGCGCTGATCTTGGGCCTCTATTTGTCGATTATTCCAAGCACCATATCGATAGCGATATACTCGCAACACTATGCAAACTGGCTCGCGACCGAGGAATACCAGAGCAGTTTTCTGCATTAAGAGCGGGCGCACATCTCAATAATACCGAGAGACGCGCAACAAATTATCCAAGTCTGCGCCGCTGGGCAGTCCGTGGCCAAAGCGGTGACGAGGCTATCGACTCAATGTATGCAAGCATGGCAGATTTAGTCACCGCCGTGCGCGACGGCAAGCTGACCGGGGCAAGTGGCAAAGCCTTTACCGATGTTGTTAATATCGGCATCGGCGGCTCCGATTTTGGCCCACGCCTGGTCTGCGACGCACTCTCAAATCAAGCTACGCCATCGCTAAAAACACATTTCGTCGCCAATATCGACCCCAGCGTCATTACTGAAATCCTAGCCGCCATGCCCGCAGAGAGCACGCTATTTATTGTGGCATCCAAGTCATTCGGCACCCAGGAAACCCGAAGTAACGCCAATAGCGCGCGCGCATGGCTGCGCAGCGAGCTAAAACGCGACAATGTCGACCCGCACTTTGTGGCCGTCACCTCAAAACCGGAGTCTGCCGAGGCTTTCGGTATTCGCAATGACTTAATTCTCAACGTTCCGGAATGGGTGGGCGGCCGGTTTTCGGTGTGGTCGGCCTTTGGCATCGCGGTCGCCTTATCTACGGGCATGGACAGCTTCAGAGCACTGCTAGCAGGTGGTTACGACGTCGATCAACACGTTGAACAAACGCCGCTAGAACACAATGTGCCCGTGATCCTAGGGCTACTAGATGTCTGGTACCGAAATGCATGGGGTATTAGCTCACAAGCCGTTTTACCCTACGAGCACCACCTGAAATTATTACCAAGCTACCTCCAGCAGTTATTTATGGAGAGCGCCGGCAAATCCATTAGCAGCGATGGCGAGGTACTTGAACACAGCACCGGTGGCGTCATCTGGGGGACTGAGGGCACCAATGGTCAGCACTCCTTCCATCAGCTTTTACACCAAGGCAGTGACACCATTCCCTGCGATTTTATCGCTAGCCTGCAATCACACAACCCTATTGGCGAGCAGCATCAAACGCTCGTGGCCAACTGTTTCAGCCAAAGTCTGGTTCTAATGCAAGGCCAGAGCGCCACCGAGATCGCAGAGACACTGATCAATGACGGCATGGCAACTGCCGAAGCCAAGCAATTAGCACAACATAAGGCAATGCCAGGCAATAGACCTAGTACCACCTTACTAATGAATCAGCTAGATGCCCGCGCACTTGGCGCCTTGATCGCCCTTTACGAATATCGCTTATTAACCGCCAGCTTTGTGTGGGGCATCAACCCCTTTGATCAATGGGGCGTTGAGCTAGGCAAGCAAATCAGTCAAACTCTAATGGGCGGATTATCGGGCGATGACACCAGCTCATTAGACAGCTCTACAGCGCAATTGATTGCTCGCTATAAAAAAGCCCAAGCCACTTAGATACAACTAACACCACAAAAATATCTCGAAAAAAAAGCGCCCAAAGGCGCTTTTATTATCACTAATAAAAATTACAACATCGCCAGGAGCTCAGCTGTTTTAGCTTCCATCAGCGCAAAGTCGCCATCACTTTCAACGTTCAAGCGCACTACTGGCTCAGTATTTGACATTCGCACATTAAAACGCCAGCCCTCAAAACACATACTCAAACCATCAGTAAAATCGACTGCTACAGCAGTGGGCCTATACGTTTCTTCAATCAATGCGATTACTACTTTAGCATCCTCAACCTCGCGATTAATTTCACCGCTACAGGGGAATAGCGCAACGCGTTCTTCAACTAGTGATGACAAACTCGCAGACTTAACCGACATCAACTGTGTCACCAGCAACCAGGGAATCATGCCACTATCGCAAAAAGCGAAGTCGCGAAAATAGTGATGGGCGCTCATCTCGCCACCATACACTGCATTTTCGATGCGCATACGCTCTTTAATAAAAGCATGACCCGTTTTGCACTGCACGGCCTTGCCGCCGGCATCTTCGACAATAGCGATGGTATTCCAAGTTAAACGCGGATCGTGAACAATATTCGCTCCGGGATTTTTCAGCAAAAAAACTTCCGCCAATAAACCGACAACATAATAACCTTCAATAAAATCACCGGTTTCATCAAAGAAAAAGCAGCGATCAAAATCACCATCCCAAGCCACACCTAGATCAGCGCCATGAGCCTTAATAGCGTCTATGCTTGACTGCCGATTCTCCACCAGTAAAGGGTTGGGAACGCCATTAGGGAAATTACCATCTGCATCGTGGTGCACGCGAATAAATTCAAATGGCAGGTATCTCTCTAATAAGTCGACAACCCGACCAGCGCCTCCGTTACCCGCATTAACCACGACTTTTAGCGGTTTCAACGAGGCCACATCGACATAGCTCAGTAAGTGCTCGACATAGGCCGCAGAGACATCCAATATCTGCAAGCTACCGCGCACGCCAAGCATTGCAAAATCATTTTTCTCAGCCAGCTTTTTAATATCAAGGAGACCGGTATCACCACTGATGGGCTTAGACTCTTCGCGCACAAATTTCATGCCGTTATAGTCTTTGGGATTATGACTGGCCGTTACCGCAATACCACCATCCATGCCCGCGTGAGAGGTCGCGAAATAGATCTCCTCGGTGCCACACAAGCCAATGTCATAAACGTCAACACCAGCATCGAGCAAGCCATTCGTCAGCGCCGATTTAATCGATTCACTGCTGAGACGAATATCGTGACCTACTACCACTTTTTTAGGCTGAATAATTTCAGCGAAAGCGCGACCTATACGATAGGCGATATCTTCATTTAGCTGATCTGGAATTCGACCGCGAACGTCGTAGGCCTTAAAGCACGTTATTTCACTAGCGCTCACACTAAACCCTCGGAGTAAATATTTTCGTAAACATAATTCGTGGCCTCGATAAAGCCTGGCACACTGCCACAGTCAAACCGCTTACCACGGAATTTATAGGCTAATACGCAACCATTTTTCGCCTGCGTCATCAGAGCGTCAGTCAACTGCACTTCACCATTTTTACCGGGCGGAGTATCACGCAAAATATCAAAAATATCAGGTGTCAAAATATAGCGACCAATGACCGCCATGTTAGTCGGCGCGTCTTCTGGCTTGGGTTTTTCAACCATAGAACTCACCCGATATAAACCATCGCCCATTTCCTCACCAGCGATCACACCGTATTTCTCTATTTCTTCCAAGGGTACTTCTTGAATGGCGACGATACTGCAGCGGAACTGATTATACAGCTTAACCATTTGCGCCATCACACCTTCATCGTCATGATTAAGACATAAATCATCGGACAAAATAACGCCAAATGCTTCGTCACCAATCAGGCATTCACCGGTTAAAATCGCATGACCCAAACCCTTCATCTCACGCTGGCGGGTCATCATAAATGTGCCCTTCTCAAGCACGTTACGAATACAATCCAAATACCGCTCTTTACTGGTACCGGCAATCTGACTTTCGAGCTCGTAACTGATATCAAAATGATCGGCAATAGCACGTTTACCGCGGCCGGTTACCAGCGCAATTTCTTTTAAACCGGCTTCAATCGCCTCTTCAACACCATATTGCACCAAGGGTTTATTTACGATGGGCAGCATCTCTTTTGGCATTGATTTAGTTGCTGGTAAAAAGCGAGTACCGTAACCCGCGACGGGGAAAAGACATTTTCTAATCACAATATTCCCTATAATATATTCCGGACACGGGCCGGCACCTTGGAACACAAATAAACTAACTACTATTTTTCAGATAGCCACTTTATTAAGCAAGAAAGATTCTTTTAATTATAATTAATGACAAGGCTACGAAAGCAATGTTCACGCCAATATTGACATTTTAATGTGCCATCTAAATCCTTCGTGCTAAGATGAAGGCAACATTTTTTAAGGTGATAATCCGGCCTCATGTCTTTAATTCATCAAAAAAGCTTTACCAAACAAGAACTCATCGATTGCGGGAACGGCAAGCTTTTTGGCCCCGGTAACCCGAAGCTTCCAGTTAATAACATGTTAATGGTGGATCGTATCACACATATTAGCACCGAGGGCGGCACTTACAATAAGGGCGTACTGGTTGCTGAATTAGATATAAATCCTGATTTATGGTTTTTTGACTGTCACTTTATCGGCGATCCGGTCATGCCCGGCTGCCTAGGTCTTGATGCTATGTGGCAGTTAGTCGGCTTCTACTTAGGCTGGCGCGGCAATAGCGGTAAAGGCCGCGCACTGGGCGCTGGGGAAGTAAAATTCACCGGCCAAATACTACCTGACGCCAAGCTCGTTACCTATACCCTCAATTACAAACGCCTGATTGAGCGCAAATTGGTATTGGGTATAGCCGATGGCGAAGTCGCTGTCGACGGCAAAGTCATTTACACAGCAAAAGATCTACGTGTTGGCTTATTCAAAGATGACGCTAGCTTCTAACTATTTAATCTAATAAATTTATCATAATCTAATAAGACGAGGTATTCGATGAGACGTGTTGTCGTAACCGGCATGGGTATTGTTTCCAGCATCGGCAATAATCTAGCCGAAGTATTAAGCTCACTACAGGAAGGTACATCAGGTATAGCGTTTAACGAAACCTATAAAGAGATGGGCTTTCGCAGCCAGGTTTCCGGCTCTATCAAAAACCTCAATCTAAAAGAACGCATCGACCGCAAGCAATTTCGGTTTATGGGTGATGCCGCGGCCTACTCCTTCCTTGCCATGCAAGAAGCGATAGCGGACTCAGGCCTAAAAGAAAACCAGGTGAGCAATGTGCGCACTGGCATTATCGCCGGCTCGGGCGGCGCGTCTTCAGCTAATCTGATTGACTCAGCAGATATCCTGCGCACCCGAGGCGTAAAGCGTATTGGGCCCTATCGTGTCACCCAGACCATGGGCAGCACCGTGTCTGCCTGCCTTGCCACACCGTTCAAAATCAAAGGTGTGAACTACTCAATATCATCCGCCTGCGCAACGAGCGCGCACTGCATTGGTAACGCGGCAGAGCTGATTCAACTCGGCAAGCAAGATATCGTATTTGCTGGCGGTGGCGAAGAAGAACACTGGTCTCTAAGCTGCTTATTTGATGCCATGGGCGCCCTGTCTACAAAGTATAACGACACGCCAGAATGCGCCTCACGCCCCTACGACGCCAACCGTGATGGCTTTGTTATTGCCGGCGGTGCCGGCATGGTGGTCCTTGAAGAGCTAGAGCACGCCAAAGCGCGCGGCGCAATAATATACGGCGAACTGGTTGGCTACGGCGCCACCTCTGACGGCTACGATATGGTCGCACCCAGCGGTGAAGGTGCTGCCCGCTGCATGCACCAAGCATTACTGGGCGTAGATAGTGACATTGACTACATCAACTCTCACGGCACGTCCACCCCCGCCGGCGACATGCAGGAACTCAAAGCCGTTAAGCAAGCATATGAAGGCAAAAAGATCCCCGCCATCGGCTCGACTAAATCTCTGGCCGGCCACTCGCTTGGCGCGACAGGGGTTCAAGAGGCTATATTTTCATTGCTAATGATGAAACATAATTTTATCGCCGCATCGGCCAACATCGACACTCTAGACGATGAAGCTATAGGCGTACCGATTGTGACGACCAAGCAAGAGAACGTCACACTCAATACCATTATGTCTAACAGCTTTGGTTTTGGCGGCACCAACGCCAGCCTAGTATTTAAGCGCTACACAGCCTAAATACGCTGGGCTTGCCGTGAAAATACTCACGGCGAGTTCAGCCAAACACTTAACTGCCTAGCTTAAATCCCGCAAAAATATTATCTCGACGCGATCACTGCGCTGCAAAGTCTTACCTATTGGAATGACGGCCAAGGCATTACACCAAGACACCGACGTTAAAGCACCAGAACTCTGCTGAGGATGAATATCAACCAGTAAGCCGGTCGCACTAGGTGTAACTCGCGCTCGCAAATATTCCTGGCGACTGCCCGCTTTAGGCCAGTCAAAATTAGCACACGCCGGCCATTGTGGCGCCACAGGATCAACAACCCCCTGCATTGCCAGTAAATACGGTCTAACTAACAAACAGAATGTAACAAAACTCGACACCGGATTCCCAGGCAAGCCAAAGAACGGCACACTTCCCAAGCGGCCATAAGCCAGCGGCTTACCGGGCTTTACAGCTAACTTCCAAAGCTGTAACTCGCCTAAGGCCTCGACCTGCGCCTTCACATGATCCTCTTCACCCACCGACACGCCACCACTACTAATAACCACATC
>JBKEFB010000122.1:0-6748 GCA_046712405.1 Zhongshania sp. | reverse complement strand
GACCTGGCAGGGCGACTTTACGCCGCTGCACAACCATGCCATCGAGCCTTTTAAACCAATGATGAGCCGTGTTGATGCCGACAAGGTCAGCGCCATGGTCGAAGAGAGCAGCGACAATTCGCCGCCGCCACAGGCAGTTGGCAAATCTAAAAAGGTGGCCAAAAACCAAGACACAGGTATAGCTGACACAATTGCCTATCCAGATTTTGCTAAGATTGATCTGCGAGTGGCTGAAATCATGACTGCAGAAGAGGTAGACGGCGCCGATAAATTACTGAAATTAACCCTCAGCTTAGGAGAGCTTGGCACACGCCAGGTCTTTGCCGGTATTAAAACTGCGTATAATACTGAGCAGTTGGTAGGTAAACTAACGGTAATGGTCGCTAACCTTGAAGCACGCAAAATGCGCTTTGGTATGTCAGAAGGCATGGTGCTTGCCGCCGGGCCTGGCGATCAGGATATTTGGTTGCTCAGTCCCGACAGTGGCGCCAAAGCAGGCATGAAAATCCAGTAAAACCAGCGGGCTATCCCTGAACGGTGGCCCCTAGCATTAACACTTTTTAAATTGAACGCTTGATCGAAATAAACTAAGATCGCCAGATAATGCCAATCTGGCCCGCAATACTCGTATTGCCAAGCCAAAATAGAATTCGCATGACCGATACAAAAGTGGGGCTAAAATTTTGTTAGCAGACTATTCCTTATTGTTGATCAGCGCCATTCTGGTTAACAACTTCGTGCTAGTGCAGTTTTTAGGCCTATGTCCATTCATGGGTGTGTCAAATAAACTCGAAACCGCCATCGGTATGTCTAGTGCAACTACCTTTGTACTGACGCTCGCCTCTATTTGTAGCTGGCTGACCTACGAGTGGCTGCTTATCCCGCTGGGCTTAGAATACCTGCGTACCATCACCTTTATTTTAGTGATCGCCGTTGTCGTGCAATTCACCGAAATGGTGGTGCGCAAGACTAGCCCTATGCTCTACAAGGTCCTTGGGGTATTTTTACCGCTGATCACTACCAACTGCGCTGTGTTAGGCGTTGCACTACTAAACATCAACAAAGACCACAGCTTCGTAGAATCTACTCTATATGGCTTTGGCGCCGCCGCTGGCTTCTCAATGGTATTGGTGCTGTTTGCCGCCATGCGCGAACGCATTACCGCTGCCGATGTTCCAGAGCCGTTTAAGGGGCCCGCAGTGGGGATGATTACCGCCGGCCTCATGTCACTCGCCTTTATGGGCTTCGCTGGATTGGTATAGGCTGTAATAATGATCGAACTGATTGCCCAAAATCCTTTTTTTGCATCTTTACTGGCACTAGTCGGCCTTGGCTTAGTTTTCGGCGCCCTGCTGGGGTTTGCCGCCGTAAAATTTAAAACTGAAGGCGATCCTATCGCCGATCAAGTCGAGTCTATACTGCCCCAAACCCAGTGCGGTCAGTGCGGTTACCCCGGTTGCCGGCCCTATGCACAAGCCATTGCCGACGGTGACGATATCAACAAATGCCCCCCAGGCGGCGAAGCAACCATTGCCGCTTTAGCGGACTTATTAGGTGTAGAAGCCAAACCCTTGGATGCTGCGGAAGAGGCGGTGCCCTCAGTCGCGTTTATTCGCGAGGAGGAATGCATTGGCTGCACCAAGTGCATTCAGGCCTGCCCAGTAGACGCCATTCTCGGATCTGCCAAACATATGCACACCGTCATCACCAGCGAGTGCACCGGCTGCGACCTCTGCGTAGAACCTTGCCCGGTAGACTGTATCGACATGCTTCCGATTCAGACCAACCTGCAAACATGGCACTGGGACAAACCCAAGGCCGTCGAAGACCTCATCGCCTCAGACCGTATTGCATCCGACCAAAGCGGAGCTGCCGCATGAGGACAGTATGGGATATTCCCGGCGGCATTCACCCTGTCGAAAATAAAGCCCAATCCATGCACAATCCCATCGCCAGTGCAGGTATTCCACCGCAACTTATTTTACCCTTAGCTCAACACATTGGCGCGCCCGCCAGCCCTATCGTTAAGGTTGGCGACCGCGTACTTAAAGGTCAAATGATTGCCGAAGCCAAAGGCTTTGTCAGCGCGCCCGTTCATGCGCCCACCTCGGGAACCATCGCAGCCATTGAAGCACGTGTTATCCCACACCCATCAGGTATGAGCGCAACATGTATTGTCATCGACACTGACGGCACAGACCAGTGGATAGAACATACTGGTGCAGACGATTATGCCAGCCTTAGCAAACTTGAGCTGGTCGATCGCATTCGCCAAGCCGGTATTGCCGGCATGGGCGGCGCTGGTTTCCCCGCCGCCGTTAAGCTCAGTACCCGCGACGACAAGCCAATAGCAACACTCATCCTAAACGGCACAGAGTGCGAGCCCTATATCACCGCTGACGATATTCTTATGCGCGAACGCGCCGCAGAGATTATCGCCGGCGCCGAGATACTGCGCCATATCATCAAGCCCATCAAAGAAACCCTAATAGGCGTAGAAGACAATAAACCCGAGGGTATCGCTGCGCTAAAACAAGCCGCTGAGGGCACGGGTATTGAGATCGTGGCGTTCCCGACTAAATATCCTTCGGGTGGCGAAAAACAACTCATACAAATTTTAACCGGCAAGGAAGTTCCGGCCGGCGGTCTGCCTGCAGACATCGGTGTGGTATGCCAAAACATCGGCACAGCCGCCGCAATTTACCGCGCCATTCAATTTGGTGAACCGCTGATTTCACGGATTACCACCGTGACGGGCGAGGCGTGCGAGCAGCCACAAAATTACGAAGTCTTGCTGGGCACACCGGTCCAATACCTTTTAAACAAAAGCCAGTTCAAACAAGAAAACTGCATACGCCTAATTATGGGCGGCCCGATGATGGGCTACACCCTGCAAGACACTGCGGTACCCATTGTAAAAACCAGCAACTGTGTCCTGGCACCAACCGTGGCCGAGCTGCCGCCACCGCCGCCAGCCCAAGCCTGTATTCGCTGTGGTATGTGTTCCGAAGCTTGTCCAGTGTCATTGCTGCCGCAGCAAATGTACTGGTTCTCGCGCGCCCAAGAGCATGAAAAACTCGAAGACCATCAGCTTTTCGACTGTATAGAGTGTGGCGCCTGCTCCTTTGTCTGTCCCAGCAATATTCCATTGGTGCAGTATTACCGCGCATCGAAAGCAGAAATCCGCCTAGCCCAGCAAGATAAAATTAAATCTGAGCGATCTAAAGAACGCTTTGAAGCGCGCACGGCCAGACTTGAACAAGAAGAAACAGAGAAAGACGCCCGCCGAGCCGCTCGTATGGAGGCCGCCAAAGCCAAGGCAGCGGCCGCTGCCAATGCTCCCGCAGGTGCCAGTAAAAGCGACGTTATTCAGGCCGCCATTGAGCGCAGCAAAGCCAAACAAGGCCAGTCTGAAGCAGCTGATCCCGAGCAAGTAGCCATCGCCCGAGTGCAGGCGAAACCTGAGGGCAACGCTGACGCAGAAAGTGTAGAACAAAAAACTGACCGCCTACAAAAATTATTAAGCAGCGCAGAGAGACGTCTCGCAGCGGCCAAAGAGAAACTCGCTCAGGCGCGGGAACAAGAAAGCGACAACGCCGGTGCCTTCGCAACCGCAGTAAGTAAAATAGAGGAAAAAATCGCGTCAATTAAACAAGAATTCGCGGAGTATCAGGCGAGTTTAACGGCGACCAAAACCGCAGTGCCACTTGCGACCGATAACGCTGGTTCAGCCCAGGTAGTTATTGCCAGCGCACTCGCAAAACATGTCGGCAATAGCGCAGACGAAAGCGACGCAGAAAAAACTGCGCGCTTACAAAATATCGTGACCAGAACAGAAAACCGGCTTGCGTCCGCACAGCAAAAACTGACTGTGGCGCAGGAACAGAATGACGCAAATACTGCGGCTTTCGCCACTGGACTTGAGAAAGCCCAAGCCAAGCTAGGTCTCGTAGAGAATGAGCTAAACGATCATCAATCCGCGCTCCCCAGTAACAATCACGCCGCGCCAGTCGCTTCTGTAAGCAGTAAAGATCCAGTGCAAGTGACTATTGAACGCGCCAGGGCTGCACGAGAAGCCCAAGCGACTATGAGCGACGCCGACAAAACCAAACAGAATATTGAATCATTGGAAAACCGTATTGCTCGCACCAGAGCAAAACTCGATACCGCACGAGCCGACGGCGATGACAAAGCGGACATACTGGCCGACTCGCTAGCAAAGCTAGAAGAGAAATTGGCGACCGCTCAGCAATTGCTGAGCTAAATCTGAATAACGAGCACGCATAACACTATGGGATTTTTAAAGGTCAGTTCACCACACACTCACGGGGCTATGAGCACGGCAAGAGTCATGCGACTGGTGCTACTGGCTACCATTCCTGGCCTATTTTCGCTTACCTGGTTTTTCGGCTTTGGTACCCTCGTTAATGTTTTGTGGGCAAGTATTACTGCGCTGGCATTTGAAGCCTTAGCGTTAAAATTACGCAAACGCCCCATCGCATTTTATCTCAACGATTACACCGCCCTAGTCACAGCATTTTTACTCGGTATTTCACTGCCACCGGGCTCACCGTTCTGGCTCATTATGATCGGCACCGGCTTCGCGATTCTTATCTGCAAGCAACTCTATGGCGGCATAGGCTATAACCCTTTCAACCCCGCCATGGCCGCTTATGTCATGTTACTGATCTCATTTCCGGTGCAGATGACCACTTGGCTGGCACCCAAAGGTAGTTTTGCCGGCGATCTATTAGGACCCATAGACGCCCTGAGCTACTGCTTCGGATTTGGCAAAGACGCCATAGACGCCATCACAATGGCGACACCACTCGATGTACTGAAACAGAATAGCTCCTTACTCATTGCCGATCTTTGGAAAGAATCACCGCAATTCGGTCAGTTCGCTGGTGTCGGCTGGGAATGGGCGAGTATTGGCTTTCTACTCGGCGGCATGTATTTACTGTACCGTCGGGTATTTACTTGGCACGGACCAATAAGCATGCTGGTATCGCTGACTATTATGTCGGCGCTATTCTATGACGGCGGCAGTTCCGCTTCCGGCGGTTCACCACTATTCCATTTGCTCAGTGGCGCAACCATGTTTGGCGCATTTTTTATTGTGACCGACCCCGTCACCTCGGCAGTATCAAACCGTGGACGAGTAATCTACGGTGCATTAATTGGCGTCTTGATCTATATCATTCGAGCTTGGGGCAACTACCCCGACGCCGTCGCCTTTGCCGTTCTACTGATGAACTTTGCCGCGCCCTTTATCGATCACTACACCCAACCCAGAACCTACGGCCATAAACTGAAGGATCACCAAGGAGGAAAGTTATGAATATCCTCGGTAAATCCATCACTAAAAACGGCATGCTACTCGGCCTCTTTGCCATTGTCACCACTGGCGTTATAGCCGGCACCTATCTCTCTACTCGGGGCCTGATTCAAGAAAACATTCGCCACTATGAGGAGCGCGCGCTCCTAGAAGTGTTTCCAAAATCCCGCCATGATAACTCGTTACTGGACGATGCCATCAATATAGATGACAGCGATTTATTGGGATTGCGTGAAGCTAAAAAGCTCTACCGCGCCACTATGAAGGGTGAGTTTGCCGGCGCCGTTTTACCCGCTACCGCTCGTGACGCTTACACCGGTGATGTTGATATGATTGTAGGTATCAACCTTGATGGCACTATTTCTGGAGTACGCGTGCTTTCTCACCGTGAAACACCAGGACTCGGCGATCAGGTGGATTACAAGAAAAGTCAGTGGGTAGACGGATTTATCGGCAAAAGCTTAAACGACCCAGAGGAATCCAAGTGGGCCGTTAAAAAAGATAAGGGAATCTTTGACCAGTTCACCGGCGCGACCATAACGCCAAGAGCGGTTACAAAAGCGGTTCGTAAAGCACTACAATACTACGATGCCAATATCGCCATGATAAGTCGTATAAATGATAGCACCGCGCTAGCCAGTTATAAGCGCCCTCGAATCAATGAACTCAATCAGAATCGGGAATTGAATAATGAGTGATATCAGCTACCGCGAAATTTCTTTAAACGGACTATGGAAAAACAATCCCGCCATCGTTCAGCTATTAGGTCTATGCCCCTTACTCGCAGTGACCGGCTCCGTCATCAATTCCTTAGGCATGGGTATAGCGACGATGTTAGTGCTCACCGTGTCTAACACCTGCGTGTCCATGATCCGCAGCTTTGCCTCCGACGCTATTCGTCTACCCGCCTTTGTGATGATTATCGCAGCGGCAGTGACATGCATAGAATTACTTATGCAGGCCTTCGCTTATGAGCTATTTCAAATACTCGGCATATTCCTTCCCCTCATCACCACTAACTGCGTCATCCTCGGTCGCGCAGATGCCTTTGCCTGTAAAAACAAAGTCCTACCTTCTATGTACGACGGCTTCATTATGGGCGCAGGCTTCGCGGTAATACTCATGCTCCTGGGAGCAATTCGTGAAGTTGTCGGCACCGGCGCTATCTTCGCCAATATGGACCTATTATTTGGCGAAGGAGCAAAAAGCTGGAAAATAGTTTT
Organism: Zhongshania sp.; assembly: GCA_046712405.1. GTDB lineage: Bacteria > Pseudomonadota > Gammaproteobacteria > Pseudomonadales > Spongiibacteraceae > Spongiibacter. Next base: position 187 of record JBKEFB010000122.1, on the reverse strand, counting down.
GGTAGATGACTATACCGCTGTACTGGTCGCCATTTTACCACCCGGGGCCTTTATATTTACCGGCATGATCATCGCGCTGAAGAATATTATCGATACCGGGATTAAAAACCGCGAAGCAGCGAAAACAGAAAAAGTCGAACCAACTAGCCGACGTGTAAGGGTGACGGGCAATATCAGCTGATATTCT
>JBKEFB010000121.1:0-6870 GCA_046712405.1 Zhongshania sp. | reverse complement strand
TAATCGACACTTTGGCATAGGCAGTTTGAGTTTTACCCGCGCCCAATATTCCGAATAATTGCTGATCGCCTGTCGTCTTTCTACCAAACTCAGTCACATCACCCGTTACTGCGAAACGCGCGCCACTCAGCTTTTGTTCTATGCCGCTAAGCTTAGCTTCTTCAGCAATACGCGCCATATTTTCGCGATCAACGACGGTAAAACGATTGGTTTGCTGAAGATGGGTTTTTAAGATGGTCTTTGCCTGATTACCCAACTGATCGGAACCAGAACTAAAAATACCTTGCAGATAATTTGAGCGATTATCAAACTGCCCAACCACTAGTACCTGCTTGCTACCTGAGTAGGCTTTACCGTAACTAGCGACCGTCTGAGATTGTACTACTTGATGCGATTCTGTCGCGCAGGCAGCCAATATTAATACTGCGCCAATCGCTGCCAACGAACGTCCTAAATAATGAAAATATTTTAAACCCTGAAAAGTCAACATCTGCCAAGTCCATTTATTGATTATTCTGAATTATGGCCGCGAGCGGTTCTGCGCGTCAACCTAGTTTTGATAAGTAGTAGTCGAAGATAGGCATTATCTAGACGATTCAGCTCCGATTCTGCGCTGAGCGTTATTTTTTAAGCCTGAGTAAGAAAGCACGCCTCGCGCCGCTGAATGTAATCGCGTGATGCACAAAACATAAAGTCATAACTCAACGAAATAAGACTGGCACTCAGGCCGCAGAATCAGCGTCTCGCACATGGCCCAAAATCAAACTTACTAACTCGTCTAGTAGCGCTTCGGGTAAGTCGTGGCCCATGCCTTCAATAATTTCGAGGCGAGCATTGGGGATTCGGCGCGCGGTATCTTTGGCGCCTTTAAGAGGCACCATAGGATCTTTGTCACCGTGTATTACCAAGGTTGGACTTTTAATCTTATACAGTAGCTTCTGACGATTACCGCTCGCCATTATCGCCGCCATATGACGCGCCTTACCAGCGGGGTGATGGCCGCGATCATACGCCACTTCAATTCGCTCCCGCAGCTGCTGCTCTGAGTCACCGAGTTCTGGACTCGATATTAAGCACCACGTTTTTAGGGAGTGAGCAATTTGCGCCTCGCGACCGGGAGCCGCTTTATTCAATATATGCCAAAGCACTTTTGGCTTCATGCCGCCAAAACTGGAACTGGACATCAGCGACACCAGCGAACTAACTCGTTCGGGATAATTAGCCGCCATCAATTGGGCAATCATACCGCCCATCGACGCCCCCACAATATGAGCCCTAGAAATATTCAACGCGTCGAGCAGTGCAACTGTATCAGCGGTCATATCATCTAAGGTATACGCCACCTTTAATGGCAACTTAAGTTGTTGACGCAGCCGCAAGCCAAGAATACTTAACGGTCTGTCGTCATCTAATTTAGTAGATAAACCAACGTCACGATTGTCGAAACGAATGACGCGATAGCCGCCGTCTGCAAGCAGATGACAAAAGGATTCCGGCCATACTATTAACTGACTGGCATAGCCCATGATAAGCAAAATCACTGGCGCGTCGGGCTCGCCAATTTCCTCGTAAGCCAGCTCAATACTATCACTTACTACAATACGGTCCCGTGTCCATTCCATGCCCATAACACCTTACATTTGATACGAATTGTGATGTTAGAAGACCCTATGGGGTCGGCCATTATTGATGCTTTAACGCCGCGGACCACTCTCGCTGAATGCACACTACAATAATATGCGCTTAACGAGTTTGAATTAGCGATTATGAATAAGATCGCGGTCATCATCTTTAAAATAAATACGGAAGGGCCACTCTCGGCTTTTACCGATATACACATAAAATCCGTAGCGGTCTTCACTATAGTCTTTTACAAACTCGTACCGTGGCGGCGAAGCGGAATTACCTGACTTTAATACCGGCGCAGTGACCACTATTTCTTCAATTTCCATTGCCGGGGAGTCACCCCTACGTGGCAGCGATATTAATACCCGGTATTCACCGGATATTTCTCCACGCTCAATCGACTCAACAGTAACGCCAGTTTCATCATCAACAAAACCGACCTCGCCTAGAATATTGCCGGTTTCGGTAGCGCTCGCAGCGCAGATAAAACTACTGACAAACAGGCATGCAATAGCACTGCGCATGTGACTCATTTTTATTGCCCCGTTGTTCTATTCGACTCAGAAAGTCAGGGATAAACTATTGCGTTTATGATCTGATGCTAACACCCATTGTCTATAGCTGTTAAGTATATCTGGCTGAGTATTACTCAGTATAAAAGCCGTACTGAATGAGCGATGTAATAGCACCCACAAAAAAGCCGCCCGAGGGCGGCTTATTAATGACAATAGTCACCTCTATTAACTACAAAATGCCTCGCCCGCCGCAATCCGCTTACCCAACTTCGCCAAGGTTTTCGCCGAGCTACCCAAGGCAATTTCGTTATGACGCAACCAAAGGCAGTAACGCCAAAGCGGGTAATCCCTATCAATACCGGCTCCACCGTGTAAATGCTGCGCCGCATAGCTAACACGATGGCCCACATCACCGGCCCATATTTTAGCGATCTGCACTTCGTTAGTGGCATCCAAACCGCCATCTAAGCGGCTAATCGCCTGATAGGTATTCAAACGCAAGCATTCAACGTCAATAAAACAGTTCGCAGCGCGATGCCCCACAGCTTGGAAGGTTGAGATTAATACGCCAAATTGCTTGCGCTCGGCGGTATAAGACGCGGTCATTCGCATGGCCTTATCGCTGGCGCCAAGTTGATGTGCACACAACGCGACGGTGCTACATTCGGCAATCCACTGCATCGCCGCTTGGCCATCAACGCTAGTCGCCAAAATATCAGCCTTATTCACCCGGACATTATCCAAAGTCAGTACAAACTGCGGCTCGTAAGTAGTGACCTGCTGGGCGCTAAGCGTTACGCCCACGGCCGTCGGATCGAGTAAAACAACAGCCAGACCGTCACTGGTTTTCGCCGCGAGTAGTATTCTATTGGCAATATGTGCAAACGGCACATTGGTTTTTTCACCGCTAATCACTAAGCTGTCGCCCTCAGCCTTAGCAGTCGTCAGCCACGGCTGAGCCGGATCATCGTTATAGGCTTCGCTTAAGGCCGCGGTTAATAAACACTCGCCGCTAGCCACACCAGGCAACCACTGCTGTTTTTGAGCATCACTGCCGAACTTTTGAATAGGCAGCGCCGCTGAAATCAAGTGTGACATTAAAGGCAGCGGTGCAATGGTGCGACCCGCTTCTTCTAGCAGTAGAGCCAGCTCAAAAAAACCAAACCCCATGCCACCGTATTCCTCATCTACGGCAACGCCCAGCAGACCAGCCTGAGCGAACTTTTTCCACAAATCGCGATCAAAACGCTCCTCACCGTAATCGTCATACTTACTCAATGATTGCGCAGTGACATTATCATTCAAAATATCTCGCGCTAAATGCTGCACGTCGCGCTGCTGCTCAGAAAATCCGAAATCCATGATCTAATCCTCTATATCGTAGTGCGCAAAATTAACGTGATGCGCGCGGCATCCATAAACCCGCCGCAGAAATAATATCGCGCTGTATTTCGTTAGTGCCGCCGCCGAAGGTAATAATTGATGCGGTTCGGTATAAACGTTCAACTCGCGCAGCAATAGGATTTGCACCGTCGGTTTTGCGACTAATCAAGGAGGCCTCCCCAATCACCTCACCCAGCAGGCGATACACTTCTATGAAAAATTCAGAGCCATATACTTTGGCCGCAGAAGCATCTGCCATTTCCAAATTGCCCTCGGTCATTGCCCAAGCCTGCTTATAGCAAACCAGTTTCAGGGCCTCAACACCCGCCCGCACCTTGGCGAGATTAATTTGTACCCAGGGCTCATCAATTAACTTTCCGCCATCCGCAGTATCCAGTTTCTGCGCCCAGCGAACGATGTTATTAAACATTTCTGCGGTGGGACCAAAATTAACTAAACTTAAACGCTCACGGTTTAGCTGACTGGTAATGAGCTTCCAACCGCCGTGGAGCTCACCCACCATGTCATCGTCGGCAACTCGGATATTGTCGTAGAAGGTCGCATTCGTTCGCACTTCGCCTAGGGTAATAACCGGGCTGCAACTCCAACCGGGATCGCTAGTTGGCACCATAAACATAGAAATGCCTTTATGGGGTTTAGCTGCGTCAGGATCTGTGCGGCACGCCAGCCAAACGTAGTCACAAAAGTGCGCCAAACTAGTCCACATTTTCTGACCGTTAATCAGCCAGCCATCGCCGTCTTTAACCGCGCTGGTTTTCAGACTCGCTAGATCAGTACCCGCACTCGCTTCTGAATAACCAATAGCGATTAAACATTCACCGGCCAGAATTTTTGGCACAATCTCGCGCTTCTGGCGCTCATTACCGTGCTCGGCTAATTGCGGTCCCACCGACTCAGTAGTAAGAAACGGAAAGGGATAGCCTGCCCGCATGACTTCCTCAACAAAAATAAACTGTTCGATGGGACTCATTCCACGGCCGCCTAATTCCTTGGGCCAGCCAACCCCAATCCATCCATCCTTGCCCATTTTTTTCAAGGCTTCACGCCATAGCGGACCACCGCCCTCACCCATGGCTTCGTCGCATTCGGCCTTTAGATCTGGGGTCATCAGGTTTTCAAAATAGGTCCGCAGTTCTTTGCGCAAGGCATCCTGCGCTGCGGTAAACTCAACTTTCATTGCCGTCCCCTAATATAGACTTAACGATTTTAGACTTATCTGTTCATGCTTATGAGACTCATAATAGGCCTTGGCGGGATCACAACAATTGCAAATTCACTCACCCCACTGACAATTGCAGTCAGCGCGCAACGGATCACTTATCAGCCATTCAGACGATAGTGCCAAGTCACTGATCTTGCGATCATTTGTTGGCTATATAAGACAGACTCCCAGCCCTAACAATCACTTGGCTGCGCGTCGCCTGTCCATTCGGTGGAGATACACAATGACTAATAAACCTGTGCAGGCCGCCCTAGAAGGCTGGTTCACACTCAACACGGACACCCCGCACCTTATTGGCGCCTGCTGCGACCAATGCGGCACATACTACTTTCCCAAAACACTCAGCTACTGTAAAAATCCAGCCTGCGATAGCACCGAATTCAGTGAGGTTGAGCTCAGCCGGCAAGGCAAAATTTGGTCTTACACCAATGCCTGCTACAAGCCACCTGAACCCTTTATTGCCGATGAGCCCTTCGTGCCATACACCATTGCAGCCGTTGAATTAGAAAAAGAGCAAATGATCATTCTTGGTCAGGTGGTAAAAGGCGTGGATGTTGATCAATTGAAAGTCGGGCAAACCGCAGAGCTCGTGCTTGAAACCCTGCACGAAGATGACGATGCCATCAAAGTCACCTGGAAATGGCAGCCACAGCGCTAAATACCGCCCGAGGAGAATATAAAATGAGTCAAGATATTGCAGTACTGGGCGTCGGCATGCACCCATGGGGTAAATGGGGTCGCAACTTTAGCGAATACGGCGTACATGCCGCTCGCGAGGCACTTAAAGACGCAGGCATACCCTGGCAAGACGTGCAATTTGTGTCTGGCGCGGCAACCATGCGCTGCGGCTATCCAGGCTATGTTGCCGGTGCGACGATTGCCCAAGCTTTAGGCTGGCAAGGCGCACAAGTTAATACCTCTTACGCAGCCTGCGCATCAGGCTCGCAAGCCTTAGCCGCAGCGAGAGCGAAGATTCTGTCGGGCGAATGTGAAGTTGCCTTAGTCGTCGGCGCAGACACCACCCCAAAAGGCTTTTTAGCCCCAGCTAAGGGCTATCGTCCGGAAGACCCCGATTGGTTACGCTTCTATTTAGGCATTACCAATCCAACTTACTTCGCCATGTACGCTCGCCGCCGCATGGATCTCTACGGTGATACAGAAGACGATTTTGGTTTAGTTAAGATTAAAAATAGCGAAAACGGATTTACTAATCCGAATGCTCGCTACAAGAAAAAATTCACCATGGAAGACATTAAAAACTCCGCTATGGTTGCCGACCCCTTGCGTTTGCTACAAATTTGCGCGACCTCAGACGGCGGCGCAGCAATTATTGTATCCAGCATGGATTACGCCAAACGTATCGGCAAAGCCAATGCCGTTAAGGTCGCCGCGGTATCAACCGTCACCCCCACTTTCGCCAGCTCAGTGGTTGAAATGCCAGACATCGCCACCGATTCGGCGGCAGCCGCAGGTGTAGAGGCGCATAGCTTTCGGGCCGCACTGCCGAAAAAAGCCTATGAACAAGCCGGTATTGGACCTGAAGATATCAGTCTTGCTGAAGTTTACGATCTGTCATCGGCGCTAGAATTAGACTGGTACGAAGACCTGCTGCTATGCCCTCGCGGTGAAGCCGCCCAGCTGGTTCGCGACGGCGTCACCAAACTCGGCGGCCGCTTGCCGGTAAATAGCTCCGGCGGCCTAGCCTGCTTTGGCGAAGCCGTACCAGCACAGGCATTGGCGCAAATATGCGAATTAACATGGCAGTTACGTGGCCAAGCAGGCGATAGACAAGTACCCAATGCCAAAGTAGGTATTACCGCCAATCAGGGCCTATTCGGCCATGGATCCTCGGTTATCCTCAAGAAGTAATCTTTAACATTAATAGGTAGTATAGGGGCTGGTACTCATCAGCCCCTGCATACACACCCAATATCTTTTGTGAATCAGGCGGCTCACTTTTTTATACGGAGCACCCTGCATGGCAAACCTGATAACAATTTTAGCGGTTCTATTTATTGCACTGATGGTATTGGTGCCCATGATCGAGCGTTTCGGTCCCCGACCATCATCCGAGCAGCAGGTAAAAATTCGCCGATGGATATT
>JBKEFB010000120.1:0-6927 GCA_046712405.1 Zhongshania sp. | reverse complement strand
AGTCTGACGTAATCCATCATCGATTTTTATAAAGGACCATCCATGAATACGGTTGTTAGCTACGAAACCAAAGACGCTATTGCCATCCTTACTTTGAATAGTCCACCCGTAAATGGCTTGGCTCAGACAGTACGTCAGGGCATTAAAGACGCTTTTGAAAAAGCAATGGCTGACGATGACGTTAAGGCGATGGTCATTGCCTCGTCCGGTAAAATATTCTGTGGCGGCGCAGATGTAACTGAGTTTGGTTCACGGTTGGCTACTGCGGGGCCGATACTACCCGAGCTTTTTAATCAATTAGAATCATCATCCAAACCTATTGTTGCGGCCATCAATGGTCTGGCGCTCGGCGGCGGCTGTGAGCTTGCTCTGGCCTGCGACTACAGAGTTGCCAACGCCAACGCCAAAATCGGTCTACCGGAAGTTAAATTAGGATTGATCCCCGGTGCGGGCGGCACCCAGCGTTTGCCGCGTATAGCCGGTGTTGAAATGGCCTTGCAAATGATTGTTTCGGGGGAGTCTGTCAATACCGAGCAAGCCTTAGCCATCGGTATTGTTGACGCCATTATTGATGCAGACATTCATTTCTTAGATGCCGTAATTGATTATGCCAAATCCTTGGTGGCCAATAGTGCAGCCATTAAAAGCTGCGCTGATTTACGTATTGATAAAAGTAAGGTAGATGATAATTTCTTCAACGACTTTCGTAAAAGTATCGCCCGTAAAACGCGTGGCTTCTATGCGCCAGAGTGTGCAATTAAAGCGGTAGAAGGCGGTTGTGAGTTGTCATTAAATGAGGGGCTCGCTTTAGAAAAGGCACTGTTTATACAGTGTTTGGAATCTACACAGGCTCGCGCTCAACAGCATCTATTTTTTGCCGAGCGTGCAGCCACCAAAATCCCCGGCATCAATGCCGCAATACCAGCTCGTGCTATCAGCAAAGTTGCGATTATTGGCTCCGGTACCATGGGTGGCGGTATTGCCATGAACTTCGCCAATGCCGGTATCGAGACCACTATTTTGGATTTGAATGCCGAAGCATTAGAACGCGGCATGGGGGTTATTCGGAAAAACTACGAAGTTTCTGCCAAGCGAGGTCGATTGAGCGCTGCGCAAGTTGAAGAGCGTATGGCGTTGTTGAAATCGACCTGCGATTACAGTGATCTTGGTGATATGGATCTCGTGATCGAGGCTGTTTTTGAAAATATGGACGTTAAGAAAAAGGTCTTTAGCGCGCTGGATTCAGTTTGCAAGCCCGGTGCCATCCTGGCGACGAATACCTCTACGCTTGATGTTAACGAAATCGCCGCTATTACGTCCCGTCCTAATGATGTAATCGGCCTGCACTTTTTCAGTCCCGCCAACGTAATGAAACTGCTGGAAATTGTTCGCGGCGCCGACACCGCTGACGATGTGCTAATTACTGCTATTAACCTAGCGAAAACAATCCGTAAAGTGCCCGTTGTTGCTGGTGTTTGTTGGGGCTTTATCGGTAATCGCATATTAGAACCCTATGCTCGCGAGGCAATGCGTCTAATACTAGAAGGCGCCAGCCCGGCACAAATCGATAGAGTACTTTACGAATTTGGTTTGGCCATGGGCCTACCCAGCATGATTGATCTCGCCGGCATCGATGTTGGTTATCTTGTCCGGCAGGGCAACGTAGAAGCTTGTTATGGTCGTGATCCCAGCTACGCAATAGTATGTGATGAATTGTACAAATTAGGTCGCTATGGACAGAAAACTGGCCGAGGTATTTATATCTATGAGGGACGAGATAAAAAAGAAGATCCCGAGGTTGTTGCGCTTGCAACACGACTGGCAAAGAAACACGGCATAAGCCAGCGCGAGATTTCTGATCAAGAGATATTGGAGCGCACGATTTACATGCTCATCAACGAAGGCGCCCAAGTACTCGATGAGGGTATTTCCTACCGCTCGGGCGATATCGACACGGTTTACTGCAATGGCTACGGCTTTCCTGCGCACCGTGGCGGCCCCATGCAATACGCCGATGAAATTGGCCTGCAAACCGTGGTTGATGCCCTCGAAAAATACCGTGTTTCACTCGGAGAGTACGGGGAAGAGTGGTTTAAGCCCGCACCTTTACTGAAAAAACTGGCTGCTGACGGAAGGTCGTTCAAAGAATTCTCACAATAAGTTTTTGTCATCCGCTGAAGACGCTAGCACTAGTGTTTAGACCACTAACATATAGAGAGAAAAAAAATGAAAGAAGCTGTCATTGTTTCCGTAGCACGCACCCCCATCGGCAAAGCCTATCGTGGTGCATTCAATAATTTAGAAGCGCCAAGTTTGTCGTCCTATGCGGTTGAAGCTGCTGTTAAACGCGCGGGTATTGATCCAGCTGAAATTGATGATTGTGTTTGGGGCGCTGCGATTCAACAGGGTACTCAAGCCTCTAACTTAGGCCGTAATGTCGCTATGGCTTCTGGTTTACCCCTGAGTGTGCCCGGCGTGACTATTGATAGACAGTGCTCGTCAGGATTGATGGCAATTGCGACCGCCGCCAAACAAATTATTTGCGACGGTATGTCAGTGGTAGTTGCGGGTGGTTGTGAATCGATAAGTCTAGTACAAAACCAAAAGATGAATTTGGAACGTGTGCTTGACCCAAAGGCCGTCGCCCACGCACCTAACTTGTTTATGCCGATGCTGGATACCGCAGAAACTGTCGCCAAGCGTTATAACATATCTCGTGAGGCGCAGGACGAATACGCCTTACAATCGCAGCAGCGTACTGCAGCAGCTCAAGAAGCGGGTAAGTTCGACGACGAAATCGTCGCGGTAAGCGCGACTAAAGCGGTTTTTAACAAAGAAACCGAAGAGACCACGTTCGAACAAGTCACGTTAACAAAAGATGAAGGCAACCGTCCCGACACCAATATTGAAGGCCTTAACAAGCTCAATACAGTGCGTGAAAACGGCACCATTACCGGTGGCAACGCGTCACAACTTTCAGATGGTGCGGCAGCCCTGGTAGTAATGGACCGTGCTCTGGCCGAAGAACGTAATCTCAAACCACTCGGTGTTTACCGTGGTATGAGTGTTGCGGGTTGTGAGCCTGATGAAATGGGTATTGGTCCCGTATTTGCTATTCCTAAATTGCTTAAGGCCAATGGCTTGACCATGGACGATATTGGTCTTTGGGAGCTGAATGAAGCCTTCGCTGTGCAGCTTATTTATTGTCGCGACACCTTGGGTATTCCTAATGATCGTCTCAATGTAAACGGCGGTGCAATTTCAATTGGTCATCCCTACGGCATGAGTGGCGCGCGTATGGTGATGCACGCCTTAATTGAAGGTAAGCGTCGTGGTGTTAAATATGTGATTGTGACTATGTGTGTCGGTGGCGGTATGGGTGCAGCAGGCTTGTTTGAGGTTTTATAAGCTAAGTTAAGTTCTTAGTAAATGGAGGCGAAAGCCTCCATTTTATTATTGCGTAAACACAAGGTATTGCAACGATGACATATAAAGCGCCGCTCAGAGACATTCAATTCGTCATGAATGAAGTATTGGACTATCCCGCTCATTACCAAACCTTTGCTGAAGGTCAGAATGCGACCCCGGATTTGGTAGAAGCTATTCTTGGAGAGGCAGCCAAATTTGCCGAGCAGGTCTTGTCGCCACTTAACGTGGTGGGAGATCGTGAAGGATGCCAAAACAACGATGGACAAATTACCACTCCCCCCGGTTTTAAAGAGGCTTATCAGCAAAATATTGAAAGTGGCTGGCCTTCATTGGCTTTTCCCGAAGTCTATGGCGGACAGGCCCTGCCATCCTCTTTAGGTCAAGTGGTTTCTGAAATGCCGGCGGCAGCAAATCATGCTTTTTCCATGTATACCGGTCTGACCCTGGGGGCGATTGCGACCATTGCTGCCCATGCCAGTGATGACTTGAAACAACGTTTTATACCGACAATGGTAACAGGCCAGTGGTCTGGCACCATGTGTTTAACCGAAGCCCATGCCGGCTCTGACCTTGGCTTGCTGCGAACTAAAGCCGAGCCCAATGCCGACGGCACATATAGTGTTACCGGCAGCAAGATATTTATTTCCTCTGGGGATCACGACCTGACCGACAACATCATTCATATTGTATTGGCACGTTTGCCTGACGCACCCAAGGGCGTTAAAGGGATCTCGCTGTTTGTCGTGCCAAAATTCAAAGTGGATGCTGATGGTAATGTAGGTGAATTCAATAATGTGCGCTGTGGTGCCATTGAAGAAAAGATGGGCATTCATGGCAACGCGACCTGTGTCATGAATTTTGATAGCGCTGAAGCTTACTTGATAGGCCAGCCCAACAAGGGCATGGCGTGCATGTTTACCTTTATTAATGAATCCCGATTGGGCGTTGCTATTTCAGCTCAGGCACATATCTATGCATCATTTCAGAAGGCCTTGAATTACGCCAGAGAGCGCCTGCAAATGCGCGCGCCCCAGCGCAAGTTGCCTGAAAAAGCCGCGGACCCCATCATTGTGCATCCCGATGTTCGTAGAATGTTACTGACGCAAAAAGCCTTTGCTGAAGGGGGGAGGGTACTGAACTATCGCTGCGCGCAATTACTTGATATTACCCATGGTGCGGGTAGTGAAGAAGAAAAGCAGCTTGCCAATACCTTGCTCGCGGTTTTCACGCCGATCGCTAAAGGCTTCTTAAGTGAAGTCAGCTTGGAAGCAACCAGCTACGGTATACAAATTCTTGGCGGTCATGGTTTTATCAAAGAATCGGGGCTAGAGCAGGAATACCGAGACACTCGTATCACGGCTATCTATGAAGGGACTACCGGGATTCAGGGATTAGATCTGCTGGGTCGTAAAATTCTCGGCTCTGGCGGAAAAATACTAGAGCCATTTGTTGACGAAATTCGCAGCTTTTGTACGAATAATGTAGATAGCGCGTATGTTACTGAAACCGAGGCCAGTTTAAATAAGTTGCTAGATTTAACCGATATTGTTGGCGCCGCCGCAGCTGAAAATCCGGATGAGGTTAATGCGGCGGGTGTCGATTACTTGATGTTTGCCGGTTACGTCACCCTGGCATACTGTTGGGCAAGAATCGCAAAATCTGCCCAGACCGCTATCGACAATGGCTGTGCAGGCAGCGGTTTTTATCAAGCCAAGCTGCACACCGCGCGTTTCTATTTTGAGCGAATTTTGCCTCGTACACAGACGCTGGCGACCGCTATTCAGTCCGGTGCTGGTAATCTGATGGAAATTGATGAGCAATATTTTGGCGACTGTTAGCGATTCAATTTGGGAGTCTCTGATTAATTGGGAGAGAACATATGATAAACCTCTGTAAAGATGGGGATATTTATACCCTTAGGATGAACAACGACGCCAATACGATTTGTCTGGATTGGCAGGCACAGATGCTGGATGCGCTGATTGAGGTAGAGAATAACTGCGCTAAGGGAAGCGCTTTAATCATGACTGGCGAATGCAAGTTCTTCAGTAATGGTGTGAATATTGACGCCATGAGAAAATTTAATAAAGCCGAAATGGAAAAATTCGCTCAGGCAATGCTCGAAATTCATCGGCGCATGGTGATGCTTCCCTGTCCTACGGTGGCGGCAATTAACGGCCACGCTTTTGCTGGTGGGGCCTTTCTGGCGATATCCTTGGATTACCGCATAATGCGAGAAGATCGCGGTTGGATCAGCATTTCGGAAGTTGACGCAGGCGTTGCCATACCCTCAGCAATGATGGCTATCCTGCACGCCAAAATTCCGCCCGCCACAGTGCGTGATGCTGTGCTGACCGGTAAGCGTTATACGGCTGACGAGGCAATTGTGGCTGGGTTGGTTGACAGTAAATCCACTTCTGAAAGCTTACTGGATTCTGCAGCAGAACTGGCGACTAACCTGGCATGTAAAGAGCCAGGTATTTTCAAAGAAATTAAACAGACATTGTACGGGGAGCTCGCTGCACGGCTGGTATAGCTAATAGTGTCGTTGGGATTGTGTAGTTTTACTCCATATTATTAGAAGAGATAAGTTGGTAATTATGAATGTATTGATTGTTCACGCCCACCCAGAACCGAAATCTTTTTCAAGTGCCTTGTACTTAGAGGCAAAACGTTTCTTTGAAGAAAAGGGTGACTCGGTGCAGGTCTCAGATCTGTATGCGATGGATTTTAATCCCGTGGCCTCGTCAGAAGATTTTGCTGAGCGTGCGGATCCTGATTATTTTAACTATGCGCTTGAACAGCGAAAATCCGTACCTGCAGGCACTATCTCGACGGACATCAAAATTGAAATCGAAAAAGTCGAAGCTGCCGATTTGTTGGTGTTCAATTTCCCACTGTATTGGTTCTCAACGCCGGCAATTCTAAAGGGCTGGATTGACCGCGTGTTTGTGTCGGGCAAGTTTTATGGCGGCAAGCGCATTTATGGCAATGGTGGTATGGCAGGTAAAAAAGCACTGGTCTCGGTAAGCACCGGTGGTCGTGACGATATGCTCAGTGAAGGTGGTATCCATGGCGATATCAACGAGATCTTAAAACCGTTGTTGCAGGGGTCGCTTGGTTACGTGGGCATGGATGTGCTTGAGCCCTTCCATGCTTTCCATGTTCCTTATGTCAGTGCTGAAGTACGCCTTGAAATTCTAGATAAATGGCGCAGTGAGCTTGCTAATCTTGACGAGCGGAAAGGCCTGGCTATGCCGAATTTGTCAAAATTTGATGAATATTTTTTCCCAATTACATAGCAGCTTAAAGTTTCTAGTGGCCTTAAAATGGTTTTTAAGACCCACTTTTAGAATAATAATAATAATAATAATAAAAATCTTATTAATATCGCTTTACGTCGCGAGTTGTTCTCGGAACTGGCTTGGTGTTAGCTTGTTCCAACGCACAAAGGCGCGACGAAAATTGACTGTTTCGCCATAGCCTAGTAGGTGGGCT
>JBKEFB010000119.1:0-7536 GCA_046712405.1 Zhongshania sp. | reverse complement strand
GGTAGTACTGAATAATAGTTTCCGCTGCAGTGTGCGGCACAATATTTAATTCAAATACGTTGCCGGTGACCTTATTCACGGTCAGGCTAACACCATCCACGCAGATCGAGCCCTTGGTCGCAATATAATGCGCAATATTAGCCGGTGCTTGGATGCTCAGACGAATAGAGCGCGCATCCTTGCTACAACTTAACACGCGCCCTACGCCATCAACATGACCACTAACAATATGGCCGTCGAAACGGCTGTTCGCCAACATCGCCCGCTCTAGGTTTACGGCCTGACCGATCTCAATTGTGGCGAACGTACTCAGCGATAGGGTTTCGTTTGAAACGTCGGCCCAAAAGCCATCGCCCACGATGGCAACCACCGTTAAACACACGCCATTGGTGGCAATGCTGTCGCCGAGCTTGACGTCGACCATCGGCAGGCTAGCGCTGCTAATGCGCAGGCGCATATCGCCACCGCGCATTTCAGTGGCGGCGATAGTACCGCGCGCTTCTATAACGCCGGTGAACATTTACGGCTGCTCTACAAGGTTGGGAACGCGACACTGTATTCGCCAATCTTTACCGACAGCGCGAATATCTACGATGTCGATAGCCTGCTGCTCTGACATCGCCATCATCGGCCAATCTATTAATGGACGACCGCTGCTGCCCATTAAACACGGCGCCATATACAAAAACCATTCATCAACCAGACCCGCTCGCAGGGCGGCACCGGCCAAGACCGCGCCCGCCTCTAGCAACACTTCATTGCAGTCGCGCGCAGCTAAATACTTCAGCACTGCAGGCAGCGAGACTTTGCCGAACCCGTCATCGTCGATAACAACAATAGTTGCCCCCGCCGCGACCAAGGCTTTATGACGTTTAATATTTGTCACCCGCGTTGCAATCACCAGCTCGCCGCCGGCCGCAAACAGGGTTGCGGTTGGCGGTGTACGCAGGGCAGAATCGACAATCACGCGCAGTGGTTGGCGCCATGGCTCTGTTAACGTTAGTGCCGCCGGGTCATCTGCTGAAAAGCCTTGTGGCCGCACCGTGAGCGCGGCGTCGTCATGCAAAATGGTTTCTATGCCGCTCAGAATCGCGCAGCTTTGAGCCCGCAATTTTTGCACATCGGCTCTCGCCTCGGGACCGGTGATCCACTGACTTTCGCCGGAAGCCATTGCCGTTCTGCCATCAATGCTACTGGCCGACTTTAAACGCAACCACGGCAAACCACCGCGCATACGGCGTATAAACCCAACATTTAATGCCTCTGCCTGCACCTTCATCAATCCGACATCGACCTGAATGCCGGCTTGCTGCAAACGTGCAATACCGCGACCGGCAACCAGTGGATTAGGGTCTTCACAGGCAACTACAACGCGGCTTACGCCGGCGTTGATTAAGGTGTCTGCACAGGGTGGCGTGCGCCCTTGATGACTACAGGGTTCAAGCGTGACATAGACGGTGGACGCGCGGGTATCACTTAACTGTGCCAAGGCATTCACCTCGGCATGGCCGTCGCCCGCGCGCTGATGCCAACCTTGGGCAATGATCTTGGCGTCGCGGCAAATCACACAGCCTACGCGAGGATTGGGGCTGGTGGAATAACGACCGCGCGCTGCCAATTGCAAGGCCGCCGCCATCATCTGCCGATCAACATCACTAAAGCTCACAACTACTCACTAAGCTCTGCACGCGGCTCTGCAGATAGCCGGTCAATTTCAGCACGAAACTCGTCTAGATCTTGGAAGCTGCGATAGACCGAGGCAAAGCGAACATAGGCGACATGATCTAAGGCTTTTAAGGCCTCCATAACTTGCTCACCGACGTCGCGACTATCAATTTCGCGCTCGCCAGTGGCCTGTAAGCGACGCTTGATACCGCTAACTTCAGCTTCGATATGTTCAACACTGACCGGCCGTTTTTCCAGTGCTTTTAAAACACCTGAGCGCAGCTTTACCTCGTCAAACGGTTCGCGTGAGCCATCACTTTTGATAATTTTGGGCATTAACAACTCTGCGCTCTCATAGGTTGTAAAGCGCTCGGAGCACGACAAACATTCGCGACGACGACGAACTTGACCACCTTCAGCTACTAGCCGGGAGTCGATAACTTTAGTATCGTCAAAACTGCAAAACGGACAACGCATGATTTGGCCTCAAGGGCTGGGGACTCGGTCGAAGTCTAGCACACGCGCTTTTAAACTAGATATTCCAGCACGCGATTTCTCGCTCTAAAAAAGGGCAGTGCCACAGCGCTGCCCCTCGACCATCTTTCCTTAGGCGTAAACGGGAAAGCGCTTACAAACCTCTAATACTTTAACTTTCACTTCGTCAATCTTGGCAGCGGCATCGCCAGCTTCCAAGGCTTCCAAAATGTCGCACATCCAGTTAGCCAGTTCAACACACTCCGCTTCTTTAAAGCCACGGGTAGTTACCGCAGGCGTACCAATACGCAAGCCACTGGTAATAAACGGCGAGCGGGGATCATTGGGTACGGCGTTTTTATTAACGGTAATATTCGCCGCGCCCAGCGCTGCATCAGCATCTTTACCGGTATACGACTTGCCAATCAGGTCAACTAGCATTAGGTGGTTTTCAGTACCGCCAGAGACGATATTAATACCGCGCTCGATAAATCTCTTAGCCATGGCTTTAGCATTGACGATAACCTGCTTCTGATAAACCACATATTCAGGCGCCATCGCTTCTTTAAAGCTCACAGCCTTGGCCGCAATCACGTGCATCAGCGGACCACCCTGGCCACCGGGGAATACCGCCGAGTTAAGTTTTTTCTCTATGGCTTCATTGGCCTTGGCCAAAATCAAACCGCCACGGGGACCCCGCAAGGTTTTATGGGTGGTGGTGGTAACCACATCAGCATATTTAATGGGATTTGGGTACACACCCGCAGCAACCAAGCCTGCAACGTGGGCCATGTCGACCATCAAGTAAGCACCGACCATGTCGGCGATTTCACGGAATTTAGCCCAATCAACAATACCGGAATAAGCAGAGAAACCTGCGACGATCATTTTGGGCTTATGTTCTAGTGCCAAAGCTTCAATCTGGGCGTAGTCGATTTCACCGGTTTCGTTATTCAAACCGTATTGAACAGCGTTGTAGGTCTTGCCCGAAAAGTTCGGCTTGGCGCCGTGGGTCAAGTGACCGCCGGCATCTAGACTCATACCGAGCACAGTTTCACCTGGCAACATCAGCGCCTGATACACCGCGCTGTTGGCCTGTGAGCCAGAGTGTGGTTGAACGTTGGCGTAATCTGCACCGAACAGTGCTTTTGCACGGTCGATAGCCAGTATTTCGGCCTTGTCGACGAATTCGCAACCACCGTAATAACGCTTGCCAGGATAACCTTCAGCGTATTTATTGGTGAGCACTGTACCCTGCGCCTGCATAACGGCCGGGCTGGTGTAGTTTTCAGATGCGATTAGCTCGATATGCTCTTCTTGACGCACTTCTTCTTCTTGAATCGCAGACCAGATTTCTTCGTCGAAACCGGCAATTGTCATCTTTTTGCTAAACATCACTACTCCCGAGGCATACACAGGCTTTGAAAAGCCGCGCATTATACAATAAATGCGCGCATTCGGCACCGTTTAATGCCATTCGCGCATACTCAAACGTTAATTTTTGATGAGCCGAGCTTCAGCTCGACAAAACATTGCGCAATAGCGCCACTTTCGGTACCTTTTCGCCTATTTAATTGTCACCGAGTCTCGGCGACTCAGTGCTTTGTCAGGAGTCAGCATGGCGCAATTCGTCTTTACCATGAACCGTGTAAGCAAGGTTGTACCGCCCAAGCGCGAAATTCTGCACGATATTTCATTGTCTTTCTTTCCCGGCGCCAAAATTGGTGTACTCGGTCTAAACGGGTCGGGGAAATCTACCCTACTAAAAATAATGGCGGGCTTAGATACCGAATTTAACGGCGACGCTCGGCCCCAACCCGGCACTAAAATAGGTTACCTCTCGCAGGAACCGCCCTTAGATGATAGCAAAGATGTGCGCGGCAACGTTGAAGAGGGTGTGGCTGAGGCTATAAATGCCCTCGCTGAGCTTGATAAAGTTTACGCAGATTATGCCGAACCGGATGCGGATTTTGACGCTTTGGCGAAGCGCCAAGCGACGCTAGAAGACATCATTCAAGCCACCGACGCCCACAACCTTGATCACAAACTTGAAGTGGCGGCCGACGCGCTGCGCCTGCCGCCGTGGGATGCTGATGTCTCCACTCTGTCTGGCGGTGAACGCCGCCGCGTCGCGCTGTGCCAATTACTGCTCTCCAACCCCGACATGCTGCTATTAGACGAGCCCACCAACCATTTGGACGCCGAGTCGGTACACTGGTTAGAGCGTTTTTTATGTGACTTTCCCGGCACCGTGGTTGCCATTACCCATGACCGTTATTTCCTCGACAATGCGGCTGGCTGGATTTTGGAATTAGACCGCGGTCGCGGTATTCCATACGAGGGCAATTACTCTGACTGGCTTGAAGCCAAAGATGCGCGCTTGGCGCAGGAGTCAAAATCTGACGCCTCGCGTAAAAAGACCATCGCGGCAGAATTAGAGTGGGTGCGCAGCAATGCCAAGGGTCGCCAAAGCAAGAGCAAGGCGCGCCTAGCCCGCTTTGAAGAAATGAATTCTCAGGAATTCCAAAGCCGCAGCGAAACCAATGAAATTTATATTCCACCCGGACCGCGTCTTGGCGATAAGGTCATAGAGGTTAACGGCATTAGCAAAAGTTATGGTGATCGCCTGCTGATCGACGATCTGAGCTTGTCGATTCCTCAAGGCGCCATCGTCGGTATTATCGGCGGCAACGGTGCGGGCAAGTCGACCTTGCTGCGCATGATTACCGGTAAAGAAACCCCAGATAGCGGCACCATCGACCTTGGCGAAACAGTTAAACTGGTTTCGGTAGAGCAGATGCGCGACGGCCTCGACGACAAGAAAACTGTATGGGAGGCAGTATCTGAAGGCCAAGATATGTTGCGCATAGGCAGCTATGAAGTATCTTCACGCGCCTATATCGGTCGCTTTAACTTTAAGGGCAGCGACCAGCAAAAACGCGTCGGTGAGTTATCCGGCGGTGAACGTGGCCGCCTGCACTTAGCATGCACCCTCAAGGAGGGCGGCAACGTCTTGCTGCTCGATGAGCCCTCAAACGACTTGGACGTTGAAACCCTGCGCGCGCTAGAAGATGCGCTATTGGACTTCCCCGGCTGCGCGTTGGTGATATCGCATGATCGCTGGTTCCTAGACCGCATTGCGACTCATATTCTCGCCTACGAAGGCGATAGCGATATTGTGTTTTTTGAAGGTAATTACAGCGAATACCACGAAGATTTTGTGGCTCGCAAAGGTAAAAACGCGGGACCAAAGCGGGTGAAATATAAAAAACTAAAATAATACATTGGTTAGCGCAAAGGCGGCAGACACTATGTGTCTCCGCCTTTTTTAATGCCTGATATTTGCTTATTTCTGCAACGCAACAAGGCCAAACTTAGCGGCGGTGACAGCAGCTCCTTAGGTCATCTTAGCGACTACTGACAGCGGCAAATACTTCATTACCAATGCCACCGGCACCCAGGGCCAAGCTGGCACTTTGGCTTCGGCGGGCTCTCTTTCTATGGCTTTCACCAGCGCCTTGCAACCAGTTTTCAAATCTACCCGCATAGGCGCTTTTTTCAAATCAGAGTTTATCGGGGTGAGAATAAAGCCCGGTAATATGCAACTGGCTTTGATGGGCGTTCCCAACAAATCGGCGCGAATGCCTTCGGTCATCGTGCGCAAACCGGCCTTGGTCGCGGCATATATGTTGAGGGCACGGGGCATGCCGCGCACAGCGCTGATGGATGACATCGTTACTAGGTGACCGCTATTTTGGCTGCGAAAGATTTCTAAGGCCGCCTCACACTGGGCCAGCGCGCCGATAAAATTGGTTTCTGCGGTCTTGCGATTAGCCTCAAAATAGCCTGTACCGAAGGACGCACCCCTGCCCATACCGGCGTTAACAATAATCCGATCGAGACTGCCAAGGTCATCGCGAAAAGCGTTAAACACCGTAAAGATTTGCGGGTAATCACACACATCAAGCTCGCGAATAAACACCTTAATACTTGGGTTTGCCGCTTCTAATTCCGCCTTTAAGGCCTGCATCGGCTCTGTGCGCCTTGCGCAAAGCGCTAGATTGCAGCCCTTGGCTGCAAACTCGCGGGCCATGCCCTCACCTAAACCTGAGCTGGCACCGGTAATAAGTATATTTTTACGCATAGCAGTTCCTGCAATAATAATTTAACGATAACTTAACAGCTCGCGATGGCGGCCATCAAAATGACTGTGTTCATTAATACTGGCTAATTTTAGCCCCGCTGAACCGGCGAGCACTTTGGTGTATCCGGCGTTGACCAACTGCCAACTTAACTCTGCGGTCTTGGTATTATTTAAACCCAGCAAATCTCGACACGCTGCCGAGATCGCACCGCCCGAGGTGAACACAAAAACATTACCCTTGCGCCCCTGCACCGCCGCCATTAAGCCCCGCTCCACCCGCTGGCAAAACTCTCGCCAAGATTCACTGTAGTCCTGATCGTGGCCACCATTAACCCAGCGCGTCATAGCCGCAGCAAAATGACGCTGGAATCCGACGTGGGGATTTTCTCCCGACATATCAGCCATTAATTCATCAGCCTTTCCGGGCAGGGCGGTGTAGGCCTCTAGCAAGCTGCTGTGATCGTATTCATTCCAATCACTGTCGTCCTGCCACGAGACCGTCGTAGGCGCTAGCTTCATAGCACCTAAGCAATGTTCTGCAGTTTGAAGATGACGCTTCATGCCGCCGCAAATAACGGTATCTGGACTGACCCCCCGGGTATCAAAGTAGGCCCCCAGATGCTGGGACTGCTGGGCACCAAGCTCGGAAAGTTGATCGTAATCTTCGGCGGTAAACGACGCCTGACCGTGGCGAATTAAATACAGAGCGGGCATTAGCGTTCCATGTCGCAGGCAGATTTTGCCTTGGCGTCCTTCGGCGGCCGCCGCAAAATAACATTGTGGCTGGGGTACTCTAACCGATAGGTCCAGTTAGCGGCCCCGCCACTGTATTGCGTTACTCGGGGCTCGCCAGACAGGCCATCAATGCGCGGCTTTAACCATGCATCTACCGCTGCAATATCAAGCTCTTCGCCGCTGCGCACTTTACCGGCAACGTCGATCACTGACTTAGTCTCCATTTAGCGCTCAGCTCCCGCGCCGCCTGGCCATCATACGCGCGGTTTGTTTTAACATTCTGGCGCGATAGATTTTAAACGGTAGCAAACGCTTCAAACGCCAGATCGAGCGACCTTCAGGGTGCGGCAGAATATAGAATTCGCCTTTTTCTATCGAGCTAAAAACACGTCCGGCAATTTCTTCCGCACCGAGCTTGGCCTTGTTTACCAAACGCTGGGTTGCCGCTTGGGTGTCTGGGTCAGAGGCCCGCAGCGATTCGGCGAGATTGGTTCTAAAGAAACTGGGGCACACCACCG
>JBKEFB010000118.1:0-7713 GCA_046712405.1 Zhongshania sp. | reverse complement strand
TCATTCGCGCAATGTTCCAGCCCTGCTCATTGGTCTGGTTTACACAGCCCCAAATCACATCTTCAAAAAGGGCCGGATCAATACCGGGGTTACGCGCCAACAAACCGTCGATCAAAGATGCCGACATATTTTCCGCCCGCACATTCCTAAACACGCCATTTTTTGAGCGCGCCATAGGAGTACGGGCGCAATCGACGATTACTACATCATTTGCTTTGTAAGTCATGGTTATATCTCCGCCCGATTATTTAAAGAATGATTCGCCATTGGCCGCCATTTGACGGAGGCTTTCTGTTGGGTGGTAAAGCGGACCAAGATCCGCGTACCGATCTGCCATCTCACAAAAGGCTTTCACGCCCATTTGATCGATATAACGCAGCGCACCACCACGGAATACTGGGAAACCAATACCCATAATCAAGCCCATATCTGCATCAGCAGGGTCACGCACGATGTTCTCATCAAGACAGCGAACCGTTTCAATACACATAGGAATCATCATTCTCGAAACAACATCGTCGTCGGATAATTCAATAGATGTTTGCTTGGCAGATTCCGCCATCGCTAGCGCGGCCTCATCTTCGCACTTCTTAGGCTTGCCTTTGGCGTCTTCTTCATAACGATAAAAACCAACACCGTTTTTCTGACCATAGCGCTTGGCTTCAAACATCAGCTGAGAGATGCCAGTAAACTCGTGACGCATTCTGTCCGGAAAACCTGCCGCCATTACTTCTGCTGCGTGATAACCAGTGTCTATCCCAACAACATCCATCAGGTAAGCCGGGCCCATTGGCATACCGAAACCTTCCATCACTTTGTCGATCTTACGGAAATCACCACCGTCGCGTATCAGCATGTCAAAACCGGCGAAATACGGAAACAACACGCGGTTTACATAAAAGCCGGGGCAATCATTAACAACTATAGGCGTTTTACCCATCTGCAAGGCATATTTAACCACTTTTGCAATAGTTAGATCGCTAGTCTTCTCACCGCGAATAACCTCAACTAAAGGCATCGCGTGCACTGGGTTAAAAAAGTGCATACCGCAGAAGTTTTCTGGTCTTTCCAGAGCTTCAGCAAGGTGGGTGATCGAAATTGTTGAGGTGTTAGAGGCCAGCACAGCGTCTTTGTTGATATGCTTTTCAGTCTCAGAGAGAACCGCTTGCTTCACCTTGGCGTTCTCA
Organism: Zhongshania sp.; assembly: GCA_046712405.1. GTDB lineage: Bacteria > Pseudomonadota > Gammaproteobacteria > Pseudomonadales > Spongiibacteraceae > Spongiibacter. Next base: position 6,526 of record JBKEFB010000118.1, on the reverse strand, counting down.
ACTACCGCTTCAACAATGACATCGGCTTTATCAAAACCGTCATAGTTCAGCGATGGCCGGATACTGCCTAACACGGCTGACATTTTATCGGCTGTCATACGGCCGCGAGACACCCGCTTGGCAAGTAATTTACCCGCCTCCTTCATCCCAAGTGCAAGCCCAGCGTCAGCAATATCCTTCATCAGAATAGGCGTGCCCTTATAGGCCGACTGGTAAGCAATACCACCGCCCATAATCCCGGCACCCAATACCGCAGCCTGCTTGATGTCACCACCAGTTTTGGCGAAACCACGAGCGGCCTTGCTCACCGCTTGCTCACTCAAGAACAGCCCTACTAGTGCACTAGCCTGAGGTGTGCGCACTAATTTAATAAAATGATCTATTTCAACCTCAATGGCCTCGGCTCGATTCAAGCCGGCACTGCGCTCCATTGATTTAGCTGCCGTAATTGGCGCAGACATATGACGACCAGCCTGCTGTGCAACCATAGCTTTACCTGTGGTGAATGACATCATGCGTTCAATATCATTTAATTTGACAGGCGAAGTTTTCTCAGTTCTGCGCGCCAGATAATCAAAGTCACCCGCAATCGTATTTTTAAGCAAATCTAAGGACGCATCAAACAGTGCCTCTGGCGCAACAACAGCGTCAACACCACCATCTTTAAGCGCTGCGGCTGGCTTTTGTGGCTGACCGGTCGCCACCCACATCATGGCATTATCGCAACCGATAACCCGCGGCAGCCTTACTGTACCGCCAAAACCCGGGTTAATCCCCAACTTCACTTCCGGCAAGCCCACTATCGCTGCTGTCGACATTACTCTAAAGTCGCAAGCCAAGCACATTTCAAAACCGCCGCCCAAGGCGACGCCATTAATTGCCACCACAGTCGGTACTGGTAAATCTTCAAAGGCGTTGAAGATGTCGTTTGCTTTAGAGCTCCACTGGCGAATTTCAGCGTCAGGTAGCTTAAAGAGTTCGGTGAACTCGGTGATATCTGCGCCAACAATAAATACTGATTTCGCACTGGTAACAAGCACGCCTTTCAGGCTAGCTTCAGCAGCTAGCGCTGTCGTCGCCTCGCCTAACTCTTGCAGAGTAACGCGATTAAATTTGTTGACTGAGTCGCCCTCTAGGTCGAAACAGAGTTCCGCAATGCCTTCTTCCAGGTACTTTGCAGTTAACGCCTTGCCTTGATAAATCATTTTTGTTCCTCAAATTGAGTTGTGGCGGCGGCATTTGCCATACTTTTATGTTTACCATGTAAACATTGGGCGCTAAAACTACCGTATTAGCAAAATATTGGCAAGCACCGCCATCGTTTAATCAGTCAAACAAGCGGGGTCAAAACGATAACCCTCTCCTAGCCACTCGCAAACTTCAACGGCCAGGGGATGGACTATTTTACGGTAATCATTTATCAGCTCCACCTTCTCCTCTTCAGGAATACCGTCTAGGCCTTGTTCTTGAAAGAGTAGCGCATCACGCGACATTAACGCCTTCAACTGCAGGGGTAATCCAAGCATTGCCGTCTTAAACGCAAGATCAGAATTGTAGCTGGCATTGCCAGTATAGACCGCTGCCAGCGTTGGCAAGACTAACATTGACAAATGAAATTGATTCATAGGGTTGATGGCGTGGCCGCGACACCATTGAGCCATCTCTGATGACCGACCCGCAAACGGTGCCAGATGCAAAAAACGACTAGTTTTACGACCGTCATTAACGGGATAATTATCCCAAATCAACGGCTTTCTGCCTAGTAACTCGGCAGCGCGCTGGCAGTCATCGCCAGTATAGCTGTCACTGATGACTCTGTTACCCGTCCAAAGAATATCGACGTCCTGAGTAAGCCCAGCACTCAGATCATTAAAGTAGTGGTCTGGACACTTGCCAAACAACTCCTCAAGAATGGGATCAAAACTGTAATAGCTTGGGCACATTGCCAGCTGAACTTCGGGCAATTGATGTTTAACGTCGTTGACCACGGCAATTTGATTCTGTGCTAGCTGTGGGTTCCCCGCTGGTAAATCATCGAATAAAATCCATAAGATATCAGGCTTAAGTCTTTTAATTTCTTGAATTTTATTTTTTAATAACTGTTTTTCACTGACGCCGTAACTCGCCTGCAAACCGACGGGAGATAAACCCAAACCCCAACTTAAACCAGACCCGTGACAACTCGCGCCAAGGGCCTCCAAATTGATTCTATGACTTGTTTCAAAGGGCTGCGACCAATTATTTCTTAAGCTGGCATCGCCCTTTGGTGCGTAGATATAGCTACTGTACCCCCACTTTGCGATCAGGGCCGACAAACTGAGTCGCTGCGCCCACGTCCACTGGCGCCCATAAAAACCTTCGATGATCGATGTTGTAAAAGGTTTACTCACAGCGCTTCCCTCATAATTACTAACCGCGATAATAGCGCTGCTCTACAAAAGATGAGGGCCGAAACATCACCGGCAATTGTTTGCCCCGCACACTGGCAAATAATGGCTCCTGTGCTTTTAGCGTCGCAGTCGACACATAGGCCATGACAATCGGTCGCCCAACACTGGGACCAAAACCGCCACTGCTCACCCGCCCTACAACATCACCGCTGGCGGTAACAATATCGGCGCCTTCGCGCACGGGCGCTCTGCCCTCAACATCAATCAAAACCCGTTTTTCTGCTACGCCATCATTTAACTCTCTGGCAATGACTTCTGCACCAGGATAACCACCGCTGCGCGCGCCACCCGGTCGCCGAGCTTTTGAAATAGACCACAGCAAATTCGCTTTAATAGGACTGATGGTGTGATTCATATCGTGGCCGTAAAGGCATAAGCCCGCCTCGAGCCGCAGCGAATCTCTCGCCCCCAGACCAATAAAATCGACTTCGGCTTGAGCCAGCAGAATACGCGCTAACGCGTCGGCCTTTGCTGGCGCCACAGAAATTTCAAATCCGTCTTCGCCAGTGTAGCCAGAGCAACTTAGCCAACACTCAATACCGTCAATCGTGCAGTTGGCGGTATCCATAAATAGCATCGTTGCCGTCGTAGCCGCGAAACGCGATAAGACCTGCCGGGCCATCGGCCCCTGCAGTGCCAGTAAACCCTGATCTTCAAGCATCTCCATATCGACAGTGGCCGGCAGATGCTTGCGCAGCCAAGCAAAATCTTGATGTTTACAGGCAGCATTCACAATTAAAAGAAAGTAGTCGCCACAATTGGCAAACATTAAATCATCCAGAATACCGCCCTGCTCATTCGTCAACAGGCCGTAGCGCTGTCGATTAATGGGCAGACCCAAGACATCCTGCGGCATGAGTTTTTCTAATTCAGCAGCGACATTTTCGCCACTCACACGAATTTGTCCCATATGGGAAACGTCGAATAAACCCGCCGCAGCGCGCACATGCAAGTGTTCTTTAAGTACACCCAAGGGGTATTGCACTGGCATATCGTAGCCCGCAAAGGGCACCATTTTTGCCGAAAGCTCGCGATGAAGCGCATTTAATGGGGTGGTTAATAAATTTTCTGTGCTCAATGCACTATCTCCTCGGGCGGAAAGGACTACTCATTCAGGCTTGGGATTATTTTGCCAAGGGAAAAAGGCGTTCAAAATTTTGAGTGGTGTGGCGCAATACATCCTGGTAAGACAAACCCTTTAACTCTGCGACGCACTCGGCCACTTCAACAACATATTTAGGCTCGTTTTTCTTACCACGATAAGGCACCGGCGCAAGATACGGAGAATCGGTCTCAACCAGTAAGCGCTCAATCGGAACACGGCGAACTACTTCGCGCAGCTCGTTGGCATTTTTAAACGTGATGATACCTGAGAAGGAAATGTAGTAGCCCATTGCCATCGCGGCTTCGGCCATTTCCCAGGATTCAGTAAAGCAATGTAAAACACCGCCTATTTGAGGTGCGCCATGCTCGGCAATAATCGCCAAAGTATCCTCACGGGCATCACGGGTATGAACAATCGTTGGTTTACCGCTCGCAGCCGACACCTGCAGATGTTGGGCAAAACTGCGCTGCTGATCAACTTTCCGCTCACTGCTGTGATAATAGTCTAAGCCGGTTTCTCCGATGGCAACGACCTTGGGATGGTCTGCCAGCTCCGTCAATGTCTGCACTGAACAGATATCCTCACTAATATCGAGAGGGTGCACACCCACGGAGGCGAATATTTGCGGGAATCGTTCGGCGATCGCCACCACTGCGGGCGCATTCCCTAGGTCGATGCCAATACACAGCATTTTCGACACGCCGCGGTCGGTCGCCGCCTGAATCGCTAAATTCAGGTCACCGCCGTAGGGTTTCAGATCAATGCGATCAAGATGACAATGGCTGTCTACAAGCATGGGACTTCCGTTTTAAATTTATTGATTCAAATACAGACCTGAATCGGCCTACGATAGTTTACATGGTATGCGTGGGTTTATCTGACTCAAGAATACCCGCAAGATAAGACTCTATTTTTTTATTGGCAACGCCGTCACCACCAATAAACTGCACACCAATACCCGCCGCCCGGTTGCTCTGCGCACAGCGGGGAGTAATCCATACCACCTTACCCGCAATAGGGAGTTTTTCTGGCTCGTCCATTAAGGTCAGCAGCATGAACACTTCATCGCCCACTCGATAGGATTTAGTCGTTGGCACAAACAGGCCACCGTCGACTATAAATGGCATATACGCCGCATAGAGAACGGCCTTATCTCTGATAGTAAGAGACAAAATACCGTTACGCGCACCCTGCGCACCACTCATATAGTCCACTCCACTTACTCACACCCATTTACTTAGCGCCAATTTCAGCAACCCATATCGATATGATAATGTTTTTATGATGCCGCATTACGATGGCACAGCGCCAGCCATTCAAGGAAGAGAGTTTCTAAAACTAGGCGCTTGTTTAATACCACACCCCGACTAAACCCCGATCGTAATTCTAAGCCGCGCTGCAATGTTTGCATGACCATCGCAGACGGCAGCGCGTTAAATCGCTGCCAACTTTGCGCTACCAAGGCATGAGATGCCAATTGATGACGTGATAAATCCATCAGCCGTCGACACCACCAATCGAGCACCTGCAGTATATCTTTATCGAGAAATCCTTCGGCGACTTGCAGCGCTGTTTTCTGGCCATTAAACAGTGCGGACAGCGCCGAGTCGAAACTTTCACGAACGGCCAAACCGTCATCATCAAAGGTTTGCCGGGCCGCTAAGGGACGACCACCAACTTCCCTTAACAACGTCTTACTTAGCTCGTCATCGCCAACATAATCACGCAGCCACGATTCTGCAAGCGCTGCATCGGGCACCCCAAAGCGCAGCTGAACACAGCGCGATCGTATTGTTGGCAGTAATTGGCTGCTGCTGTGGCTAACCAATATTAAAATTGTGCCAGCATTAGGCTCTTCTAAGGTTTTTAACAGCGCATTGGCGGTAAACATATTCATCGCCTCGGCGGGATGAATAATGACAATTTTTTTACCGTTGTCCCGATGCGCATGTTGCCCTGAAAAATTCAGCAGGCCGCGCACCTGATCTATGCCTATCTGACGCTTGCCTTCATCGGGACAAATTTCACGATAATCCGGATTACTTCCGGCTATTTGATAATGGCAGCTACGGCACTGACCACAGGCCGAAAATTGGCCGGGAGATTCACAAAGTAAATATCCCGCTAGGGCCTTAGCAAAACGCAGTTTACCAATCGAATCTGGACCGACTAATAACAAGGCATGCGGTAAACGGCCAGATTTTATTAACCGCTGTAAATGCTGCCACTGGCTCATTTGCCAGGAATATGCAATCACTGGCTCAGACATGCCGAACACCGCTGTACAAATCGATTTGGGCGATTAAAGCCCGCGCTATATCGGCCTGAACGGTGCTTAAATCTGCACTCGCGTCGACCACCACAAAGCGGTCTGGCTCGTGCTTGACACGCTGCAAATAAGCACCGCGAACCTTATCAAAAAAGGCCTGCTTTTCTTGTTCGAAACGATCAAGCGCTCCGCGCGCTCCAGCCCGTGCCATACCGACATCGACCGGCGCGTCTAGCAGTAAAGTGCAGTCAGGACGCACGCGCCCCTGAACCAAATCTTGTAATTGACGGATAAGATCTACAGATATTCCTCGGCCACCACCTTGATAAGCAAAAGTGGCGTCGGTAAAACGATCACACAGCACCCAAACCCCTTTCGCCAAGGCCGGTTCTATCAAGCTCTCTAAATGCTGAGCACGCGCTGCAAACACCAGTAACAATTCAGTGAGCTCGCACATCGCCTCTTCACGCGGAACCACCAATAAATTGCGAATTTCTTCCGCTAGGGGTGTACCGCCGGGTTCTCTGCTAACAATATGAGGGATGTTAGCTTTATCGAGCAACGTTTGAATAAAAGCAATGTTAGTCGATTTACCGACACCCTCGGTGCCCTCAACCGTAATAAAGCGGCCTCTTACTTGTTCACTCATTTATTTCTCCGAGGCCGGTGGCGCAGAGCGATAATCTGCTCGGCGCTGGCTAA
>JBKEFB010000117.1:0-7729 GCA_046712405.1 Zhongshania sp. | reverse complement strand
GCCTTAACGATTTACGATATGTGTAAGGCTGTCGATAAGGGCATGACCTTGTCAGATATCAAACTGCTGGCAAAGTCCGGTGGTCGCTCTGGTGATTGGTATGCCAGTGAGACGCAAACATGATCACAGTATTATTTTTTGCTAAATATCGTGAGCAGCTTGGCACAAGCCGTATGACACTAGACTTAACGTCGGCAACCACGGTGAGCGCTTTAAAGAAGCGCTTGGTAGAGCGGGGCGGGGATGACTGGGCTGCCGTACTGTTTGCTGATAATACCTTATGTGCAGTAAATCAAAACGTGGCAAGTCCGGCTGAGCCTATTGCCGATGGCGATGAGGTGGCGTTTTATCCACCTGTGACGGGAGGCTGAGATGCTTCGACGTGTCGAAGTTCAGGAAGTCGATTTTGACGTCAGCACTGAATGCAAAGCCTTGGCAATCAGCAGTCGTTGTGGCGCGGTAGCACAGTTTATAGGTGTTATGCGTGACTATAACGAAGGTGATGATGTCATAGCGATGGAGTTAGAACATTATCCCGGGATGACGGAACGCAGTATAGACGTCATTATTGATAGGGCGGAGCAGCGTTGGCCGCTGTTGTCGGCAACAGTGATACATCGGGTTGGGCAATTACAGCCAGGAGCGCAAATCGTATTTGTTGGTGTGGCTGCCATGCATCGTCAGGCGGCGTTTGCGGCCTGCGAATTTATTATGGATTATTTGAAGTCTGAGGCGCCGTTCTGGAAAAAGGAGCGTAAAATTGATGGCAGTGAACGCTGGGTAGATGCTCGTGCTATTGATGCTGAGGCACTAGAACGCTGGGTCGAGTAGTCCAATTGGAGTAGCCTGTCAGACTGAACTTGTCAGCAAGCGGTGTGTATAATTCCGGCCAGCTATATAATTACGTTTATGCTTACAAGTATTAGCGAGCAACCACAATAATTGGTATACAACAGGAAATGTTATGAGTCTTGATCCCCGTGAACTTCGCAACGCACTCGGTCAGTTTACCACCGGTGTTTGTGTTATCACCGCAAATCCAACTGGGTATAAGCCCTTTGGTATGACGGTTAATTCTTTTGCCTCGGTGTCACTAGATCCCGCGCTGGTGCTGTGGAGTCTGCGCAACGACTCAGAATGCCTTGACGCCTTTAACAAATCTAAAACCTTTACTGTTAACGTACTGGCTAGTGATCAAGTTGATATGTCTAATCTTTATTCAAAGAAGAGCGAGCACGATTTACTTGATGATCATTATCGAATTGGCAAGAGCGGCGCCCCAATATTACACGGCGCCCTGTCTAGTTTTGAATGTGAAACTTGGGCGAATTATGAGGGTGGCGACCACGTGATAGTGGTCGGTAAAGTCATTGCAATGGACAATAAGCCCGGCGCCAAACCTTTGGTATTTCAGGCCGGTAAATATAAAGAATTACGCTAAATTAGCGGGAGTGAGGCGGGCGATGAAATACTGTAGTAATTGTGGCGTGGAAGTGGTTAAACAAATCCCTGCCAATGATGATCGCCTTCGGTTTGTCTGCCCGCAATGCGAAATTGTCCATTATCAAAATCCCAAAGTCGTGGTTGGCTGCCTACCTATGGCTGGCCAACAGGTTTTACTATGCCGCCGTGCGATAGAGCCACGCATTGGATTTTGGACAATTCCAGCGGGTTTTATGGAAAACGGCGAGACCATGTTAGATGGAGCTTTACGGGAAACCCGCGAAGAGGCGGCCGCCAAGGTAAAGGGTGAAACGCTGTATCGACTTTTTGATATTCCGCATATTAATCAGGTTTATGTATTTTATCGCGGCGAGCTCGATGGGGGCTTTGGTATAGGTCCAGAGAGCTTGGAGTCTAGGCTATTTTCAGAGGAAGAGATCCCTTGGTCTGAGCTCGCTTTCCCTATTGTGACCGACGTTCTCACCGAATATTTTGAAGACCGTAAGACCGGCGAATTTCCTATTAGGGTCAGCACACCCAGTCCGCTATGGGCTAAGCATGTTGGTTGGAAGTCGCCAGCAGACCGTGAAATATAAATAATTACCGTCCCGCCGCCATCAATCCTAAGTTTACGTATGCGCTTTTGACATATCAAAACGTTGCCTGTGAGCTCTGAATCCCTCCGTTCAATTATGCGTCTGCTTCTTATGGACACAGCGTATCGCGTGTATTTTAGCTTGGTATCGTGACTGCGTTTCATCAGTTTCGGTCAATATAGTACTGTTTTATTCTAGTAAAACAGAATCACTGTAAACCGGTTTACATTAACGAATGTTTGGTGAGCATACAGCTCATCAAAATAGTCCGCCTGGCGCTATTACAATTTTGGCCTTTGTTGCAAACTTCGTTGAAGCCAATGGTCTTCCAGATGGCACCCATGCTGGTGTTTAGAACGCGGACGCCAGCGTCTAAGTCAGAGCGTGTTGCGGGGCGAGTTTGTCAAAAAAGTAACGGCGGGGTTGAAGGTGAGAGTTAATGGCGACGGTGTTATGTTTGCACAAGGCTCTAGTCATTCTCGCGATGTAAAGTCATTAAAGACCGCGCAATTATTCTGCGTTTATCTGGCTGAGAACCCGTTTAGTTGACTGCGGGCAGTCTAAACGAGACCTTCGCTTTGTCTCATTTGGACTACGTATCTCTGTATACTAGGCTGATTATCATTACTCAGACGGCTTCTTGCTGCTTGACCGATCTCCAAATACTACAATAAGGCTTTTGACGTGTTCATAGATACTCCGCTTTTACTATTGATTGCTGGTGTCGCTTTGCTAGGTTTGTGTCTTGGGGTCGGCCTCGCCATGCTGTTAATGCAACGTAGCAATCGATTACAGGCTTGCATATTGGCGGAGCAGGCTAGCGCATTACAATTAGCCTTTGATGAGCAGCGGGCGGCCGGCGTCGAGTTAGCTACGCAACTAGAAGACACCAGACATCTAGCGGTATCACATGAGCGAGAAGTCGCCATTGTTAATACGCGGTTACTGATGCAGGGCCAGGCGCTTAGTACCGCACAGGGCGTAATTAGTACGACTGAAGAAAAAAATAGGGCGCTTAATGATGCGCTGGCAAGAAAGGAAAGCGCCTTTACCCATTTACAAACTGCTACTACAGACCAGATAGCTATGCTCAGTGATGCCAAGAAACAGTTAACTGATCAATTTGAACAACTTGCTAATCGTATATTTGAAGAAAAAAGTCAGCGGTTTCAGCTCCATAGTCGCGATGCCTTAGAAGTACAGTTAAAGCCCTTTCGCGAGCAGCTTACAGAGTTCCGTGGCCGCGTGGACCAAATATACGACAACGAAAATCGTGAGCGTGGCGAGCTCAAAGAACAGCTTAAAAATCTTCAGGAAATGAATCGCAGTATTAGTAAAGAAGCGCAAAATCTGACCCGTGCATTAAAGGGCGATAATAAAGCTCAGGGCAACTGGGGAGAAGTAATTTTAGAGCGCGTGCTGGAGGAATCTGGACTGCGAAAAGGTCACGAGTATGAAACTCAGGTGAGCTTTACAGACGACAGCGGCCGGCGTAGACAGCCTGATGTCATTGTGCACTTGCCCGACGACAAAGATATCATCATCGACGCCAAGGTGTCTTTGGTCGCCTATGAGCGCTACTGCAGCAGTGATGATGAAGTGGAGCGTCAAACACTCTTACGCGAGCATGCGCAATCGGTTAAGGCCCATATTAATGGCTTAAGCACCAAGGGCTATGAACAAATAGAAGGTCTGCGGACACTCGATTTTGTGTTTATTTTTATTCCGGTGGAAGCGGCTTTTATGGCGGCGTTTGAGCATGATCCAGAATTATTCCGCGATGCGTATGAAAAAAATATTATTGTAGTGGGGCCAACCACCTTGTTGGCAACGCTGCGGACGGTGCAAAGTATTTGGCGTTACGAGCGACAAAATCAAAACGCAGAAGAAATAGCAAGGCAGGCGGGCGCGCTTCACGATCAGTTTGCCCTTGTTGTGCAGTCTTTAGAAGATGTTGGCAAACACCTTGATCGCGGTCGTGATGCTTATGAGAAAACCATCAATCGAATGACCCTTGGTAAAGGTAATTTAGTGTCGCGAGTCAGCCGCTTAGAAGCGCTGGGCGCCAAGGTTAAAAAGACCTTACCCGCATCTCTTACTGATCGCGCCGAGATAGACGGTAGAAATTTTGACGATAAATAATTTTTAAATAGGAGCTTGTTACGTGACATTACCTAAAGTTGGAAATTTGGCACCGGCATTTTCGCTCAGTGACCAAGACGGCAATACCGTTAGTCTGAACGATTTTAAAGACAAAAAAGCGGTGGTGTTATATTTTTATCCCCGGGCATCAACCCCTGGATGCACTCTTCAAGCCTGTGGGCTAAGAGATGTTCACGCCGATTTAGATAAACTGGGCTACCAATCACTGGGGGTGAGCTTTGATCCAGTGGCTAAGATTAAGAAATTCCATGATAAATACGAGCTTAATTTCCCCTTACTCTCAGACGAAGATCACGCCACTATCGATAAATATGGCTGCTGGCAGCTCAAAAAGTTTATGGGAAAGGAAAATATGGGCACCGTTAGAACAACTTTTATCATTGGCAAAGATGGGCGCTTATTGAAAATAATGGACAGTTTTAAAACCAAAACACATCACGAAACGTTGCTGGAAGTATTGGCCGAACTAACTTGAAAATACGCCCAGCTTTAATTTTTTGAGATAGCTATTACGGCGAGCTTGGAACGGGTTAGCGCTACGTTTCGGCTTTTTCAGGTTTACTACTTTGCTGGTTTTTAAATTGAGTGTAAGTGACTAGATCTTTTGTGATCATGTCTAAACATAATTTAAGCACCAATGCGTCATCTAGAAATCCTGCAACAGGTATGAAGTCTGGCATCGCATCGAATGGCATCAAGATGTACAACAAAGCGGTCACTATAGACCCCAATGACCACCAGGGGATTTCTCGGTAGTCCCCTTTCACATAATCGTGAAGTAGACTAAACAGCGTTTTAACTTGCTCTATATAGGGCGAAAGTGAAACGCTGCCCAATACCTTGTTGATTATGCGCTGCCTATTGCTCAAGGCTAAGTCAATTTTAGAGTCAGTGACGTCGGCGGCGCCACTATTAAGCACCTTTTGGGCGCGCTTGGTAGAGAAAATCTGCATGTGTATTTCCAGAATCGGCGGTGTTGACTTGATTCTACTTGCTAGGCAGTAGCGGGTAAATGCCAACCGTTACGCTGGCAATTTAAGCTATTCCATGGCGACGACAGACTTAGCCAACAAATTGTCGTATCAGCTCAGATTTAAGAATTTTACCGGCTGCATTGCGTGGCATTTCCTGGTTGCTGATCCAAATCTGGCTGGGGTGTTTAAAGCTAGCCAGCTTGTCTGTGAGATATTCAATTATATCGGCGGCCTTGAGCTCGGAGTTCGTCCTTGGGCGAATAACTGCGCCGGGTATTTCGCCCAGTCTGTCATCTGGGATGGCAATAATGGCAGCTTCGGCAATACCCGGGTGGAGGCTGAGGCAGGCTTCTATTTCTGCGGGATAGATGTTTTCACCACCGCGAATAATAAGGTCTTTAGCGCGACCCACCAAAAATACAAAATTCTCCTCGTCTAGATAGCCAATATCTCCAGTTGCCATCCAGTGGCCATCAAAGCTGGTTTTGTTAGCCTCAGGTTTATTCCAATACTGGCTAATATTACACGCAGATTTTAACCAGATCTCGCCGCTCACGCCGGTGGGCAGCTCTTGGCCGTATTCGTCGCGAGTTTGCCATTCCACTATGGGCGAAAGGGTGCCTGCACTTGAGGGCTTGTACAGATAGGCCTCACCCGTGCAGCTGGCGCAAATGGCATTACTTTCTGTCATGCCATAACCCGTGCCGACGTAGGCATACTCTAGGGTGTTTTCTATGGTTTCCTTAAACGCAGGAGGGCATGCGGCGCCACCGCCCCCCAGTGCAAAAAGGCTGCTAGTATCACTTGTAGAAAAGTCAGGATGGCGGAGTAAGTCCATGACCATGGAGGGAACGGCACTAAAAATGGTGACTTTCTCGCTACTAATTAAATTGAGCGCCTCTTCCGGTGACCACCGATACATCATCACGGTTTTGCGTCCGCCGCGAAGATTCAATAAAAATGCGGCGTAGCATCCGGATACATGAAATAACGGGACGCTCAGCAGTGTGCAGGGCGACAAACCACCTGCAAACATCTTTTCAATCGCACTTGGGTTCGTCATTGCGGAGCAAATCGCATGGAACTCAAAGCTGTACATGGCTTGGCATATATTTTTGTGCGTAGACACGGCGCCCTTGGGCCGTCCGGTGGTGCCTGAGGTGTACATGATTTGGGCAATATCGTCGGCTTCACAGGGCACCACAGGCAGCGCCTTACCCAAATTGGCAGCAACAAGCTGTTCAAAATATTGAACATTAGCGTCATCTTTAGTCGTCGAACGGGCAAGAATAGCCTGACATCCAAGCGATACTAGTAAGGGCTTCATTAACTCAAAGCGCGGTTGATCGCAGATAACGTAGCTCGCGCCAGCGTCTTCCAGTCCGTAACAAAGTTCATCTGAGGTGCCCCAAGAATTTAAGGGCACGACGACGGCACCCACCGAGATAATCGCAATATAGGCAATCATCCACTCTGGATAATTGCGCATAGCAATGGCCACACGGTCGCCTTTGACAAGCAATTGGGTTTGGATTAAGTGATTGCCTAGGGCGTCAACTTTCTCGAAAAACTCCCTAAAACTTAGTCGTTCTCCCTGGTAAACCAAAAACTCTTGGTCACCATGGGCACGTCCCGCGTCAACTAATTCCCGCAAGGTTTTAGGCGCATTCTTAAAGGTGCGAATACCGTCATCGCTGCCACTTATAATCTCAAATGGCGCACCAGCTTGGCAAAGTTGCGCAGTGCTTTCTTTTATTCGGGTTGAAATATTAGTCATGGTGATTTTGAAGACCTTATTTTATTTCAAACATATTATGAGTGAAGCTTAAGCTTGCGGGTATAGGGGCGTTAACCGCTTCCATTATGCGCTCGTATTCGGTGCGACATATACGCCACTCACCGTCGCTAAAGCGGTACTGATCAGTATAAATAGCGGTGCCAAATAACATCCAATTCTGCTCTTTGTTGAATACCAAATCCTGTAAATACCACTTGCCAGTAGCGCTAGCCTCATCGTGAATATCGATTTCTGGGTGATGACAGTTGTGCATAGTGAGTACTTGGGGCGAATCCATATGCCCTTTTAAGCCGTTTATCAGCTGCTCACGGTTATCAAAGCTGTATTTACCCGCATCATAGCGCGCAGTGCAATCAGCAGTGAGGGTGCTTTCTAGTAGATCCCAGTCATGAGTGTCAACAGCGCGTAGATAGATGTACTTCAACTTTTTGATCGCTTCAATAGCGAAAAGAGTCTCAAGTGAGTATTGGCTCATGATGCTGGGTCCTGTGTTGTTATCGGCATTCGTTTATTATTTGCTGGCAATAGCACTTGCATAGCCATGCTATGTTTTAGCTTAGCTATGCCGCGGGCTTAGCGCTGTTGCGATCAGTGTCTTTTATTTTGTGTATTTTTCTAGACAGCATCAGTTTAGAGCCCGCGAGAAATCAGCAACATGATCCGAATGGATGAATTTTGACTAAGGCGAAGGTGGCACAAATAGTTAAACCTTATGCTGGATTTTTACACGCATTACAAGACAATTGAGCCGCCAC
>JBKEFB010000116.1:0-7959 GCA_046712405.1 Zhongshania sp. | reverse complement strand
AGTTTAGCGAGACAGACTATCGCCAGTGATGCCGACTACACCCGCGACTGGGTCATGGCCAACGACCCCAACTACGAAGATCCTTATCTCACCGAGTGGCGCGTTCGCCTAGCTTTAAAAGATGGCGATTGGAAAGCGGTGCAGCAAATCATTCAATTCCTGCCGCCAGAAAAACGTCAAGAAGCGGATTGGCGCTATTGGTGGGCAAGAGCTGATATCGAATTAAAAAGTGAACTCAGCGTTAGTACTCAGCTAATTCTCCAGCAGTTGGCAGCTCAGCGCGGCTACTACAGCTTCATGGCGGCGGATATTTTGAATGAAGACTACCAGCTAGAATCAACTCGCACCTTAGATCCCGCCCTTATTGACGAGATTCAACAGCACGATGCGATTATTCGCGCTCGCGAACTCTACTTGCTGGGTGAACACTCTACTGCCAGCTCAGAGTGGATTTATGCCATGCGCAGCCTAAATAAACCAGAGCAGGTTGCTGCCGCCCAACTCGCATTAAACTGGGGATGGGCACACCAATCGATCATGACTGCGATTCGTGCTGGGGAATGGGACGATTTAACTCTGCGTTTTCCTACGCCATATAAAAATGAGTTTAAAGCTATCGCCAAGCGCGAAAACATCGATCTGAAGTGGATATACGCTATTGCAAGACAGGAGAGCGCGTTTTCACCCAGTGCCAATTCATCCGTTGGTGCACGCGGTATTATGCAGTTGATGCCCGGCACAGCGCGCCTAGTTGCCAGACAAATGGGGGTCCCCAAGCCTCGCGGGGAAGACTTGGTGATACCAGAAAAAAATATTGCAATGGGTGGCTTTTATCTCGGTCGACTCTTAGAGCAGTTTAGCGGTAACCGGATACTGGCAACCGCAGCATATAACGCCGGTCCCTCGCGCGTAGAACGGGTACTCTTGCGCCAAACAGGTGAGCTTCCCGCCGATATCTGGATAGAGAATTTGCCCTACGGTGAAACTCGTGAGTACATTAAAAATGTGCTGGCATTTAGCGTGATTTATGCTGACAAACTCAAGCTTGATCGGCCGTTACTCGCCAGTCACGAGCACAAGATTACACCAAGCAATACAGCAACTGCGCAAAAAAACTAGTGATAATGAATGATGGGGAGATGAACTCGATCATTCCGGCTTGCGATGGTTTATTCCAATATTTCAACGCTTTGGCCCACTGCAATTTCACCTTCACCGTAATGAACGAGGTTCTGGCCAAAATAAACCTCGCCATTGCTGCCACGCTCCGCCCTTAACATCTCAAATACATCAGCCTCACGGGCGGCACTGTCCAAATTAATCGTTGGTATCACGCAGCGTGCGCAGGGCTTCACTAGGTCAAATTCAATGTTGGCAATGCGAATGCGCTGCCAGGTATCCTCTGCAAAGGGGACCGCTCCCGACACTACAATATTGGGACGGAAACGTCTTATATCCAAGCTGCGTCCCAAGGCATCACTCAAGGCCAGCAGAGAAGATTCGCTACAAAGCAAAAAAGGGAAACCGTCGGCAAAGCTTACACGCCTACCTGCCACCGCAAACTGCTCATCAACTTGGCGATGAGTAGTATCTGGCATGAAGCACAGCCGCAGTTCACGACCAAGGAGGTCAGTCAACCATGCAGCGGCAACATCACCAGCATCAATCGCCTCGGCGATATCAGACCACACTGTGACAAGATATCGCTCGGCATCAATGGGTTCCGTCACCTCAGTGAATAAGGATTGGTCATCTAAAGACTGAAGGCGTAATCCTGACTCTGTAAGCGATGCTGCCAATCTACACATCATCGGCAGCTGACGTTGAGTAAGAAAGCGTCGCTGACCATCTACCACCATCCAGCGCCGGTCTAAATCTGGGCCCCAGCTATTCACTTTCATAACCGGCAGGGAAGCCCCTACTCCAGATTTAAGCGGATAGCTCCACAGTGATGAAACGTGCAAATCCATTGCTAATTACCGGTGCGCCAAGAATTGTCGAACACTGGCGGCATCAAAAGGCCACGCCAACTCGCGGCCATCAACCACACACCGTAACAGCGGAATCTTTAAGGCATAGCGTTCGAGGGTAGCATCATTGTCTGCGATATCTATCAACTCGATTCGCCAAGTGTATTCCTGCGCTAGCAACGACGTCAGTATCGTCTCTGCGACCTCGCAAAGATGGCAGGCAGATGTTCCATATAACTCTAGTTCCTGCATAGCTCCTCCAAAAAAATCATCCTAACTGTGACATAAAAGTGGTGGATTCGCTCTTCAATTACAAACGTAATTCCACTAAGAAAGTTAAAACTACAAAATTAATAATAGATATTTACAGAGAGGGGCTTCGCCAGCAGCACAGTGCTGACTAAATTTTGACTAGAACGCTTAGCGGAAAGCACTGTTGCCATAAAACAATGAGCTTTATAGACAAAAACTAGACCAAAGGGGCTCAGTGCAGGTATTAGAAAAGTGAGGAGATCACATCACATAATCAGAATTCAATAGATTGTTCACCATTCCGCCAAGGCGGAATGGTGAACAATAAAAGAAAACTACAAGTCGTAACCAACTTCATTGTGACAAGTAATATCGAGGCCTTGTGCTTCTTCGTCAGCAGTAACGCGCAGACCAATTAGCTTATCGATCACAAATAACAGTATCCCGCTAACGACCGCAGTATATGCAAAGGTCGCAGCAATCCCGATTAACTGTACCTTGAGCTGCGCAGCAATAGTGACGCCTTCCGCCAGGCCTTGCCCGCTGAATATACCCAGCTCACTGCTGGCAAAAATACCAGCCAAAAACGTGCCTAAAATACCACCGACACCATGGACCGGAAAGACATCGAGTGAGTCATCAATTTTAATAACCTGCTTGAGCCATAAGGTGCAATAGAAGCATACAAACCCAGCGCTTAAACCAATCACAATGGCGCCAGCCGGGCCGACATAACCCGATGCCGGAGTAATTGTACCCAAGCCGGCAACCATGCCAGTCACCGCGCCCAGGGCACTGGGCTTGCCGTAACGAACCCATTCAATAAACGACCATGTCAAACAGCCCGCGGCTGCTGACAGGTGAGTGACTAGCATTGCCATACCGGCATTTCCATCGGCGGCGAGAGCACTACCGGCATTAAAGCCAAACCAGCCAACCCAAAGCATACCTGCGCCGATAAAAGTCATGGTCAAATTATGCGGTGGCAATGCCATTTGTCCAAACCCCTGACGCTTGCCAAGCACTATCGCTGCTACTAGAGCGGCAACACCCGCAGTGATATGAACAACCGTACCACCGGCAAAATCTAATAAGCCCATCTCTGCCAGCCAGCCGCCGCCCCAAACCCAGTGGGTTATCGGTGCATATACCGCAAGCAACCACAGCGCCGAAAATAACATAACTGCTGAAAAGCGGATGCGTTCAGCAAAGCCACCGATAATCAGTGCCGGGGTGATAATGGCAAACGTCATCTGAAACATAATAAATACTGTTTCAGGAATATCGCCACTCATACTCGACTCGCCAACACCCGCTAGAAACGCTTTACTGAGACCGCCTACAAATGCCGTTCCCTCAGAGAAGGCCATGCTATAACCCACAGCCACCCAAAGCAGAGAAACCAAGCATGTGATACTGAAGCATTGCATCAGTACGCTAAGTACGTTTTTACTACGGACTAAACCGCCATAAAATAAGGCTAGGCCCGGCAGGGTCATAAATAATACCAAGGCCGTCGACGTTAATACCCACGCGGTATTGGCACCATTGATTTCTTCAGAAAAACCCCATTGCGGGGCAATAAGTAACATCAAGGCTGTTATACAAGTAAACAGCTGCCTTATTTTAATAGTTTTAATCAAAGAGTTTCTCCCAAGAAACAAAGTTACGCACCAGATTAGATCACCCTTAAAGCGCGACGCTCTAAATATGCGCATAAATATCAAAAATGATAACGCTTAGCGAACCAAACATAAATCCAATAAAATTAATTAACTAACTGATTTATATAATTTTTATGATAATTTAACTTATCAAGCAAACTACTTCTGCGGATACATCACACTCCAAACCGGTGTATGAGCAACAAATCGCACTCCGACAAAGCAATATTCATGCCCACCAATGGTGCTATTGCACCAATTTACGGCACCAAATACGATCAAGTCCCCTAAAGTAAATAATATTTCGCAAATAAAAGAATCACGACTCATTTTCGATTATTATACTTTTGGCTCAAACGGGCCGTCATAATCTTATGCGCACAGGCCGGAGTTGCTTTTGTTTTCTAAACCCACTGCAAGAGCACTCTCTATTCTTGACCTGCTAATGGCGCACCCACACAAAGCCTTTGGCCTAACGGAATTAACTAGAACCCTCAATCTCAACAAAGCGACCTGCCACGCCATAGTAAGCACCATGACGACCTATGGTTTTCTAGTTCAAGACGAGCGCCATAAACAGTACCGATTGGGGCCTTCCATTGTTGCTGCAGGCAATGCGGCCTTTGCACAATTTCCAGTACTTGAATACGCGCGACCAGAATTGGATAAACTCACTAAAGAGCTCAATATCGGCTGCGGCGTCATCGGTCGTAGTGCCAAGCACTTAGTGCTGCTGGCGAATTACGGCATTCCAAAACCGTTAGACTTCCCGTTTCAACTCGGCCTTCGCCTTCCAAATACCGGCCCCTTAGGTGCGGCATTTATTGCTTGGTCACCAGCAAAGGCTCTTGAAGCATGGCTGCAGAGCGCACAAAAAACCGAAGAATTTGACGAAAAACTTGATCAGCGATTGCGAATTGCCGTCATTGGGATACGCGCCAGAGGATTTGAAGTGACCCTCAAAACCCGCGCAGAGCAAGAGTTAGAGCTCGCACTGAGCACAGGCAGACTAAATTGGAGTTTGGAGCAGCAAGCACATTCTACCCAGCGATATCGCGAAGCGCTTTGCAGGGAGGAGTATCATTTAAATCGCATTGAGCCAGATCGCCAGTACCCGGTTTGCAATATCGCCGTACCCGTATTTGGACGCCATAGCGAACCAGAGCTGGTTTTCTCTACCGGTAGTATCGAATCGTCACTGAGCGGTAAGCAAATTATCGAAATAGCTATTCAACTACAAAGCGCCGCAAAAAACGTCACGCTTGCTGCACATTCTGCACTAGGACTTGGTGACACCACCACCCCATCGTTTCAGTAGGCTAAAAACACATAATGAGTAACCCCGACTACCAAAAACGTAAAGCCTTCTTCGATCAACTTCTAACTATTTATGGCCGCAAACCAGTATTGGAGGCATTGCAAGATCCGGCTATGCAGATTTATAAGCTGCACCTTGCCGACAGCAATAAAGAAGATGGGATTGTTCGGGATATTAAAAAAATTGCCCAACAGCGAAATATCAATATTGAAATGCACGACCGCAAGGCACTGTCGCGAATTTCTAAGAATGGCAAGCAAGACCAAGGGGTTGCCGCGGACTTACAGCTCACAGCCTCCCAGCCGAGCTCAGCTATTAGCAAAGACTTGCTAACTAATAGCAGGCGACGCTATATCGCATTGGACCGTATCACCAACCCCCAAAACATGGGCATGATCATTCGATCGGTCGCCGCCAGCGGCATAGACGGATTGATTTTACCTCGCCGCGGTGGCGCCCCACTGAGCGCCTTAGTCATCAAGGCCAGTGCCGGTACTCTATTTAAGGCGCCATTATTTTACTGCGAGGACTTAGGCCAAGAGTTAGCTCGTATGCAAACCCAAGGCGCGCAGCTTTGCGGCCTGTCTTCTCACGCCTCGCACTCCGTTTTTGACGCTCAGAAACATAGCAGCAGTCAAATTTATATATTAGGTAATGAGACCGACGGCGTAAGTAAAGAAATCGAGAAAAAATGTGACCTGATGTTAAAAATTCCGATGCATAACGGCGTTGAGTCACTAAACGTAGCGGTCACCGCCGCATTAATCGCCTTTCTGGGCGTTTAAACAGCGGCGAAGCCACCTGACGAGATTTCAGGCGGCCGCCAGGTCTACTATTTGGCTAAATAGGCCATCGCTTTTTCAAGTCCACCGAGCGTCATAGGGTACATATGTCCCTCCATCTGCTCTTCGACTAATTTTATTGACTGCGTCCAACTCCAATCCTGTGGCGGCACAGGATTCAGCCATGCCACTTTTTGATAGGTTTCACGCAATCTGCGCATCCATAGCTCACCTGACTCTTCATTCCAGTGCTCAACACTGCCACCAGGCTGAACAATCTCGTATGGGGACATTGACGCATCTCCCACAAAAATCACTTTATAGTCAGAGCTGTATTTGTGCAGAACATCGAGCAGTTGAATACGCTCTGAGTGACGACGAACATTGTTATCCCACACTGACTCATAAAGATAATTGTGGAAATAATAATATTCCATATGCTTAAATTCTGTTCGTGCGGCAGAAAACAACTCTTCGCAAACCTTAATATGTGGGTCCATTGAGCCACCCACATCAAAAAACAGCAGCACTTTCACTGCATTATGACGCTCTGGCACCATTTTTAAATCTAACATCCCGCCATTTCTTGCGGTTGAAGAAATGGTGTCATTAATATCAAGTTCTTCTGCCGCGCCGGTGCGCGCAAACTTTCGTAAGCGCCGAAGTGCGACCTTTATATTCCGAGTCCCGAGTTCTATATTATCATCAAGATTTTTAAAATCGCGACGTTCCCAGACTTTTACGGCTTTCTTATTGGTACTTTCACCGCCGATTCTAATGCCTTCTGGGTTATAACCGCTATGCCCATAAGGCGAGGTACCACCGGTACCGATCCATTTATTACCGCCGGCATGACGCTCTTTCTGCTCATCAAGACGTTTTTTGAATTCCTCAATGAGCTTATCTAAACCACCAAGGGATTCAATTTTTGCTTTTTCTTCGTCGCTTAGCTGCTTCAGAAACTCGCGGCGTAGCCAATCGTCTGGAATCATCGCTTCGATAACATCGTCTAGCGAGCTTAACTCTGAAAAATAAGCCGTAAAAGCCTTATCAAAACGATCGTAGTATTTTTCATCTTTAACCATACACACGCGTGCAAGCTGATAAAACTCATCTACATTTATAAAGGCCAACCGCGACTCAAGCCCTGCAATCAAATCCAGCAGCTCACGAATCGTCACTGGTATACCAGCGTTTTTTAGTCCGAGAAAAAATTGTACTAACATATTAGCCGCGACTCTCACGGCGATGCATGAAGGCTAAACGCTCTAGTAAATGAACATCTTGCTCATTTTTTAACAGCGCGCCGTATAGCGGCGGAATAGCCTTGCTCGCATCGCGGTTCTTTAAAATCTCATCAGGAATTTCATCAGCCATCAGCAGTTTCAACCAATCGATGAGCTCAGAAGTGGATGGTTTTTTCTTAAGACCCGGAATTTGACGGATTTCAAAAAACATTTCCATCGCCTCGGCAACCAGATTTTTGGAAATCTCAGGATAATGCACCGCGATAATTTTTTGCATGGTATCGCGGTTTGGGAAGGTAATAAAATGGAAGAAGCAACGACGCAAAAATGCGTCTGGCAGCTCTTTTTCATTATTACTAGTGATAATGATAATGGGACGTTTTTTTGCTTTTATCGTTTCACCCGTTTCGTAGACGAAAAACTCCATACGATCAAGCTCTACCAACAAGTCGTTGGGGAATTCAATGTCAGCTTTATCTATTTCATCAATCAATAGTACTACTTGCTCATCAGCCGCAAAGGCCTCCCAAAGCTTGCCACGCCTGATGTAATTACCAATATCGTTAACTTTTTCATTGCCTAGCTGCGAATCACGCAGGCGTGAAACCGCGTCATATTCATAGAGGCCCTGTTGCGCCTTAGTCGTGGATTTGATGTGCCACTGGATCAAAGTCTTACCCAAAGAGGCTGCAACCTCCTCTGCTAGCAGGGTCTTGCCGGTGCCTG
>JBKEFB010000115.1:0-8007 GCA_046712405.1 Zhongshania sp. | reverse complement strand
TAATGCCGGTCTCCATTACCTATGACCAAGTACCAGAAGTTGCTGATTACGACGCCCTGCAGGCTGGCGGTAAAAAACGCCCCGAGTCGACCTCGTGGTTCATGGAATACATCAGTGGTCTAAAAAATCCTCATGGTAAAATCCATGTGCGATTTGGAGAAGGCGTCACTATCAGTGAACATCTAGACCTCAGCAGCCCGGCGCCACAAACAAGAGATATTCAAAAGATTGCCTTTGAATTAGCGGTCGACGCTAACAATGCCACGCCAATCACCGTCAACTCTTTAATTTGCTATGTTGTTCTTGAACACGGCCACAAGGCCATCACATTTAGCGAGCTCAATACCGATATCCAAGCGCTACTGGAGTTGATTAATAAGCTGGAGTTCGCGGTCACCAACGACGTCAAAAACCTCGATGATGCGGGCATCAAAAAATGCCTGCAACAACTAGACACAACCGGTGTCATCAATATTTTCAATGACGGTATTGAATCTGTTTATATGCTACCAACTGGCGCGGGTCGCACCGCGGCCTACTATCGCAATGGCTTGATTCACTTCTTCATCACCAGCGCTATTGCCGATATGGCACTGCTTGCAGTCAATAAAACCGGTGACGAAGCCATTACCCAATTCCACGACGAAGCACTCAAACTGCGAGAGATGTTCAAGTACGAATTTTTCTTCGAAGGCTCAAGCGCTTTTATCGTATTGCTGGAGCGCGAGCTTGAACAACGCGCGCCCGACTGGCGGAGCAGCGTTGTACAAGGGGCCAAACCCACGCGCAAATTGCTGGCTGGCATCACGCTTATTTTAGGTCACGGCACTCTACGACCGTTTATAGAAGCGTACCTAGTGTTGGCAAGGGCTTTACGTATGCAAGCCGAGGGTGAAATTAGCGATCCAAAGCAACTCATCAATCACGCACTAACACTGGGTAAGCAACGCGTTCTGCAAAAGCGAATCCATTGCGAAGAGTCGGTATCCGGTAGCTATTTTGAAAACGCCATTAAAATAGCAGATAACCAGGATTTATTAAAAGCTGGAGACGACGCGGTGGATGGTCGTCAACGCTGGCTGGAAGAGTTAAGAGAAACCTCTACCAATGTTCGATTTTTGGCGTCGATGGCAGACGCCAAACGTCTACAGATCCGCACCCAACTGGAAAAATAATGTATCCCCGCGTTAACCGCCGTGCCGAAAGTCACGGTGGCACCCCTATTAGCCATATCGCAGAAAGCGACTTTAGCGCCGCGTAAGCACCATCACTAAGTAATGATCATTACAATCGCCACCACCGGTTTTGACGATGGCAAACTTGCGCTTAATAGTTTTCATGCCTACTGCTTAATATAAAGAATGACACTCACTGATGCTTGGCAATAAAGTCGAGAACATCGCGTAAACTGCGTGAAGCATTTTCTAGCATCGGCATATGCCCAAGTTCTGGATAAGTGATGAGTTGCGCACCAGGAATGCCATTCTTCCATACCTCAGCGCTGCTGATATCTAGCAGACGATCGCGCTCACCCCATAGCAGCAAAACCGGCACACTAAACTCAGAGAGCCGCGCGTCGAGCATGTCAACGTCATGGAAGTCGTGAAAGATACGCGCCAGTGATTCACGGCGGGCAATATAGTCGTCCGCCATATAGTCCAATATCATTCTTGGCAGCCAAGGCGGCTGTGCCATCGTCATGGCATAAAAGGTATCAAATTCCGCACGGGTGCTCATCTCGAACGGATTGCGGCCCTGGGCACGCATCCGCTCCATATCACTGGTATTCGGCGCAACGACTCCGGCAGCATCGATCAATATTGCGCTCCGCACCCGCCCTGGGTGGTGCAGTGCAATTTGCGCGGCGATAAAGCCGCCCATTGAATTACCGATGATATGCGCACTCGCAATACCCAGTGTATCCATAGCCTGCAGCACACGTTCACCCTGACTCACCGAGTCGTATTTAAGCGCAGGGTCGAAGGCGGTTTGACCATGGCCAGGGAGATATAAAATCAGCACCCGATAACGGTTAGTAAAATGACTGGCAAAGCGCATCCAAACGGTCTTTTCTGAGCTGTAGCCATGAATCATCACCACGGTTTCCGCGCTGTCTTCTGACCCGCCCTGCCAACTCATTAAGCGGCTGTCACTGATTTCTATCTCAGCTCGGTGCAGCCTATAAAGCGTGGTTTCAATTTTGCTAGCAAGCGCCAACTCCTCACCACCAATACGTGGATAGGTGGCTCCAACCCAGATAGCAAAGCCGATCACTAGGCTGATTAGTGCAATAATAATTGGCTTCTTTATCCTGCATTCCTTCCTTTTGCTGACGTAGACAGATTAAGCATGACAGAGAGTAGCGGCGTATTATCACAGCGCTCGATAGTCTTGCGCAGCAGACAAAAAGTGTTAGCAGGACCTGTGCCGTCGGAGTCGTTAAGAGCTGGCCGTGAACCAAGTTTAGCTAACCTCAGTGCATAGGCGCGACCCATACCCCCATCAGTGACCACCACAACCTTGTTGTTAAGGATATTCATGTCATCAACCTCAATTAATTAGGTGGTGCTTTGACTTGAAGCGACTGGCAAGCCGACGATAAGTAAAACTAAAGCCGGGGAACATGGCAATAACGTGGCCACTTTTACTCTGATACCAGCTGGTGCAACCGCCCCACTTCCAAACTGTTTTTTCCATTTCCGAATGCACCATTTGGGTGTACTCATCTTCGGCTTCGGGACGCACCTCAATGGATTGCTTACCGGAGTTATCCAGCTCGGCAATACTGTCGGTGATGTACTTCATTTGCGATTCAATAATAAAAATCGCCGAGGTGTGCCCGATACCCGTATTGGGACCGGTGACAACAAAGAAATTAGGGAAACTAGGAATGGCAGTGCCGAGGTAGGCCCGCGGAAACGCTTCCCAGACTGATGCGAGGCTCACCTTGTCTTTACCAATCACCGGATAGGAAATAACACCATCGGTCGCGTCATAGCCGGTAGACCAGATAATCAGATCCACGTCAATTTGCTGACTCTGGCTTGTTAGTATGCCGTTATCATTCAATGCTGCAATACCGTCTTGCTCGTCATGCACCGAGACATTTTCTCGAGCCAAGGCCGGATACAGCGTACTTGAGAGGATAATCCGCTTACAACCGATGGTAAAATCCGGCGTGAGCTTTTTGCGCAGTAGCGGATCTGTGACCTGTTTTTCAAGATGCTTCAAGGCAACACGGCCACCGACCAAATGAAGCATTATTTTTGAATACTTAAAGCCAATAACACGGGCTTCCAAGCCCCAGTATATCGTCCAGCGCAAAGCCCTGTAGAGCGGTTTGATACCAAGTAGTTTACGCTGCCATGAAGAAAACTTACGATCTGCCCGCGGCATTACCCAATGCGGGCTGCGCTGGAATACATGCAGTTCAGCGACCTCTGCCGCAATCGCAGGAATCACCTGCGCGGCACTTGCGCCACTGCCAACAATAGCCACACGCTTGCCGCTATAGTCGTAAGAATGATCCCAGCTATTGGTATGGAAACTTTTACCTTTGAACGTATCGCGACCGGGGAAGTCGGGAATAACCGGGGTGCTTAACGGGCCAGAAGCGTTAATCAGTATCTGCGCCTCAAACGTCCCCGCCGCGTCAGTCTCCACCAACCAGCGCTTAGCAGCGTCATCCCACTTCACCTGCTTCACATTGGCCTTGAGGGTGGTTTTGCCGCGCAGACCATGCTTATCGATCACTGCATTGGTATAACGCTGCAACTCATCCTGCTCGGCAAACATTTGCGACCAAGCGTAGGGCTCAGACGAAATAGAATACAAGGGCGACTGCACATCCACCGCCGCTCCCGGATAACTATTTTGACACCAGGTGCCCCCCATAAAGTCGCGGCGTTCAAGAATTCGGATATCACTGATACCCTGCTCTTGCAAACGCATTGCAGCGCACTGCCCTCCAAATCCACTGCCAATAATGACAACCCGATAACAATGCTTTGCCTGCATATCCTGACTCTCTGAGTACTGAAGCTAAAACAATTAATGTGATGACGAATAACATCACTTTACTTCTGATGACGCTTATCGTCAAATACTCGCATGCAAAAAAATGGACACCAAGCACACTCAGGACGCATCTACGGCGGCGAAAGCGCTGCCGAACGCCTATCGCGACAACGTCAGCAGTTTATGGATGCCGGTTTAGAACTTTTCGGCACAGTCGGTTACCGCGCCACCACCGTCAGGATGCTGTGCAAGCAGGCCGGCCTGACCGACCGCTACTTCTACAAAACATTTAGTGACACCGAAGATCTACTGGCCGCAGTCTACACGGTGTCGCTAGACCAAATCCAAGCAGAGGTTATGGCAGCGATCAGCGCCTCAGCAAGCCAGCAGCGCGCAGCTAACCAGATCGATGCCGGCCTTGAGGCATTTTTCATCGCCTTTGAAAATCCCCGAGTGGCTCGCGTATGTTGGCTAGAAGTACTCGGCGTCAGCCCGCGCATCGACGCACTGCACACAAGTCACATCCAACAGTTCGCTGATTTACTGCTATTTTTAGGAAAAGCCATGCAGCCAGATTGGCTTCTATCAAAAGAGGAAACTCGCATCACCGGGATCTCGCTGGTCGGCGCGATTAGCCAATCGGCACTGCACTGGTTATTAGAAGACTACAGCTCCCCGCGAACGGTCTTAGTTCACGTAAATAGTCGCTTGATCCGCGGGTTAATAAACCCACTTGTGGAATAATCAATTTAAACGCAAGCTAGAACCAGTCAAAGAAATACCGAGAGAATATAGTCTGAGGAATGCCAAAATTGCTGCTTGGTCTTTCGGTATTAGATGGTACTCAAATTTTATATGACAATACTAACCGGACTAGTAAATGCTTAGATTTCTAGAGATCGCTTTACAACCGAAAGTATATCGAACAGCTTTTAAAGTGGGCCTGTTGGTAGGCACCATATTGGCGCTAATAAATCATAGCTCGGCAATATTTAGCCTTAACTTAAGTGGGCAGAATATCTTGCAAATTATTTTTAGCTATCTAGTCCCTTATAGCGTCTCGACATACTCATCAGTAAAAATTATTTTAAGTAATGCCCATTAGTGCATGTAAGCGTTTCACGGTCATCCCAATACGAGTTTTACGTCTTTTATCAACCCATGAAGATCATGCCAGGTAGATATCGAAATATACGATCAGCAGCTAGAGTTAGTGTGTTAATGTTGCGTCACGCTCCAGCAGGCTCTATATATTGAATATCACCCCTGCGTTGATATCTAAGGTCTAAGCACTTTCATGGCAATAGAATGTTCATTAAATAAGAGTTAAAAAGTATGAGCACGGAAAAGCTAAGCATCAGCAAATATGATCAAGTTCGCGCCGAGCAGATTAAATACAATGCCAAAAGAGAGTCTGGGTATCGCGAAAAAGCGTTAAAAATTTACCCTTGGATTTGCGGTCGTTGTACGCGAGAATTTGACCGTAAGAATCTCTCTGAATTGACGGTGCATCATGTTGATCACAACCATGATAATAACCCCAGCGATGGCAGCAACTGGGAATTACTGTGCATTTATTGCCATGATGAAGAGCACACAAAATTTGCCAACCATGTCCGCTATGGCAGTACAGGAAAGTCAGAAGTAAAAGCAGCAACATATAATCCATTTGCTGATTTGAAAGCGAAAATGGAAGCTAAAGAATAGGCCGGCAAAAGATGTAGCCTATGAGATTTTTTAATAAAAACCTTGCTATTGATTTTGATGTCTGACGTCACGCTAGCTACACTGTCCTTTTCTGATAATTCACCGCTAGACAACAAACAGCTAGCTTTGGCTACCCTTTTGACATTGAAACGTTCGACTTTAACGATCAAAACCCAGACCTAAAAATGCGCCACATGGGTATAGGGAGCAAAGACACATAGACGTCACACTCCACAGTAAAAAATTTCAGCGTACTACTGGGCAACAATTACCAAAGGACTACTCAATAAAAATTGCCGAGCCATCATGCCGGATCAGGTAGACTTTGGTAAATCATTCAAGCCAGCTTATTAATAATACAGTTTTGGCCAGCCAGGCTTGAATACTAAATCAATAGTGAATAATTTATATATCAAAAATTTTGATCTTGTCGGCTATTCGGCGGGAAAAATATATTAGCAACTATATTTGCTGCCGATTACAGTACAGCGGTGAATAAGCTCGCTCCCATTAATCCTATTGACTTGAAATAATACCTTTATCTACGGCCCCATATTTTCAGAGAACATGGTCGCTCAGTTTTCACAAATCAAGAATAGAATCTTCTTTATTATTGGCTCTAGGGATAAAAGTGGATAACAATGGCTAGATCAAAAAAAAATGATCTAGCCATTTATTTTAATACTACAGCGCAGCGACTAAGATTTCACGGCTGACGTCGGGCGTAACCGCTCTGTGTTCACCTAATTTCAACATGCCATGCTGAGTGAGCTTTTCAATCAATCCATCAATCTGCGCCTCAGCTAAGTCAACATGTGATAGCCGTGTCGGCACTTGCATGGCGGTAAAGAATTGCTCTGTTAACTCAATAGCCCGCTGAATACGAGTATCTTCGTCAGCATCAGTCAGATTCCATATACGCTCGGCATACTGCAATAGTTTGTCACGCTTAGCCTCTTTGCGAATCTTCATCACAGCGGGCAAGACAATAGACAAAGTACGAGCGTGATCAATGCCATAAGCGCCGGTTAGCTCGTGAGCGATCATATGCGTTGACCAATCCTGAGGCACACCTGAGCCAATCAGACCATTCAACGCCATAGTTGCCGCCCACATGATATTGCCACGAACATCTAAATCATTTTTGGTGTCAGCGGCTAGCGCTTTTGGGCCCTCTTCAATCAGAGTGAGCAATAGACTCTCAGCGAAACGATCCTGCACTTTGCCGTTAACGCTGTAAGTGAGGTATTGCTCCATAGTATGAACAAAAGCATCGACGACACCGTTGCTAATTTGGCGATCAGATAAGGATAGCGTCACTGCCGGATCAAGTACCGCAAATAAGGGCCGCAACAAGGGGCTGCTAAAGGGCAGCTTATTACCGTCACGCGTAACTACCGCGCCGGTGTTCGACTCTGAACCCGTTGCCGGTAGCGTTAGCACACAGCCCATCGGCAATGCCTGTTTGATAGGCTGACCCTTGGCAATAAAGTCCCAGGGATCGTCGCCCTCATACAAGGCCGCCGCGGCGATAAATTTGCTGCCATCAACAACAGAACCGCCACCTACCGCCAGTAGATAGTCGATATCGTGCTCGCGAATGGAAACCAATGCTTTCATCAAATTGGCGTAGGTAGGGTTTGGCTCAATACCTGAAAACTCAAACCAAGTGTGTTCGCTTAATGCCGCCGCAACCTGATCATAAACACCATTGGCCTTAATAGAACCGCCACCATAAGTGACTAGTACTTTAGCGTCTTTGGGTATTGCCTTGCTTATCGCCTTAATTTGGCCTTCGCCAAAAAAAATTTTGGTGGTATTTTGAAAACTAAAATTTAACATTATGACCTCCTATTCGTTTCACTAAAGCAGGTGATCTCAAGCTGCCAGAGCCGCTAATAATTTTTCTGCCGCGAGCTCAGAACTTGCTGGATTTTGGCCAGTAATAAGCAATCCATCTTGCACAGCAAATGCATGCCAGTCCGCTACTTTTTGGTAATCACCACCACGCTTAACGAGCTCATCTTCTAAGAGGAAGGGAACCACATCACTTAATTGCACCGCATCTTCTTCAGTATTACTGAAACCGGTTACCGCCTTACCGCTGACGACGAAGTCGCCCGCTGTATCTTTAATATTCAAAAAAGCTGCCGTTGCATGGCACACCGCAGCCACGGGTTTATTGGCGGCTAAAAAGCTTTCAATTAAGGCAATGGAATCAACATTATCTGTTAAATCCCACAATGGTCCATGACCACCAGGATAAAATACCGCGTCATAGTC
>JBKEFB010000114.1:0-8008 GCA_046712405.1 Zhongshania sp. | reverse complement strand
GGGCTAGTGCCTGCATATCGACCGCGGCGTCGGTCTCGTCAACAATCTCCATCCCGAGCATGGTTTCTATTAAGTCCTCCATGGTCACAAGACCCATCACGCTACCGTATTCATTGATGATTAATGAAATTTGTAGGTGCATTTCTGTCAATTTCTGTAGCAGCTCTGAGGTGGCTAATGACTCTGGCACAGCAAATAATTCGCGTCGCAAACTGCTCAGTGCCGCGTCGGGACTGCGCGCCATAGCGAGCATGAGTTCATCCTTACGGATATAGCCGGTGATGTTGTCGGCTTCATCCGCGTAGACAGGAATTCTGGAAAACAGAATTTCCACATTGCTATCAACAACATCCCTAACAATGGCGCTCTCAGCTAGGCTGAAAATGACCAGTCTAGGTGTCATCACATCTCGTGCTTGCAGGGACCGAAAGCGAATTAAACTGGCGACAGCGCGGGCTTCTTTTCGATCTAATATGCCCTCGTTGACGGCAACCTCTGCGAGGGCAACAAACTCCTCTCGGCTTATGGAGTGTGTGCCTGCGCCTCGAGATAGTAGGCGCGTAATGCCCTGCGCCATAAGTACCAAAGGATACATTGACCACACTATAAACCGCAGGATAATCGCACATGGCGCAGATAGTTGACGCCAGAATAAAGCGCCCAACGTTTTGGGAATGATTTCTGAAACAACTAAAATTAATAGTGTTAGCAATGCAGAAATTAAGCCGAAGTAGGCTGCGCCGAACAGCGCCGTCGCCTGTGCTCCTGCTCCTGCCGCGCCCACGGTGTGAGCGATGGTGTTTAGACTTAGAATTGCCGCCAGTGGTCTATCAATATCGGTTTTATATTGACGCCACAAAAGACCATTACGACGCCCGCGCGCTTCTTCGGCGGCAATATAAGACGGCGTTATGCTTAGCAATACCGCCTCTAATATTGAGCATAAAAAAGACACGCTCAAAGCAATAGAAATATAAATTAATAATAAAATCATGATGGGATCGGCATAAAAAAGTATGTCAGATTGCCGCATTGTCGGCCGATAAAGTCAAGCGCAGAAAGTCCTTTTTCTGTGCAATTGAGAAAACGCAAAGGCTTAGTAAATGCAGCTAGGCTTTCAATAAGTCTGAGCGCTTTGCTTATTTATCCGGGGCTTTCACAAGGCGTAAATAAGGCAGCTTAATATTAACCTCGCCAAACTTTTCCCTAGCCTTTTCATCGCTTACGCTCAGTGCCACAATCACGTCCTGCCCCGGCACCCAGTTAGCTGGCGTAGCAATAGGGGCGCCGTCAGTAATTTGAATCGCATCTAGAGCCCGCAAAATTTCTGCAAAGTTACGACCCACAGACATGGGATAAGACATGGTGAGGCGGACTTTCTTATCTGGACCAATAATGAAAACTGTACGCACTGTTGCGCTGTCAGCCGGTGTGCGGTTATCTTTTAGATAAGCGTCCGCCGGCAGCATGTCGTAGAGCTTAGATACATGCAGGGAGGTGTCGTCGATAATGGGAAAATCCGCGGGTGCGCCAGCAAAAGCCTCTATATCACGCTTCCATTTTTCATGCTCTTCAACCTTGTCTACGGAGACGCCCATGACTTTAGTGTGGCGCTTACTAAATTCAGGAGCAAGCTGAGCAACGGCGCCAAACTCCGTAGTACACACCGGCGTAAAATCCTTGGGGTGCGAAAATAGAATGACATAGCTGTCAGCCATCCAGTCATGAAGTGTTACTTCACCCGCAGTAGAGTTTGCTGTGAAATTCGGAGCGATATCATTTAGGCGAATGGCCATGTTCATATTCCTCAGATGTTGTCGGGTTAAACTTCCAGGGTATAAATTGCTAGGCTTAATAACTGAGCTGTGAGCTATTGCTAGGGCTTATATATTCCAGTCATACTTGCTGTGTTATCTTTCTTATTTTACGCCGGTATTTTTGCGATGCCAAGATGATGGGACAAAACACCTTACCACTTAAATGCTTGATTAAATCAGTTTTATCGAGCACATCCATCACCGGGCCGTTAACCTCAGGAAGATGCAGGGTTATATTGCCGCAGTGCAAACGCTGGTTGATGGATTCTTATACCGCCAGCGCACTGAGATCGATTTCATTGACCGCAGTACATATTAAAATATCGTGCTGAATGTGCGGGTTGGCGTCGACGTAGATTTATTGGAAGCGTTATTACTGGAAGACGATTTAAATTTGCTAATTTTAGGCGGTTTAATGGGGTGATCTAGGACGCGCAAATTCCCAGCCGTGCTAGTCACTTGCGACTCTTAACCAGTAGCAGCCGAGGCGAATGTGCCGGGAATGGCGAATCATTGCGGATGGTCAAGATAATGTTTCGACTATTGTAGGATGTGCAAAGTCGTTGCTGTTTGGGAGTCCTCCTCAGGCGACGAGCTAGATAGGTTTGATTGCGATGATTGGTAAAATACAGGTGTAGAAAATGGCGTCAGCTGATCGTGAAATGACACGGTGTAAATCTTTAGCCAAGCTCGGCAAGACAAGTTTCAAGGTTGCGACAATTAGTCGTTGTCAGCACGGTTATTATTTAGAACTCATAGAAGGTAAAGATAACCCCACAGCAACACGGAGGTTCGTCCTTAGAATATTGCTAAATCAGTTGATATGTAATGGCAAGCCTTGGGCTTGATGTCGGACTGCTTGCTTGCTAATGCGCAGCTTGCGGTCTTGGCTGTCGTAGATTTGGCTAATACTGCAGAGAACATATTGCGGCGTAAATAGCTATTTTAAGCATAGTGACTTCTGGCTAATATGGGTATTGAGACTGAATAACATCTTGCTGATAGCTATTTTAGCTATAGGAAATACCCCTTGATATTTTTCACCCAACACGCAACTACAAAGCGTCGATCGTCGGCCGCAGTAATTTACTTGTTGGTTGAAAAATATAAGGAATTGAGCAGAACGATACTGCGAAGCCATTTTTTTTATAAATCGAGATTACGGGTTAACACTTCTGCTGATTTAATAATACGCTTGGTACGATACAAGTCTGGGTGCTTATCGTCGGCGGTGTAGCCTGCAGGCTCGCCAGTGCCATAATTAACTAGCCACGATGTTTCTGGGCGACGCTCACCAAGTAGCTTTTTTAGCTCCGGGGCGGTAACACCTAAAGCTTCAGCTGCCGCGCTGTTGCTGCAACGGGTTTTATTTTCGTTAAGGTAATTCAATATAACGGTTATTTTATCCTGCATGTTCAAACTATTTCCTTACAAAGTAGGCACCGCCATAGATTGCTGTTAGAGATGCAGCGCAAGGCAGTTGAATTGATAGTGATAACATTGCCTGGCTTAATTTAATCACGATAAGTCCGCAAGCCAAACCTGATAATCACTGTAGCTATACTGAAATTTGAAAACCTGGCGATGCTGACCCTAGAGAAAAATTGCCCCTTAAATTACCAAGCAGTTTTCATCTGGTGTGGGAACATAAGCCGCGTCGCGTCGGCTATTATGACGCAATAAGCGCTGTTTGTCTTTAACCCCACGGAACACAGGGCTGATAGCGTCTATTTAGGTGGATATTGAGTGCCATTCCCCGATTAAATTAAGGCGGCGGATATTAAGGCAAGTGTCTGATTTATCTGATATTAGTAAAAATGTCCTCTGATTGGCTGCGGGAGAATTATTGTTTTAGCTAATAATGGAAACTTCGCTAAGCTCTGTTAACGTATTAACATTGGCTCGCTCAATAATTTTTACCACTGTAGATTGAATGGTTTCGTCTTCCCTAGCGTCAAGTTTGCACGCAAGTGTTTGAACTTGCGGTTCCGCGCCTTCTTCCATCACAAAAGAAATGACCAGTTCCGTTGCCGTGTCTGAAGTAGCGCCAAAGTATTTTAGGGAGATCAACGGATAGCCATTGAATCCTTTTTTGACCTGTTTGGCGATGCGCTTTTTTGCCTTGTCTAAGTGCATAGATTATATCCTTGTGAAGACTGCAAAGACGCAAATATATCAACGGCCGCTGCCGTCAACTCAACGCGGGCTCGTGCCCGCACCGATTGAATTAAATACGCCGCCACGTGAGTTGGCAAGCGCGATAGGCTTAAAAAATAATGTTTACGGACATTGTGTTCTAGATGACCGCGTTACTTTTGAGCGCCTGCAAGCCCTTGGCCGAGATACCAAGCAGTTCGGTGAGAACCTCATCGGTGTGTTCCCCGAGTTTTGGTCCCGGCCAGTGGGTGGCGCCGGGCGTGCCGCTAAGCTTGGGAGACATACCGGGAATAATGACGGCGTTAGTGGCATCGATATTTATTTCCTCAAACAAGTCGCGAGCTTGAAAGTGCGGATCGTTTGCCATGTCCTCGGCATTATAGACCGGACCGGCAGGGACTCTAACGGCTTCAAGCTTCTCAATAACCACTTTTATTGGATGTTGGCGACACCAGTTAGCGATAGCGTCATCGATCACTTTTTGATGGGTGACTCGGCCGGCATTGTCGGTCATGGTGATATCTGTGGAAAAATCCTGGCGGCCTATTTCGGTCATCAGGCGTTTAAAAATAGAGTCGCCGTTGCCCCCGATTATGACAAACTTAGCGTCTTTACAACGGTAGGTATTTGTTGGAACGATGCCGGTTAAGGTGGTCCCAGAGGCTTCACGGATAATTCCTTGCTCGGCATATTCGGATACCACCGACTCGAGCATATTAAACATGGTTTCATACAGCGCGACATCAATGACTTGGCCTTGATGAAGACCTCGCTCACGGGCGCTTAGAGCCATTAATATACCGATAATAGCGTGCAGCGATGCAATGCTGTCACCAAGGCTGAGGTTGGGGCGTACCGGTACTTCACCCGGAAATCCATTTAAGTGACGAAAGCCACTAATACCCTCGCATACCGAAGCAAAGCCGGGCTTGTTGGCATAGGGACCGGTTTGGCCGTAGCCAGAAATACGGGTGTAAACTAACTCTGGATTGGCTGCTTTTAAGTCATCTGGTCCGAGCTTCCAGCCCTCCATAACGCCTGGACGAAAATTTTCTACTAATACATCACATTGCGCGGCCAGATCTCGCACTATGGCCTGGCCGTCGGGGTGACGAAGATCTACGGTCACCGATTTTTTATTGCGGCCAATGCTATACCACCACAGCGAGGTATCACCCTTCATAGTGCGCCAGCGACGAATGGGGTCGCCAATACCAGGGGGTTCTATTTTGATCACTTCAGCACCGTAATAGCCTAGCATTGTGGTCGCAAAGGGACCGGCGATTAGTTGCCCTAGTTCTAAAATACGTAAGCCCTTTAAAGGTCCGTGCTTTGACGGTGTGGAATCACTAATCATATCGCTTGTTTACTCAGGGTCGGTGGCTTGAACGCAATATTTTAAAGCGTTAGTACACGCCACAAAAATTGATATTTAAATTTGAAGATGTCGACACTTACGGAGGCATTTAGCAACCAGTATTTACCGGCGCGGGGTTCGCCAGTGCTTTGTCCAGATACCGCGATCGAATCTGGCGACACACCTGAGGTGTCGGTATTGTCTAAAAACCACTGCTGGACGCCCCGCGCGCCGTTATTCACCAATTGATAATCGTGTATGGCGACGCCTAGCAGGGATTTCCGTTTTAGTTTAAATTTTGAGATAAATGGCATAAGCCGAAAAAAAATGGGCTTGTGAACCGGCACTGAGGGTACTCGGTGATAGGTTTTTTGACGCTGCAGATTAATGCTTGCTGTCTTCATACGCTCAAGTGATCTCTTTAAATTATATGAGGCAGAGAGTTAAGGCCTGTTGCGACCGAGTTGATCGTGGCTAGAAACCCATTCATCGGCAACAATGGCTGCGGCTAAGGACAAGTCGCCAGCAAGTACCGTGGCGGCGACAATCTCAGCGAGTTTACGGGCCTTACCTTGGCCGTAGCAGTCCATTATTTCGAGACATTCGCGCTGGCTTGCCAGCCCCGTGCCACCCCCGTAGCTCGCGCAGATAATGGACGGTAGGGTAACTGAGTAATACAAGTCGCCGGCTGGGGTGAGATCCATAAATGCAATGCCGGTGTGAGACTCAACGACGTTGGCCTCGTCTTGGCCGGTGGCAATAAACATTGACGCAATGCCGTTGGCAGAGTGGGGACCATTGTAGGCAGAACCGGCGAGTAGGCTGCCGAGCATCGTGCGTTGGCGAAGTCGAAACATGCGTTCAGGATCGGCGCGCATCAGATCTTTTAAAACGTCTTTACTGATAGTTGCTTCCGCTACAACCTTCTTGCCGCGACTGTGCAAAAGATTCATATGGGAGTGCTTTTTATCGGTCTCTATACCGCTAGACAGTGAAAAGTTTTCGATTGCGCCCGGGTAGTTGATCAGTATCCACTGGCAGGCTTTGTGGGTGGCTTTACCCGTCATATTTTGCCCAGCGGCGTCGCCGGTGGTGTAGTTAAAGCGCGTATATAATTTATTGGCGATAACCCATTTTTGGATGTGCTGTAACTTGCCAATAGAAGTGGTGCTTTCAGCTTGCTGGCGAATGGCGGCCAGTTGCTCATCTAACCAATTTGAAAAATGCCGTGCTTCGCGGGCACTGGCGAATTCAAATAAGGGCGCGCGCTGCATAAACTCTTCAATGACGGTAACAGTAGCGCCGCCGGATTCTGATATAACTCGCATACCGCGGCTGTAAGAGGCAATTAGGGTGCCTTCGGTGGTCGCCATGGGCACATAAAACACTCCTTGGGCATGTTCGCCATTAATGAGATAGGGGCCGGCAACACCAACGGGCATTTGGACCACGCCAATAAAGTTTTCGGCGTTACCCTCTACGCTGGCCGGGTCGATGGAGTAGTGGCCGGTGTGCTTGAGTGTGGCACCGGTTTGTTCTTCAATAAAGGCGCGGCGCAGTGCGGCAGCCGCTTCAGAATAATTATTCCCTTTGATACGGGGAATCGGTTTACGTTCGCTCATAAAGAATCCGTTTTATTGCTATTGACTACTTATGATAAAAAACAGGGGTCAACTTTTTACGGCTATTAAGGTGTCCTCGCCTTCGCTGCGGGCAATGATTACCGCCGCGCAGGAATCGCTAAATACATTGACGGCGGTTCGAATCATATCGAGTATGCGGTCGGTGACTAATAGCAGACCAATCCCTTCCAAAGGAAGGCCTATAGCGCCGAGAATAACCGAAATAGCGACTAAGCTCGCGGCTGGAATACCAGCGACGCCAATAGAGGTTAGCAGGGCAACCATCACAATAGTGAATTGCTGCACAAACCCAAGTTCTAAGCCATAAACCTGAGCAATAAACATGGCCGCGACACATTCATACAGTGCCGTGCCATCCATATTCACGGTAGCTCCGAGCGGTAAGACAAAGCCGCTCACCTGTTTGGAGACTCCGGATTCTTCCTGAATACTCTTTAGGGTCAATGGCAGCGTTGCTGAGCTAGAGGCCGTTGAAAATGCGGTGAGCAGTGCGGGTGTCATTGCGGCGTAATGCTTTCTGGGGCTTACCCCGCTGAGGTAGCGCAGTGCCAGTGGCAGCGCCACAAAAGCGTGAATAAGTAGCGCAATCAAGGCGCTGATAAAGAATAGCAACATCGGTTTAAATGCCGCAAAGCCGGTAATGGCGACCGTTTTGGCAACCAGGCCAAATACCCCCAACGGTGCGAATTTCATAACCCACATAGTGATCGCGGTCATGATGTCCATGATGCCCTGCCAAAAGTGCACCAGGGTTGCCGCATGCTCTGATTTGCTCCGCGCTAAGAAAAAACCGAATAACAAGCTAAAGAATATCAGCCCCAGCATTTCGCCGTTGGCGGCGGCTGAGACGATATTGCTGGGAATCATGCGCACAAACACCTGCACAATATCGCCAGTGCCGCGACCTTCGACTTTTGCCAAGGTATCGCTAATTGCTGGGTCGCTGGTGCTGATCGTGGCCGCGAGAGCCCGATTGTCGCCGCCGCCGGGTTCGATGATGTTGACCACGGCGAGACCGATCAGGATCGCAATAA
>JBKEFB010000113.1:0-8133 GCA_046712405.1 Zhongshania sp. | reverse complement strand
GCAGCCCAAACCAAGGCCGCTGATATACGGGTGATTGCCCCGGCGGGTTTTATGGATGAATCGATTAGTGAGAATGTTTTAGCAGGGCCAACCATGAATCGCCGTGCAGAGTATATGTACGGTATGCCACTGCCGAGAACGCCACGAGGTCATATTGATAGTGGCTTGGGGAAAGAGCCGGGTATTGGCACAGTGGGTATTTTGACGCCCACCGATCTAGTCGATCACACTGGCCAAGCCCTGGTTATCGACGGCGTTTCTTTTGTCTTCCAAAATGTATCTGGTTCAGAGGCGCCAGCCGAGTTCACCTTTTATTTGCCAGAGAAAAAAGCATTTTGCGGGGCCGAATTAGTGTCGCGAAATATGCATAATCTTTATACCTTACGCGGCGCTAAAGTTCGTGACGCGCTGGCCTGGAGCAGTTTTATTGACGAGGCAGCAGAAATCTTTGCAGAGGCTGATGTCTATTTTGGCAGCCACCACTGGCCGATCTGGGGGCAGTCGCGCATCGCTGATTTTTTTGAAGTACAAAGTGACACCTACAAATATATTCATGACCAAACCCTGCACTTAGCCTATAAAGGCTTCACGCCGATAGAGATTGCTGAACAGTTGGAGTTGCCAGCTGCGCTTCAGAAAAGTTTTTCAAACCGAGGCTACTATGGCACCACTTCCCATAATTCGCGCGCGGTCTATCAAGGCTATTTCGGTTGGTACGACGGCAATCCTGCCAACCTTAATCCATTGCCTCCCGTGGATGCTGGTAAGCGATATATTGCCTCTATGGGCGGTGCAGATAAGGTGCTAAATATTGCTCGGCAAGCGTTTGATAAAGGTGATTACCGCTGGGTTGCAACGCTGCTTAACCATCTGGTATTTGCTGAGCCAGAGAACCGAGAGGCCAAGGCCTTGCTGGCGCGTAATTATGATCAGTTGGGTTATCAAGCCGAATCGGGTCCCTGGCGCGATGTTTATCTTACCGGTGCTCACGAGCTGCGCCACGGTAAAACCGGTAAGACTCAGGATCTGAGTGTGGCTAAAGACATGGTAGTGCACTCACCGCGCTCAAATTTCTTTAATGTTATGGCGGCGCAATTGAACGGCCCTGAAGCCGACGGTATAGAAATGACGATTAACTTCGTATTTACCGACCTAGCCGAAACGCATGTTTTAACCCTGAAGAATTCGGTCTTACATCATCGTCAGGCCGAAGCCGACCCCGATGCAAACGCAACGCTCAATATAAGTCATGATTTGTTTTTAGATATTGCCCTAGGGCAGGCGAGCATAAAAGATCTGCTATTTTCTGATCAGCTGTCTATCGATGGTAGTAAGATAGATCTGGCCCGATTTTTTGCGCTACAGGACAAACTCAAAGGCGTATTTTCTATCGTCACGCCCTAAGGGTGTGAGTGCGTTGGCTAACAATTATGAGCCAACGCATCCTAAGACCTTAGCTACCAGCAAGCATTGACGCCATAATGCCGGTGCTGCCGGACACTTTGTTATCAAGCAGATCCTGCCAGGCCGCATTCACTGCCTCTGGGCCGTTAATCCACTCGACCTGCATGACATCTTTGACTTTTGAGGCGATGGTAAAGCTGGCTTCCATGGCCTTTGTCATGGCCACACCGTGGCCCCACTCTTGGTCACGCTTGGCAATCTGGCTGGGGGCAAAGAAGAAACTGGGTTTTGCGCCAGGCAATTTGCCGACGTCGCCACCACTCTCCCAGTGACTAGCGCCGACCATACAGCTTTCGACCATATTGGCGCCCAGATGATGGTGTAGTGCCGTGGTCAGTTTCATATCACCAGACATATCCACGTAAGCGGTTGCTAGGGTGCTGTCTAGCTGCGTCTCTTCGCCATACAAAATGATGTGGTCGCAGCAGTCTAATGAGTCGACAAATTCTTTATTGCGGGCTGAGGTGACGCCAATGACGGTCTGTGACACCGACGAGTTGTTGTGTAACATCATGGTCAGTCCAAATCCGGTTTTGGACGATGCCGATCCCACCACCACTTGCTGCGCGCCAAAGAAATCATTATCAATCAGGTAGTCGTAGATAATGAAAGAAGTGGCAAATAGCGGGAATAGCAGGCAGCGTTGGTTTTCAAATTTTTGCACAGAGTCAGGTTCTGCCTGTGTCCGTCGGTAGGAGCTGTAAAGACTTGGGCCAGGCAGGTCGGCGCGATGCGCAGCAACGTCTCTAAAATACTCGGCTTTGATCTTCCCTGGCTCAAGAATGGCATGACTAGCCATAGGGAAGAAACCCCACAGACGTTCACCCACTGTTACATCTTGGCATTTTGATGTCACCACATTCGCACAGCCCCACACCGGTACCTTGCCCCAATTATCGGCGGCGGGGTAGAACTTCCAATAGCCAATCATATCCCCCGAGAGGGCATAACTGACGTTGTTGGCGGTAAGGGCAAACTTGTCAATGGCGACAAGAATTTCGCCGTCTTTTAAGGGGCAGCTGGCCTCGGTAACTATTTTGGTGTTGCGGTAGTTGCCGCGATCAACCCATAACTCTGTGCACTGTGTCATTGTCTTGGCGCCCTTATTTTAATTTATGGATTTAAACTTGCTCAGCGGAGTTTATTCAATTAAAAGTATTTATCTAAAAATAGTCAGCTAAGAAATGTCCACTTAGTCATGGCTGTGACTCTAGGTAGCCTAGGCAGCGGCTATCTTCGAGGAAATCACTGAGCGCGCTGACGGGCGCTGCGACCTTAAATTTCTCTTTAAGAATATTGAGACTACTAGCCGGATATTTAAAGGTTTTTTGATAGTATTTTTGACCGTCCATGGGTAGTTCGGTCTGCTTTTCACCGGCCGTGTATGCTTTGGCATTGGCTTCGCTCCAGGCAAGAAAATGCGGGCCGACTTCGCGCTCGAAAATCGGCTTTAATGTGGCAGTCAATGAATCGAGGGATTCGAATTCGCCCTCAATACTTGGGTATTCCATGCGCTTAATCCATGCCACGACCGACGGGGCGCGCTGCTCAAGGATTGTTTCACAACTGGCGTCAATCCATGCCTGCCAGAGTTGTCCCCAAAGCCCAAAGTCACCAAAAGATGGCCTGCCGCCAAACATATAAGGGCGGGTTTTAAGGTGCGCTTCAAGTATATCGATCAGCTGTAAAAAGGAGGCAATCAGAATGGGCGCATTATTTTCATTGGCGCCAGCAAAGGCCATTCGCGGCACCATTCTTTTGACAATAATCCGAGCGGCAAGGGGCGTTATGATGGGCGCAAGCAGCTTAAAACCCTTGCCCTCAACAACGCCACGTGCCAGTGACGCGCCTCGCCGTTGCTGATCAGCCGGATAGCCCCAGCGATAGTGGAACATCAGTTTATTCACCCACTCATCGCCATACTCTTCTAGCAATTCGGACAGAAATCGGAGGGCGGGATCTCGCGGGTGGAGTGATGTCTCTGGATGTTGTTTTTCTAGCATTTCCAATATGGGTGTCGAATCTTGCATGGCGCTGCCAGTGGGCAACAACAAGAGAGGAATTAGCGGTACCTTGGCGTATTGCTGGTACAAGGCCTGATGTTTAAAACGATCCATCCACTCGAAGGCGAGTTTTTTATAACGCAGCGCAGATCGTACTTTAAGAGAGTAACCCGACTCCGGTCGGCCCATTAATCGATAGGGTGTGTTGGCGGTCATAAAGGGTTACTCCTTGAAACGTTTTTTTAATTTTATGTCATGGTTTAGATTTCGAATACCTTATTTTTATTATTGGTGTACAAAGCTAAATCAGGTATATCCCAGTTAATAATATGTCATATTTTATCAATATAAAAATGATCATAACTTACTTTCGCCATCAGTAAGTTAATCAAGCAGCCTTAGGTCACTTTAATACTCCGTGAGTTTTATCCTCGCTATTAAACCGCCATTAGCTGCTTATTCGCATTACTTATTGAACAGCGGTACTTTATAAACTTGTCTACGCGCGATAGCCTTTTTGCAGCGGGACTGGCCCCGGGGATCCGACAATCAGGTCAACCCGGTCTTGCTCAAGCGCCTCCCAGCCACCATTAAGCACTGATTCGCAGATATCAATTTCCACTGTGGGATGCTCTTCGAGAAATTCGCGCAGTTGTGAGAAAAATACCGGGTACGATTGAACTGACTCAACAGCA
Organism: Zhongshania sp.; assembly: GCA_046712405.1. Classification (GTDB taxonomy): domain Bacteria; phylum Pseudomonadota; class Gammaproteobacteria; order Pseudomonadales; family Spongiibacteraceae; genus Spongiibacter. The sequence continues at coordinate 3,971 of JBKEFB010000113.1, read as the reverse complement.
ATACTGATACAGGGCTCCCAGCCGGTGGCAACTTCTTTTGCCTTGTTTGCCAGACGGGCGGTGGCTTGAAGTATTTCTCTACCCTCTGCCAATAGTAAGCGTCCCGCTGGCGTTAATACCGAGCGGCGCCCCTGGCGTTGAAAAACAGCAATATCCAGCTGCTCCTCCAACTTTTGTACGGCATAGGAAATAGCCGAGGTTGCTTTGTTCAGTTCTTCAGCTGCTTTTGCAAAACTTCCACGTCGGTCGATAGCGTCTATCGTTTCCAGAACCTCTATTGTTATGGGGTTTTTACTCATTTTGGCACCCTAAATAATAGTTCTAATATTTAGATCATTCTAAACTAAAAATGAGGGTTATTGCGAAAATTATAATCCTTACAATAGCTTCATTAGTTAAATTAGCCCACCAAAACTACCCAGGAGCAACACCATGAAATCACTAATCAAAAACCTAACTACCACAGCCACTGGCCTGGATACCCTGCCTCTTCGCGTAGGCGCCGGTGCGATCTTTGCAGCACACGGTGCGCAGAAATTATTCGGCTGGTTTGGCGGATATGGCCTGGACGGCACCGCTGACTGGATGACTTCCATCGGTCTTGAGCCTGGGCTGTTGATGGCCACAGCCGCTGGCGGCGCAGAATTCATCGGCGGCTTACTGCTTATAGCCGGCTTACTGGTGCGCCCAGCCGCCCTGCTACTGGCTATCACCATGATCGTTGCGATTGTGACAGTGCATTGGGAAAACGGCCTCTTCATGTCAAACAACGGCTACGAATTTGGTCTGGCCTTATTGGTGGTCAGTGTTGGCCTGATATTCAGAGGCGCTGGCAGCTTCAGTGCTGACAGAGCGCTGCAAGCCCAGCTGGCAAAATAAACGCCACCGTATAAATCAACATAATTGGAGCAACAACATGACCGTCTTACATATCAATAGCAGTGCACGGCTGAACCATTCAAATACTCGCATTATTGGACAGTATCTGGTTGATACCCTGGGAGAACCGGTAGTTAGTCGAGACCTGGTGCAGCACGCTTTACCGCCAATCACGGCAGAGGACCTGATAGCGGTTCACGGCTCCTCCGACAGCCAGCGCGCTAGTTTGCAGCCTCAACTCGCATTGTCGGAGCAGTTAATTGATGAGCTAAAAGATGCAGACACCCTGGTGATAGGCGCGCCGATGTACAACTTTGGGATTCCCGCTTCATTGAAGCAGTGGATCGACGCAATCTGTCGAGCAGGCGTTAGCTTTAAATACACCGAGCAGGGCCCGGAAGGCTTACTGAATGTCAGGCGGGCTTTCATTATCACAGCTTCTGGTGGCACGCCTATCGGTAGCGAGATGGATTTTGCGAGCCGCTATCTGGAGCATATCTGCAGGTTTCTGGGTATTCCCGAGATATTTCATATCGATGCCAGTGGTTCGAAAGGCACCCCTGAGCAGGTGATTGCCCAGGGCAAACAACAGGTCGACGCGCTGATAGCCGAGTTTTATTCCAACGGTATTGCAGGAGCAGCATAATGGGTTTATTACAGAAGGGTGAATGGGTAGATCAATGGTACGACACCGGTAATAGCGATGGGGAATTTCGCCGCCAGGATAGTCGTTTCCGAAGCTGGTTGACGGCCAATGGCGAAGCGGGCCCCAATGGTGAGCCTGGCTTTAAAGCAGAAAAGGGACGCTACCACTTGTACGTGTCACTGGCTTGCCCCTGGGCACACCGCACATTGATTTTTCGCCAGCTAAAGGCGCTGGAAGACTATATCGATGTCACCTTGGTCGAGCCAATCATGCTGGAGAACGGCTGGGAAATGAACGATTCACTTTACGGCCTGGACTTCCTTTATCAGCTGTATTTAAAAGCTGATTCCAGCTATGAAGGACGCGTCACTGTACCGGTATTGTGGGACAAAAAAACACAGACCATTGTCAGCAATGAATCCTCAGAAATTATCCGCATGTTTAATACGGCGTTTAATCATCTAACCGGCAATACCAGCGATTACTACCCAAAGGCATTACAAGAGACGATCCATACGTTGAACGATCGTATTTACAACACTGTCAACAATGGCGTTTACCAAGCCGGTTTTGCTACGACGCAGGAGGCTTACGAAGCGGCATTTCACGCGTTATTTGATTCGCTGGACTGGGTAGAGGGGCTGCTAACGAAACAGCGCTATCTGGCAGGCCAGCAATTGACGGAAGCCGACTGGCGGTTATTTACCACCTTGATTCGTTTTGATGCCGTGTATTTTGGCCACTTCAAAACAAATCGACAATTACTGGCCGACTACCCAGCCATCAGTGCTTATGTGCGCGAGCTTTATCAAGTGCCAGGCGTTGCCGGAACCGTCAGCTTTGAGCACATTAAGACGCACTATTACGCCAGTCACTTAATGATCAACCCTACCGGTGTCATCCCCCTGGGTCCGGCACAGGATTTTAGCGCCACCCATGACCGAGAAGAGATTGGAGAAGACAAATGAGCGAATTAATTCAACTTATTCCAGCCCGGCCAGCCCAGGATGGTGACGGGGTTAAAATTCACCGCTTGGCGGGTCGAGGGCTGCATCAGGCACTTAACCCGTTCTTGATGATCGATGAAATAAACTCCGATGATGCAGCAGACTACATCGGTGGTTTTCCTGAGCATCCGCATCGAGGTTTTGAAACCATTACCTACATGAAGACTGGTCGCATGCGCCACAAAGACCATATGGGCAACGAAGGGGTTATTGCTGCAGGTGATGTGCAGTGGATGACGGCGGGGGCGGGTGTGGTTCACTCTGAAATGCCCGAACAGGAACAAGGTTTGCTGCACGGCTTTCAAATCTGGTTAAATTTACCTGCCGCCGAAAAAATGAAGCCGGCGGCTTACCGTGAAATTATCAGTACTGATATAACCCAGCAGCGATTACCGAACGGAACAATGGTGCGCGTCATCGCCGGTAGCGTAACAATCAATCGACAGTTGTTACGCGGTCCGGGACCCGAAAGCTCGACACACCCTGTTTTTGTTGATGTGCAACTGGCCGCTAACGAAACGGTCGAATTGTCTTTAAATACAGAAAACAAAGCACTGTTGTATGTCTATAAAGGCGCAACAGACCTTATCGCATCGCGCCAACTAGGTGTTTACGATAATGGGGGAAGACTAGCGTTGAAGGCCGGACCCTCAGGTGCAGAATTATTAGTGCTCAGTGGTCAGCCTATTAATGAGCCTATCGTGCAATACGGCCCTTTTGTGATGAATACATCTGAAGAAATTAACCGTGCAATAAATGACTTTCAGAACCCACAGTTTTTAAGCGGCCTAACGCTCGATACAAAGGGACCAATGTGATGAACCACGCCCATTAGCAGCGTGATTTGTACGATTGGGCATAAAAAATGGACTAAACGCCACAGACCATTTTAAACAGCAGGGCTATAGTGCAGCCATTAAATTGAAGTAAGCAAAGGAGGCGAGGTCATGACCCGCACAGCATCAGCCATACTGGCAACCAATAACCGAAAACTACGGGCATCGTTACGCCGGGTCAGCCATAGACCTTCGGGCTATGATGGGAGAAGGAGCATATTGCTAGGCGACCTTGATGTCGCCAACACCGAAAATCGCAGGAAGCAGCCATGGATATTGAGAATAAGACGATTTGGATTACCGGGGCCAGCTCGGGGATAGGTCTTGAGCTTTGTCGACAGCTAGCGGGAAAGGGCGCTCGTATTGTGCTGTCTGCCCGGCGTCGCGATGCCTTGATTGAAATAGCAGAGTCGCTACCGGGGGGCATGGAGCGGCATTGGGTTGTACCTTTGGATTTAGCGGATGCCGATAAGCTCGTTGACGCTGTGCAATCCCAATTGCCAGAGATTGGCGCAGTGCATGTGCTGATCAATAACGCCGGTATCTCCCAGCGATCACTATTTATTGATACCGATTTGGCAGTATACCGTCAGTTGATGGAGG
>JBKEFB010000112.1:0-8246 GCA_046712405.1 Zhongshania sp. | reverse complement strand
CGTGAAACCGCGTCATATTCATAGAGGCCCTGTTGCGCCTTAGTCGTGGATTTGATGTGCCACTGGATCAAAGTCTTACCCAAAGAGGCTGCAACCTCCTCTGCTAGCAGGGTCTTGCCGGTGCCTGGCTCACCTTTAATCAACAAGGGGCGTTGCAAAACCACCGCAGCGTTAACTGCCATGCTCAGGTCATCAGTAGAAACATAAGAATCGGTGCCGGTAAATTTCATTGGTTTTTCCTGGTAAAAATAACGCACTGTTTACTAAACATATTGCGAAGTTAAAAGCCTGCGAAGAAGACTACCCAAGCTGGCATTATAAGGCAATTACAAATCAGGCCAGTTCTAGTGAGATTGAAAACATAGATTTAGCGAATGTAGCCTTGCTGCCTACTTAAATTAGGTTTAATTACGCCTTATCAACCCCGACGGCGATCATAATGCTTCACGCCTTTATTGATCTAAGGCTAAGTACTGAAAGTACTTCAGTCGTGCGAATGGGAAATCGCAAGCCAGCAAACAGCGTTAAAGAGCGCATTGGTGCCAAGCTGATTTACCCGGGTGAGCAGGATGGCCTATTACCAACCAAAGTGGAAATTATTGAGTCGGCCGGTGCTAACACCGGAATTACAATCACCTTTTAGCGGCAGAGCGCGGTTATCCGACTATATCAGCAGTGTGAGTATCGAATGTTGCATGATACTTTTAGCCCTGGCGTAAAACTGACTTTTTAGTAACTGCAGCAAAGAAATGACGGGGCCTATTGCCGGTATCGCAGCACTCGCCGCCAGTAATCCCGACCACTACTTAAGGATTTAGCTGTTCAACAATCAGGTCCCGTATCAGTAAAGCGCTGGCCCGGAAATAAGGCGGTACACAGTCACCAGTATCGGTATCTTCATACCGGGGTAGGCATCGGCGGGAACCTCTACCCGGTATATCTCTTGCTATATTTAAAACACATGTGAAAAGCCATCATGACCGCAGCCGTCTAACACGCCGCCTTTAGCCTCATCTAACGGGCGCTCAGGGGCAATGAGCCCTATCAAATTTCAAAGCATAGGTGCGAAGATTACCTCCAGAAAATCTCGATTTGAATATAGATGATATAGCCGAGGCCGTTGATGATAAAGAGGCGATGCAATGGGTAAACAGACTGATAAAAGAGCGAGATGTTTTGGCTAGCGATTTCCAGCCACGCGATAATGGTGGTCGCTGAACGTATTGCATCATTACCCTAAAATACGGCAAAAATTATAGCGGTAATATTGCCTGATTCTGCAGAGCGACATTTAAGATCCGCGGTATTTTCAGTCGCATTCGCAGAAATTAAAGTCCTAACCCCTAGGCAGAAAAGCACGCTACTGATCTGCCCCAGTCGTTACTTCTCCCAATTGCATCTTGGATTCCAAGGAAATTTTTAAGGCCAGGAGTTGCGGATTTTGCGCTAAAGAATCGTATTTCATTAAGTCATCGAGCTGTTTAAGTCTGATTACACGGCCACTTTTAGTATCAGCCACCGCCATCGCACCCGTAATACTTTCTACTAGAGCATTGAGTTTTTCCATCACATCCTGATTTCTTGGATGCAAAGCATACGCGCGATCTAAATAAAATAGTGCACCATTGAGATCTGAGAATTTCAAAGCCTGATCAGCCTCGCTCAAATTACCTAACACCTTCTGCTGAATCTCCGGGGACAACTGTTTAAAGGGTATCTCTGGACCGGCTACCGGCGCGTAAAAACTCAAGTACCCGCCAAAGGCTAATACCACAGTCAATAAGGCCAAGCTAAGATGCTTCGCCCTGCGACCAGCGCCACTAAATTCCCGATAAAACTGATCCGCAGTTTGCGAGCTCGTGGCGCGCTCAAAACTCAAGGCCTTAGCAATCGCCTTCCACTGATAATGCGGAATATCTTTAATACGCTTTGCCTGCATTCCGGCATCGCGTGCAACCGTCGCTTTTTTTCGATCAAAAGGATGCCTTCCCGTAAATAGCTCATAAGCCATCACACCTATGGCATACACATCGTCCGCGGGATCCGGATCTGCCCCCTCAAACATAGCACAACTGGCATACGCTGGCGTTAAACCAACCACCTCATCAAATTCATCCGGTACTATCCCCTCGACCGAAGCCAAGGCTCTTGCTATACCAAAATCCAAGACTTTTAAAACCCCCTCTTCCGTTACAAAAACATTCTGAGGTTTAACGTCTGAGTGCACAATATTGCGTTGATGGGCATAAGCCAAACCCTGACTCAGGGCATTAATATAGGCGATTGCTTGCTGATGACTACGTGTTTCATCTTTAATAAACTCGTCTAGTGTTTGTCCTTTTAAAGCTTCCATCGTCATGAAGAACACGTCGCCATCGCGGTCAAAATCATAGACGGTGATAATATTCGGGTGAGCGAGTTTCTGAGATTTATCGGTTTCACGCTGCAAGGCGATATAAGCTATTGGGTCTTGAGAAAACTCGCCACTGATCAGTTTTATCGCCACATATGGGTCGTGATGGCGCGCCTCTATTTTGCGTTGATCCAGTGCCAAAAAGACCGCGCCCATGCCGCCTTCACCCAACATTTTTTCTAATTTGAAGCGATCTTTAAGAAGATCACCGACTTTAAAGCTTGTTCCACCTGCAGAAGCAGGCCCTGCAAAAGTATCTTTCGGATTGTAAACCTGAGTGGCATCATAATTATTCGAGGTGGTAACAACGGTCTCGTCATCAGGTGTTGATGAAAGAGCAGCCCCTCCTCTCTGAACGTAAATCACCGTCGCATCGTCAATCTCAGTATTATCATCACTTGGCGCCTTCTCGCCACCAGCAAGCTCTGTTTTATCACTGCCTGTCATTCCACCCCGCCCCTCAGGAAACTTGCCTGTTCTTGTAATAACGCCGGCCAGCGCTGTATCCAGCAACAGCTGTGATCAACTGCTTCTAATACTTTAAAGCTGCCACCATGACGCCCAACAAAATTCAAAAGCTGGCCAGCGGCGACATTCTTATCGTTTACGCCGATGTAGTGCATAAACCTGACCGAATCTGTGTAGCTAGCTTGAGCTGGGTCAAGAGAATGATCTAAGGGCAAATAACCATGCTTATCCACCCAGGCTTTGACATTGAGATTGGCCGCGACGGTAACAACAGAATCTAGTGATGGAATCTGCATTGGCAAAGAATATGCGGCCATTAACATCGCGATTGATCCGCCGCCACTGTAGCCAAACAAGGTCACATGACTAACACCGATATCATCCACTATATTCCTCAATGCCGCGACCATACTAGCGACGACATCGGCGGAATAGCGCGCAGAAGTCCAATATTTCTCTGCGCACGAACCATCCTCAAAAAGACCCATATAACAAGGTCGACCGAGATAGAGAATATTTTCTTTATCAAGATTGGCCAGCCCCAATGCTAGCGGTCGCTCTGACGTTGGATCTTCAGCAATGTAACGACCATATAGCCAGGGCTTGCCGTCGCCCTCGATATACACGTGCAGACGGCCACTTTTAGGGCTCGATATTCTTAAATAAATAATATGACGAAAGCCAGCGCCTATAACGACCCTCTTTTCCATGCCGAACTTTGATGCGGTCGAATCAATACGCTGGGCTGGACTAATGCATCCAGTAATACTTAGCATTATCGCAAACAGAAAAAAACCCGCACACCAGAAAAGCAGTTTTCTGCCATCGGGCCGCTGTTCACCCATCAGCTAAAGCAACCTGAGCTGTCATAGCAAAAAACTCAGGGAAGCTCGCATCTAAAGCCCACAGTCGCAGTATATTTATTTAAATACTCGTGGTGTAAAAGCCGTTCATAAACAGCATATACTACCAAACCATCTCTAAATAGCGCGGAAGCTCCCGCCGATACTGCCACGTTACTAGAATCTGGTTCTTCTGCCTGATCAGCAAAGCTGCTAATGACATTTTTATTTAAATCATCCAGATTTTGACCATTGATTTTCGAGCCGTCACCACCATCACTAATTAAATCGACGCGCAAGGAGGGTAGCAAAACGCCCCAATTCAAAAGTACCGGATAATCTGCTTGAAGCGTTAAAGTCAGCATTTGTGAAGCAATACTCTGGCTATTGATACGGCGAACAACGCCGTTTCCTGAAGCAGACCGCTCCTGATATGCGTCAATATCACCGCTCAACAATAAGACTCCTGCCTGAGGGGTAATTCGCCAGCCGCCAAAATTTTCTTCAAAACCAATTGATAGACCGCCAGACCAAAAGTCCCCTTCGGTTGACGCACGGAAACTATCAGACGACGTAATGCGATTAGAGGTTATGTCTAAAGCACCGTAGGCGATCAAGCCCGCAACAAAAGTATTGCCCCAGTATTTAGCCCCATGAATACCAACAGTGGCTGATGACACGTCACTGCCACCGTCATCGGCATATAACTCAGTATCACCATCGGAGCCATTAATAAACACGCCAAAAAAAGTACTATCATCTAATCGATAATCAAAACCCAAGGTCAAGGAGTTAATTTCTTGCTCATAACCATCGCTGCGTGATGACGCATCCCGATCACTCTTGAAATAATCAGCAAAACCGAATAACGAAAATCGGCTACCATCGAGCATGGCGTTATCTAGACTATCGGCACTAGCGGCGCCACCACTGGCGGTCTTTTTATCTTTCTCCCCCTCCCCACCACCTTTAGCACGAAAGCGGCCTATTTTTGACAGCAGTGTCATCACAGATCCTTGCGCCTGAGCCCCCGAAGACTCGCTTACCGTCGCACCACAGGGCTCCGAAGACGAGGTTTCAGTACCAGAACTCTCGGTGTTCCCAGTAGGATCATCGCCACCAGAATTGTCGGCACCCGCTCTCGGCGCAACACTGGCACATTCTTCGCCGGAAAATGCAATAGATGGAAATAGCACTGCACAACTAAAGATTAATGCGCTGGACGCGAATATATTCTTTGTTTTTCTGTTCACAATAAAAGTCCTTAACAAGCATTAATTAAAATAAAAAACACACTATATGCAAGGCTGAACGCACACATTACTAATTAACTTTTGACTTGGAAACAAAGAAAAAGTCGCCCACCTCATGCCCAGCACCCTTGATTACTTTATAAACCGGTTCCTGAATAAAATTCTTCAAGGCCGCCTGATTTGTAACGGGCTCTTTTATCTGAGCATATAAATCCGGCGCTGATAACACGCCCGCATTGGCCCGCAATGCCCTGATAAGCTCTCGGGCAAATACCGAATGCCCGTCGCCGCCTTCGTCAATAACAGGCTTGTCGCCACCAGACGACATAAGTAAACGTGACTTTCGGGGTAATTTATATTTTACGTATTCAGGGTTATCTGACTCTCTGCCATTGCCGAGAAATAACTGGTCAGGCGCCGACGACAATAGGCCGCCGTAACACGAATCTGCTATGACTAATATCCGCTTAGCCTGAAGGCGACCCAGATGATTACTCACAAATTCGTTAGAAACCCAAAAAGCGTCATTTGGTGGCGCATCCGCATTGACGGGCAACCAGTATCCAGTATCGCGATCACCAACATTGACCATACTGCCGTGACCAGCATAATAAATAAGTAAATTATCATTCTCAGTCAAGACGCTGTGCAACTCATTAATCGCCTGCATTACCGTCAAACGGTCGGAATTCAACAATAATTGCACCTGAAAACCATACTTTTGCTCGAGAATTTGACCAATTTCTTTCGCATCATTGAGCGGCGTTTCCAAGTCTTCAAGCATCGTGTAGTCACGATTACCTATAACAAGTGCATAATAACGTCCAAAATCCATATCACCGACTTTAATGCTATCTGCGGTCTTAGAAGCGAGTGTCGATGAGGACACACTCAATATTGAGGTACTACGTAATCTAGGAATAGTCGAAAGCCGACGCTCAACACTGGCGCGATCATCGTTAACTGATTTCAACAGCTGCTGCAATGTGGCCAGCTCAGCAGTTGGGCTGGAATTGGATGCGCTGAGGCTACCGACTTTCGCTGCACGTAATTGTTTTTTTAGAGACGCCATCTGTTTATCGAGCAAGGCCATTTGCTGGTCTTTTGTTTTCAGTTGCATGGCTAACTCTGCGCGCAAGTCCTGTTGCTCGCGCTGCGCGGTTTCCTGATAAATTAAGCTGTCCTCTGGCATACCCCAAGCTTGTCGGTAGTAATTTATCGCTTGCAGCCGATCTTTTTGCACACCAAGCCCCTGTTCGTAAAGGGTACCTAGATTAAATAACGCGCTTTTATTGCCTTGCGCTGCCGCCTTTTTATACCAAAAAATCGCGACTTCGTAATTGGGGTCTGTACCGAGTCCTTTCTCAAAAATTTCACCAACTGAAAGTTGTGCCTCGGCATCGCCCTGCTCGGCAGCAGGTAGCCACACACTTAAAGCTGTCTTGTAATCTGCGCGATCATAGGCAACATACTCACCACCGCGAATCCGGCAGTTCGCGGCGGTAGTTTTTACGGGACGGCGGGGCGACATATACGCCATGTTGCCGAGCTTTCGGAGCTGGCCCGGCAGCAAACAATCCACAATCTGCAAACCGGCAATAATATCCTCAGAGCTAGAAGGATTGCTCTTAGCCTCACCGCTCGGCGTATGGACACAAGCTGATAGTGTAATCAAGGCAGTAGCTGCGAGAACACTAACCCACCACCGTTGGTGACTGACCGTTTGGTTTTTCACATATCACTCCGCTGCTTTCGTTAATACTGCGCTCATCGCCACCTAAAATTCATCGGGCTACGGCTTATCTTTTATACAAACTTATTATGCCTGCCGTAATCACCAAAACTTTAGGTCGACTCACCCGAGACCAATTACACTTTGACAACTTCATACCACTAACGAATAAATTTCCTTATTTAAGCGCAGGCCCTTTGCGAATCTAATATCCAAGAGATTCCACTCACCGGATATTTATTTCGACTTGGTAGCTTGTAGCGAAGTGCTAGGATGACCTACCCGAATATCTACATAGGGTCCCTGGCCAAGGGTCAAGCATCATCGCTTTTTTTTGACAGGAAAAACTTACTGTAGTGACTTGTTTTATTTTTTCATAATAATAGCACAATGTTTAGATTACGGTGATTTGAATTGATTTTGCGCTTTAGTAACCAAACTGAACAACCACTTCTTTACTAAAGTTGGAATTTGTTAAAAAGATTGATTCAGCCTGAAGGTGGTCGGTTGGATTGATCAAAGGTGATCAACTCGCCATCGGGCTCATCCTCCAACACGACAGAGCCACCTACTGACGACTCTTTTTCCGGCAGATGCCGAGTAATAGCCGTGTTTCCGCGTCCGTCTTCAACAGATCTTTTTGGGTAGTATGCAGTGCCACCAAATTTAATCGCATCGCCCACTTCAACCTTAGTAGGGCGATTTATTTGGTGATTATTAACAGATGGCTCTGGATCATCAAATAACCATTACGCGTTCATTAAACTCAGCCTGGCGTGACGCCTAGACAATAGATATTTAGCATCCGTTATGTCGTTACCGCCGTCGCGGCCAATAACTACTGACAACATCATGATGATGTCACGAATAATCAACGTCTATGCTTATCGATTCGAGTTTCATTGACGCCCTTAACACACAGTTACAAAGCGGGGTTTCTGAGTGCGATTCAATATAATCTAAAGCAATATGGTCTTATTTTATGCCAATTTAAGATTTACATTCACAGTATCGCTAATCCCTGGAGATTTAAAAGTGAACGCTAATATCCTCATTTAAGTACTAATCCGAACCAATATCGGGCTCGGTGCGCTCGCTCGGAGCAGTGCTCTTGGATTTTGCCTTTTTAGAGCTGCCGTCCCCAGCGAAAGCATAAGCAAGCAACACTCCCACCACCAACGCCAAGATTTGAGATGCACCGATAATCACTAATAGGGGCACTGCGGCCTCAACTCCGTCAGTTAAGACCGTTAATACCGCCGCGCCTGCTGATGGTACCCACAGCTCAGGCATATCTGGGTGGCGAGTCGGTAAAAATAAAAACACCACGCCCGCGGTCATTAACCAATACCGCAATACCCGAACCGGGAAACGTCGTAATAATAAGCACCAAATCAGGCCGGCTACTAGACCAACACTGAGATATACCTGCCAGGCAAGCCGGTAATCATTAAGGTCAATCATGTCTATTCCTACTCCACCCAATAAATAATGCGATCTTCATAATCAGCATTTTTAATATTATTTTCACTAATACA
>JBKEFB010000111.1:0-8334 GCA_046712405.1 Zhongshania sp. | reverse complement strand
CACCCCCTAACTTAAAGGTCAACACTCTGCTTGGTGGCGGTGAAACGTCTTGCTCTAACCCGGCAATCAAACCAAAAGCACCGCCCCAGCCAGCCAAAATAGTTACATACTGCTCGCCGTCAACACTGTAAGTGACTGGCGGTGCCATAACACCCGTATTTGCGTCAAATGACCACAGCTCTTCGCCATTGTCCGCACGAAACGCCAGCACCTCACCCTCCGCCGAACCTTGAAATACCAGACCGCCAGCAGTCGCTAATATGCCACCATTCCACGTCAGCTTATGCGGCACTTGCCAGGCAGCTTCTTGCTTAACCGGATCCCAGGCCAACAGTGCGCCTTGAGTAATTGTGCGAATTAAAACTTGGGCTAAAACAGGGTCTGTAACGGCCTGCTGCTGCAGATGCACACCTAAATTCCACTGCCCCCACTCATATAAATAGTCATCCACTGCTTTATATTCAAACAAGCTATTAATGATAGGGATATACACCAAGCCCGTTTGTGGACTGTAAGCCATTGCCTGCCAATTATGGGCACCCATAGATGATGGCCTAACCAATTGCGCCCCGTCCAAATAACGAGCGTTTTCAGTTTCGACAGGACGCCCAGTTTCTAAATCGTAGTGACTTGCCCAGTTAACATCGACATAGGGCTCAGCGGAAAGCAATTTACCATTGAGTCTATCTAGAATAAAAAAGAAGCCATTTTTAGGCGCATGCCAAATCACCTTGCGCCGCTCACCCTCAACGTCCATATCCGCAAGCATGATGTGCTGAGAGGCGGTGTAATCCCAGGATTCGGCCGGCGTTTCCTGATAGTGCCAAATATATTCGCCACTGTCGGGGTTCAGTGCAACAATCGACGATAAATAAAGATTATCACCACCTTCCGGACTGCGTATTTTCGCATTCCACGGCGATCCATTACCGACACCTATATAAAGCTGATCTAACTCATTATCGTAAACAATAGAGTCCCACACCGTGCCGCCGCCACCATACTCCCACCACTTTCCGGTCCAAGTTTCCGCCGCGGCTCTCATCGCGTCGTTTTCAAAGCCGTCTGCAGGGTTTGCGGGGACGGTATAAAAGCGCCAAAGTTGCTCGCCGGTGTTCACATCAAAGGCACTGACATAACCACGCACGCCATATTCTGCGCCGCCATTACCAATAAAAACCTTTCCCTTGGCTACCCGCGGCGCGCCAGTGATCGTATAGGGGTAGGCCTTGATGTCAGCGGTTGCAACTTCCCAGACTTTTTCACCACTCGCCGCATCTAAAGCAATTAAGCGTGCATCGAGTGTGCCGAATATTATCTTTCCCTCGTAGGCAGCCACGCCGCGATTGACCACATCGCAACAGGCCATCTTTGCCCACTCACGAGGCACTTGCGGGTCATACTTCCACAGCAACTCGCCACTTCGCGAGTCCAGTGCGTAGACCACACTCCAGTTACCCGTTAAGTAAAGCACACCGTCTACTGCAATTGGCGTTGCCTCAAGACCGCGATTAAAATCAGTATCAAATGACCACGCCAAACTCAAATCTGCGACATTATCGACGTTGATTTCATCTAATTCACTGTAACGCTGCTCTTTATAATCCTTACCATAAGACAGCCAATTGTCTGGCGAATTAGCAATGATACTCTCGGTATTAACCGTTGTTGTCATATCGGCAAAGCCAAGCAATGAATGGAATATCGCACCGACGACACATACCGTCGATACAATATTACTACTGATTTTTAACATGGTTATTTCTCACTATTATTATGTTTTATTAGCTGTCAATCATTGCCCGTCGAGGTAAAACAGCGTTCAACCCGAGGCGCTATTCGCGCTAGGGGTTAAACCCGACCTTATCGCTGTAGAACGCCTTTATCTCAGCAAGGTCTTTTTCGTAGTCACCACTAGGATAAAACACTTTCCCAATGCCGGTCTGCCGTTTCCTAGTGTCAAGAAAAGAAAGATAAATTGGCACGCCGGCGCCGACCGCAATGTGGTAGAACCCCGCCTTCCAATTATCGACCTTGCTTCTAGTGCCCTCTGGCGCTATCAATACGAGCAGATCATCACGCAAAGCATACTGCTCAATAATTTGATCCACGGTGTTATTGGCTTTACCTCTGTCGATACTAATGCCGCCAAACCAACGCATGACAAAGCCCACAATGCCCTTGGGAAACAAGGTGTGTTTACCAATCCAGTGGACGTCTAAACCCAATACAAAAGCCGCTCCCATCATCGTCGGAAAATCCCAGTTACTGGAATGCGGCGCTGCGATCAATACATATTTCTTATGGCTAGGTTTTTCACCCACCACTTCCCAGCCTCGCAGCCGTGTAAGGATTTTAAATAATATACAGAAAAAACTACGCACAATAGGCGTATTAAAAACAGTAAGGGTTTGCATGAATCAGAATCACTCTGGCACAACTAGCAGACGCTACATCATTATCGCGCTTACTTTTGGTTACGGGGAGCTTACCAACAAAAGGGGTCAGTATAACCACCTCGTTTTGTGGAAAAGATATTTAAACGAATATTAATCTTTAAAATCGGCTGTCTTACCTTCACCCGCCGCAGCGATGGCTTGCATTACATCCTCAAAACTTAGCATGCCCGCATTCCACGTCGCTTGGTAATTTAAGGCATCTGCAACACTGTGATCACGAGTATAAAGTAACATTTGCTTGCAACCGCGAATTGCCAATGGCGACTTACGAGCAATATCCTGTGCAAGCGCAGAAACCGTTTCAATCATTTCCTCATAGCTATCAAAACGTTGATTGACCAAACCAATACGCTCTGCCTCAACTGCATCCACATTGCGACCTGTATAGGCAAGCTCACGCATCACCCCGGCGGGAATAATATGTGGCAGTCGCTGCAGAGTGCCGACATCTGCCACCATGCCTATATCGATCTCCTTTATCGAAAATTTGACCCCATCACAGCAATAGCGCATATCGCAAGCGCTAATAACATCAACACCGCCACCCACACAACTGCCCTGAATAGCGGCTAAAACCGGCTTCCGACAGCGTTCAATAGCGGTTAAATTTCCCTGCAAACGCAAAATCACTGAGCGAAATTGTTCAACAAAGCGAGATCTTTCTAATTCATTTTCCCCACCAGCCAAACCCGCAAACATTGCCAAATCAATGCCGGCGCAAAAGTGACGACCCTCACCGCACAATACCACCGCACGTACAGCTGGCTCTTGATCTAACCATTCAAAACAAACCTGAATTTCCTCCCACATTACTTGGTTCATCGCATTAGCTTTTTCGGGGCGATTAAACGCAACCCAAGCGACATGCTCTTCCATTCGCACTTGCAAGGTGGTGTAACTAGGGGGAACCACATTATTCATTATTATCTCCACTCTTTCATAAAATCAGTCTGAGCCAACTCAGGAAGGGGTTTTGACTTTCCATCCTGAGTCCCCAGGTATAAAAATCCGGAAATTTCCTCGTGGCTCTCTAGATTTAAGCCACAACGAACCACTTGATCACTGGCGTTGGCACCTGTGCGCCAAATACCTGCGTAGCCCAAGGCTTCGGCGGCCAGTAGTGCACCATGTGCAGCGCACCCCGCCGACAGTTGTTGCTCAATTGGCGGTATCGTCGGATGCTCATTAATACAGGCGATCACCACTAAAATAAGTGGCGCACGCAAGGGCTGCTGCCTACAACGCTGAAGATTTGCCTCACTCGCATTGGCATCACGCTGCTGTGCGGCATCAGCAAACAGCTCACCCAAAGCCGATAAAGCGTCTCCACGAACAATCAGGAACCGCCAGGGCCGCAGACGACCATGGTCAGGCGCCCGACTGGCACACGCGAAGATTTCAGTTAGCTCACCATCATCCGGCCCCGGAGCGCGCAACCTGGCTGCCGAATTACGGCTTTTAAGCAGCATTAGTGCGTCCACTATGCCGCCTGCCTTGCGCTGACACGAAGCTGCTTCAATTGCTCAGGACTCACTGGCTCTCCACTTTCATAATATTGCTTCATACTTATTGCCACGTCACGAATAACGCCTCGAAATACTTTCTTTAATAGACGCTCATATAAAAATTGGCCGAAACCGCCCCAGCGCATATCAAACATTAGACTCGTGGTGAGTACCGTGCAGTTATGATCGGCGTCATCCAAGCGGTAGCGAAACGCGGCCCTGGCAAACGGCGGTGGCGCACCTTTCTCACCATTGTGAAGTCGAATCAAAAACCCCTGCCCGTCATACCATTCAGATACCGTTTCATCCAGCGGCTTACCCGATGCCTGAAACACCCTGCGGCTAGCATCCACGCCCTCGGTCTTATCTGTGGTTATTTCAGTACGAGTAATGCCTGGCACGTAATTATGGGCAAGCGATAAATCCTTTAACAGACTCCATGCCTGCTCCTTTGGCATATTTATAACGACGTGCGCAGCCGCCTCATGTCTCATTGTCTATTTCCCCTAGGCAAAAAAAACTCCCGACCTTTCGGGAGATCCATTCAACCATGAATTCTATTAACTGTCTCGACTTGAAAGACATCTACTAGACATTAAACGCCCCAGAGGGATTAGGAAAATCGGCGATTAAAATCTTCTGCATAGGCCGCTATCCATTCAATCGCAGCTTCTTCGGGATCAAGTTCCCGACCATCACGCTCTCTCACTTCGCGGCGATAATTCTCGATCTGACAAACTTGCTCGACCATCCGTGTGCGATAAGCATCTTGCTCATCTTCAAATTCCACACCGAGGCGATAACTAGAACGCAGTGGCCGACACCATATAACACGCCCCCGCCCAGCTGGCTCGTCAGACAGGGACGGCACATAATAATTTATTCTACTGCCGACCGTGATTTTACACGCTACGTCAAAGCAAAGCCCTGCGATACTGACATTACGCAAACACCCACGCCGACAAGCTGATTCCCCTATTACTTTTACAGTGATCGGAAAATCGCTGGCATGACGAATAAATTCCCGCATACAAGCCCCCTCAGGTGTTCTATACAGCGCGACACACCGTCAAGTTGGTCATAGGTGCCGGCATTTACCTATCCGTACTTACGCGTGTTGCAGCGTCGAGCTAGTGACCTCAAATAAAATAAACAGGCAGTTCCGTTTAGTTAATCCTTAGATGTCAACCACGATGCATAGGGCGACTCAGACTCTAGCGATACTTTTTCTGCCCAGCCCTTAATGCCAATACCCGCGCGACTCATCTCAAGATCGCCGCCAGCAAGTACATTTTCACCAAACTGGTAGCGCACACTAAAGCCGGTTTCACATGCCGCATCATCGTAGGCCGCAGCCGCAGCCTGAACCTGTTCACGACGACTCAAATAGGCCTGCCACGCTTTATTGCCATGACGCCCCCTGAGCATTTTCTCACTGAGTTTTGGCGACAACAGGGCAACACTGGCATTGTTGCCACCAAAACCCTTGGCATTCAGGACTGCAACATCAAGGCTATCAGGCTCAATATGCATATGTTCTTTTTGCAAGCGAAGATTGCTTTGGTGAACATCGTCAGCTATGTGATCGATCGTCGCTATGCCAGGCACGATGTTGTCCTGCCAAACTCCAAGGCTAGCGATAAGCTGATCACCAGAAGACGCACCTACACTATGGCCGATATAGGCCTTTATCGCCGCGACAGGCCAATTCTCGATACCAAATATTTTGGCCGTCTCATTCAAAATATGCGACTCAGTGACTCGGTTCTGTGGGGTACTAGTACCATGAGATTGCACAAAGCTACGAGTCTTAATCGCCTTGTCGCCAACAATCCCCGCTGCTGCAGCCACCGCTTTAGCTACCGTCAAATAATTGCCGATACCCGGTGACGAAATCGATTTTTTATAGCCGTCTGCATTAGTGAAGACATCGGCTACTGCCCCGTGGATTTGGGCGCCAAGCTGTAAAGCCAATTCGTCATCAAATAACACAATAAACTGTGAGGACTCTGAAATCGTAAACCCACAGTTGCTACTAAAAGGCCGACTTGCGCGGCGGTGATCTGGCTCCGCAAGACCTTTTCCCGCATCAAGCTTCATTAAATCCGCATCGGACGCCAAGGCGCCCATAGTGAAATACCCATCAATAATGCGTGGATCAATCCCCGACTCCGCCACACCAACAATAGCCACCTTGGTAAGACCGTTGCGAATATCATTGACTGCTTGGCGCAAATTATAAAAGAAGGTCGCGCACGCACCCAAACTGGGGCCGCTCGTGCCGACATTACCCAAAACATAAGCACTCACAAAGTCGGCCGGCATATCCGCCAAACCCAAAGCCAATTGCTTAGAACTCACCCGGCCACCATTGGCACGCGCGCCCAACAAACCACCAAAGCCATTGTCATCTAACTGCGCCATTGCCGAGCTGGCATAGACCCCCATTTGATCTGGACGGATATTATCCATCACCGTCTGCCACTCCAGTCCCATCGACTTTAGAGCATCTGACGCCCCGCAGATTGCCATTTGCAATCCACGCGGATGATTTCTAGAGGCGTACAAACTGGCCGGATCAAACCCGGTGGGCAGCTGCCCCGCTGAAGACACCTCTATTATTCGGGTGGTTGGCACTAAAACATGACAGTCTTCACCCACGCGCACCGACACCTTACCCGCGCCCAGCTCAGTCACTTCCCAGCCAGCGGGCAAAGTATCAGGTAAATCGCGGGCGCGCGTTACAAACTCCAAAACGCCATCAGCACCGCTGAGCGCCATGCGCTTATTCCATGCGACCTGATCAGTATCAAAAATATTATCTTCTATTTTGCGAATCAAGGTGTGATCGCGCATATATTGACGCTGCGTATCTAAGTCGGCCTGATCTACAGGAATACCCATTATTGCCGCCAAACTGCGATAGGTCCGCGCAGCCTTGTTCTCAGGCAGAGCGTCTAATACCAAACGACGATAGCCGTGATGAAATGAACTCCGACCGGCGGCATTGACACCCCCAAAACCCACTATGACTGGCAACTTACTCACATTAAATCCTTACACACTGCATAAAATATAAGAGTGCTAGTCTATAGATGTTAGTCATATTGAAATAGAATATAACCGCCAATAGATAAAACGATTATGCCAATATGAAACACGTTGCCCTGCTTGCTTTTAACGATGCACTCGCCACCAGCATTAGCCTACCCAATGAATTGTTAACAGCGGCAAACAGCGTGTCACGTCGAGACCAGCGCCAGACCATTATGCATTCAGAATTTATTGGTCTAGATCCTTCACCTATTAGCGTGTCTGGTGGCATGGAGATTCTGCCAAATACCGAGCTCAACAATGGCAAGGAGTACGACCTTATTATTATTCCGAGTCGCTGGCGTCACCCGCATCGCGGCTCGCCCACTCGAACCGACGTACAGCAGTGGCTCCAAGAGCATGCCGCCAGAGGCGCTGAAATTTGTGCAGTCGGCAACGGCAGTTATTTTCTGGCCGAAGCAGGCTTGCTCAATGGACGAGTGGCGACCACCCACTGGCACTATTTTGACGATTTTGCCGCCCGCTACCCCCAGGTCTCACTGCACCGTGACTACCTCATCACCCAAGCTGATAATATTTACTGCACCGGTAGCGTAAATTCCGCCGCTGATCTCATTATTCATCTTATTGATCGCTACTGGGGGCCCTCTATTGCCAATCGGGTAGCTCAACAATTTTCACCCGAAAGTCGACGACCTTTTTCTCGTAATAGCTACCGCGTCAATCGTAGCGATTTGCACCGTGATGAAGTCATTGCACTCGCCCAAAACTGGCTGGCCCGCAATATCGTCACCCCCCTTAATATTCCAGAGCTAGCAAAGCAAAGTGGACTCAGTGAGCGCAGCTTCCATCGTCGCTTTCGCCAAATCACTGGTCTGCCGCCATTGCAGTACCTACAAAAATTACGCATCGACCTCGCCAAGGACTTATTGCAAAACAGCAATCTAAGCGTTGAAGAAACTGGCCAGCAATGCGGCTATAGCGATACCAGCTACTTTTGTCGACTGTTCAAGCAACACAGCAGTGCCAGCCCCGGCGAATACCGCCGCGCCGTCCGCCGGAAACTGTTTGAAGTCAACAAAACATGATAGCTGCCATCACTGATGGAATTGCCGTAAAACCTTGAAAAATGGGGCTTCACGTGGCTAAATATGTCGCCTCTAAAAGTTCATTTTTTCAAAATTAGCGTCTGAAGATTGCGTACCTTACGCATCCAGACGCACATCAACAGGAAAACATCCTATGTCTGACGTATATATTGTTTCCGGCGCGCGCACGCCTATGGGTGGCATGCTGGGCGTATTTAGCTCGCTCAC
>JBKEFB010000110.1:0-8336 GCA_046712405.1 Zhongshania sp. | reverse complement strand
GCCGACAAGCGCTGGTTGGTCACCGCTGAGCGTAGCGATACCGGCGAGCGGGTAAGCGTTAGCTGTCGGTTTGTATTTAATTGCTCGGGCTATTACGATTACGATGAGGGTTACACACCGGAATTCGATGGCACTAAGGACTTCTCTGGGCAAATAATTCATGCCCAACAATGGCCAGAGGAGCTGGACTACCGCGGCAAACGGGTCGTCGTTATCGGCAGTGGTGCCACAGCCATTACCTTGGTGCCCACCATGGCCAAAGACACGGCTAGCATTACCATGTTGCAGCGCAGCCCAACCTATATAGCGCATGTTCCGTCGGAAGATCCGACCGCCAGAAAGCTAAAAAAATGGCTACCGAAATCTTTGGTTTTTCGATTAATGCGTTGGAAAAAAGTGGCATTTCAACTCTATATTTACCGCTTGTCCCGCAAAAATCCCGAGATGCTGCGTAAATTTTTGCTCGGTCTGGTGCGTAAAGAGTTGGGGCCAGACTACGACATCGGCACCCATTTTACACCGCACTACAACCCTTGGGATCAGCGTCTGTGCGCGTCGCGCGATGGCGATTTATTTGCGGCCATTCGCGAGGGGCGTGCCGAGGTGGTTACCGATCACATAGACCATTTTAATGAACAGGGCATTGCCTTGAAATCAGGTGCACAGCTAGAGGCCGATATCGTGGTGATGGCAACCGGCCTCAATTTGAAGTTTGCCGGCGGTATCGCCTACAGCATCGATGACAAGATACTCGATTTTAAAGAGCATTTTATCTACCGCGGTATGATGTTTTCGGATGTGCCGAACATGGCGTTTACCGTCGGTTATACCAACTCGTCATGGACGCTGAAGGCCGATCTTGTCAGCGCCTATGTGTGCCGGCTGCTCAATAAAATGAAAAGCACCGGCAAAGACTCGGCGACACCGCGCATCAATGGATCTCTAGAAGAAGCGCCCCTACTTGATTTTGATGCAGGTTACGTAGTGCGCAGCAGATCCGAGATGCCCAAGCAAGGTGATCGCTTTCCGTGGAAAATGTATCAGAATTACATCAAAGATTTTATCAGCATGCGCTTGGGTAGATTGGATAAGAACGAAATCGAATTGCGGTAGTGGCTCAATGGTTTGCGGCATTAGAAAAATGTCGCTTACTCACTCGCGCTCCACACACTTTGTTACAGCTTTGGAATAAGTATGTCGATATTGCTTTGGATTGCTTTGCTGCTTTTACTATTGCTCCATGGCTGCCGTGAATATTGGTGCAGACGCGATCTGCCACAGATCCATAAGGGTGAATTTGACGGCGAACTGATGAAAGTGGGTAGCACTTTCATCGCAAGGCGCCCAGCGAAAAATGGCAGCATTCGTACTCTTATTTGTTTTCCTGGTTTTTTGGAAGATATGCGTTATTTTCAAGATGTCTACAAAGATAGCGACGCTGAACTGATTCTACTTAATAATGCGAACTATCATTGTCCGTTTTCTATGGACGATATTACCGAACTCGATTGGCCTAAAAATCCCTATACGCTTGGCACTATCGAACACGATGCATTCTACGTGGGTAATGCTCTAGAGCGACTGGCTTCCGGCCACGAGATTTGTCTACACGGTCATTCCCGCGGCGGCGCTGTGGTCTTGGAAACGGGTCGTCAGTTCCCAGAGCTGACGAATGCGAAAACGCGGTTAGTCCGAGCTCTTCTCGAAGCCGCAGTACTGCCTCAGGCTCGTACTGTAGGTAACGGTTCTGAGCCTTTGCCTCATAAACTGCAATGCTATTTTATTCCGATTTACTTCGGCTTATCTCGGAATATCAGTGCAGAAGGACTACTCAAGTTACCAATGATGCGCCCTACAACGCCACTGAAAACAAATCTTTGTCTTTCTGTCTTTAGTGTTTCCCGCAGCTATGCGACCTGTGTGGTCAACGTAAAATCGATTTTTGCATGGCAACGTTCGACGCAATTTGATGTGTATAAAAATTACAAATCCTTGACGGTGGTATTGGGTGAACGAGATACCACTTTAGATTTAAAGAGTATGAAGGCTAGCGCCTTGCAGGGCCAGCAGCGCAATAGCGGCCTTAGTATTCTTCAAACGGAAGGCACAAACCATTTTGTTAGTCTCGAGCGGCCAGAGCTAATCCGAGCGATTCACTGACAATATTAGCCGACGCGCCGTTGGAAATAGAGGATTAATCTCATGGCTACTCAAAAGCCGATTCAGTTGATAGGCGGCACCGGGTCCCCTTACACACAAAAGATGGTGGCCCTGCTGCGCTACCGGCGCTTGCCCTATGCCGTGCGGTGGGGGATACCCTCGGAGGTTTGTGAATCGCTGGGCGTGGCGAAGCCCAAGCCAATCTTTGAACCGACGTTTCTTTTCGAAGAAAGCGGAGCCACAATAGCCGTATGTGATTCAACGCCGATTATCCGCCGTTTAGAGGCTAGCTACAGCGGTCGATCGGTACTGCCCACTGACCCTGCCGTGGCCTTTATCGATTATTTGATTGAAGACTTCGCGGATGAATGGTGTACCAAGTACATGTTTCATTATCGTTGGCGCGCAGCGCAGGACGCGGACAATGCAGGCATACTATTACCGCTGAGCATGAACGTTAGTATGCCGGAAGAGTCTCACCAAGAGTTCAAAAAGTGGGTTGTAGATCGCCAGGTCAGTCGCCTTTACGTTGTGGGTTCTAATGACACTACCGCACCGGTGATCGACGCCAGCTATCGGCGCTTTCTTGCCGCCATGGAAAGCCATTTGGCCAATCAATATTTTATGCTGGGTAATCGTCCTGGCGCTGGTGACTTTGGGCTGTTCGGTCAGTTAAGCCAATTGATTGGTTTCGATCCCACGCCAAGGGCGATTGCTCATGAGGTTTCGCCACGCACAGTTGCTTGGGTCGATCTCATGCGCGATCAGAGTGGCCTGGAGCCCATCGAGCAGGACTGGGTCAGGCTCGAAGATCAAGAAGAGAGCTTGCGAGGGCTACTGAAAGAAATCGGCCGTATGTATGCTCCGGCGCAACTGGCTAACGTCCGCGCGGTGCAGGCGGGTGAGAAAAGTTGGGAGTGTGAGATCGATGGCACTGTATGGACTCAACAGTCGTTCCCATATCAGGCTAAGTGTCTGCGCTGGACCAACGAACGCTACCGGAATGTAAGCGACAACGATCGCGCAAGAATTGACAGGCTACTTGAGGGTACTGGTGTTGAGGCTATGTTGTCACTCTGAATTCACAACGCGACTTTGCTTTACCGACTTGGGCTTAAGCGAGTTGCGAAAAAAGTCTACATGGAATAATACTCCCAGTGAATATGACCGAATATGATTCCGCAACAATTTCCCTCCACCCTATACTTGTCTACATTGGTCTTTGCAATTTGAAAAGTCGGCAAGGCTGGACAAAGAGCCGTCCACACGGGGGCTTCTAGCAGGGACAAGCTTGGAGAGGCGTGTTCGATGAGCGAAAAGATTGCAATGAGTCAGCCTGATATTGAACGATGAATGAGGCTGATTGGAATCAAAAAAATAAGGATAGACGATGAATGATCAGGCAGGCAGCGCAGGGGCATCCGGCGCTGGTATATTGACCGCCGGCCAACCCTTAGCGGGTCACCGCACAGCGCTAACTTTACTGGTACTGGCTTACACCCTGTCGATGTGCGACCGGATGATTCTGTCAATTCTTTTTCCGGATATAAAAGCAGAGTTTGGCTTAAGCGATAGCCAGTTGGGTTTGCTGGGAGGGCT
This sequence comes from Zhongshania sp., assembly GCA_046712405.1. Classification (GTDB taxonomy): domain Bacteria; phylum Pseudomonadota; class Gammaproteobacteria; order Pseudomonadales; family Spongiibacteraceae; genus Spongiibacter. The sequence continues at coordinate 4,577 of JBKEFB010000110.1, read as the reverse complement.
TTCCTTCGCCCTGTTTTACGCCTTCATGGGGCTGCCAATTGCGCGCTTGTCTGATCGACACAGTCGTAAATTCATCATTATTGTTAGTCTTGTTATCTTCTCCTTGATGACCGCCTTGAGCGGCCTGGCCGCCGGCTTTATCAGTCTTATTTTAATGCGGATCGGTGTCGGTGTGGGTGAGGCAGGGGTAAATCCTGCCAGCCATTCTATTATTGCTGATTACTTCCCTGCTAAGCGCCGAGCGTTCGCTATGGCGACCTTAATGCTGGGTGGCAGTTTCGGCATGATTCTTGGTTTTGTTGGCGGTGGTTTTATTGCCGAGGCCTATGGCTGGCGCATTGCGTTGGTATCGGTCGGCGTTCCTGGTTTGTTGTTGGCATTTTTTATGGCCAGATTACTGCGTGAACCTGCCAGGGGGAGTTTCGAAGCAGAAACGCCGCCACCACCGCCGCCCATCCTCACCACAGCGGCCCATCTGTGGGCGAACCCCGCTATGCGCCACATGATGGCTGGGGGGATCGTGGCGGGGCTGATGTCCTATGGTCTTACCCAGTGGTTACCGACGTTCTTCATAAGAACCCATGAGCTCAGTCTATCCCAAGCCGGTATGATGATTGCTGGCGTGTTTGGTATTTCAGGTGCTATCGGTGCGCTGGTCGTGGGCAAGTTTTTTGATCGGCTTTCTGCCCGTGGTTTTCAATACGGCCTGTGGATGCTTGCCCTCGTTCCGTTCGTTTCCATACCACTATTCATCTTGGGACTTTTCGCTGACAACCTGACCATTGCAATACTGCTATTCATCATTCCGGGCTTTTTCGCGAACAGTTTTATGGGGCCGTCGCTGGCCATGGTGCAAACCCTGTCGCCGGTGCACATGCGTGCTGTTTCCTCTGCGATCATGATGCTGTGCCTCAATCTCATTGGTCTCGGCTTGGGCCCGCTGCTGGTAGGTGTGCTCAGCGATATGCTCAGCACCGTCTATGGTGAACGCTCGTTGGGTGTTGCGCTGGCCTGTTTTGGACTCTTTGCTTTCTGGGGCTCTGTGCACTTTTGGCTTTGCGGTCGGGCCATAGCTAAGCAACTGTGAGCACAAATTAGTTCAGTAACGCTGATCAATGGTCAGTATCATCATGCGGGTGCGCGTAAAGACATGCTCAGCAGCAATGTTATTCAGCTAATTGAGACGCGCTAAAAATAATTAGTGAATTTATGAATCGTAAAAATAATTATCTTGTACTGGCGATTATCGCTACGCTGACGCCTGCAGTATTCGGTGCTGGCTAACTACGCCGCAAAAATATAAAAATAGGGCCGCACTCTACAATAGTGAAAATAAGGTAAAGCGCTCCGAATGCAGGGCGGGCTGATAAAGCCCTGCAATTTCCTTTCGTGGATTTGTAAGGCTTAGCGCAATTCACGCCGTAAAATTTTGCCCACATTGAATTTAGGCAGTTCATCGCGAAACTCGATAAACTTAGGCACTTTGTAGGCGGTGAGATCTTGACGACAAAATTCGCTTGAGAGCTGGGGCGTTGAGGCGATGCTGACATCAGACTGAACTGCCACACAAATATGAAACAAGCATAAAGAAGTCATCCTAGCGTGTTGCAACTAGCAATATAAAGCGGGAGTTGAAAACTTATTTATCCTCTAAAGTACTAGCACTAGCACTAGCACTAGCACCCGCAACCCCAGCGCTCGTGGCCGGATTCGCATCGGATCGAGGGTCCATCAACAGTCCGCTTTCCATGCTCACGCTTAGAGCGGTAGTATCAGTGTTTAAATAGAGATACTCGTAGTTGTCACCGCCTATATCGTCAATAGCAATAGGCTGCACGACAGTCCCGTCTGCGGTTTCAACAGAGTATCCGCGGCGGTGATCTTCATCCGTGACGCCTTCCATCGGCGTTACGCCACCGTTCCATACGGCAACAACAATCTGCTTGGTCTCCGGTGGCACATCGCCTGGCAGGTCTTTGGGGTTAACCGCATAGGCAAGCACCAGTGAAGGTCCGTCTTTGAGTGGTGTCACATTCGCTGACAGACCCTGTGCGTTATCCCCGCCAGCGAGAATCAGATGGCCGGTTACTTCAACTGCTACCGGAGGGTCTCCAGGCTCATTGCCGAACTCGCCAATTATTAACACAGTGTGCCGTTTGCTGGCTGCGCTGGCCGGGCGAGTGGTGACACGTAAGGGCTGTAGTCGCGCGCCTGAGCGAGTGGTAATGGTGAAGGCTTCGGACTCAAGGGAACCAGGGTCGGCGATTCGTTTAGAAAAGGTGACCGGCATGCCGTCGGCGCCGTTGTATCGCAGCACCTGCAGTGCGTTGTCCAGTCCAAAGAAGGCGCTGACCATGCGCGCCGGTTGATCGTCGAGCCCAGTTTTGGGCGGGGGAGGGCTGGATGTGCATGCCGCCAGAGTCAGCGCAGTGACACCGGTAAACAGGTGCTTGGTTAAGCTGAATATGTTGTTCGGTTTTGTCATTTCATATTTCAAATTTCGGCATGGCAAGTAGAGAGGTAATGGCGGTGTTAGCGTAATTCACGTCGTAAAATTTTACCGACATTTGATTTAGGCAACTCATCGCGAAACTCGACGAACCTTGGCACCTTATAAGCGGTGAGTTCCTGCCGGCTAAAATCTCTCAGCTCGACCTCTGTTGAATTGTCATTTTTACGGAGCTCATTTTTTAGCACTACAAAGGCTTTTACCGCTTCGCCTGTGCGCTCATCTTTTACACCCACAACGGCGCATTCAAGTACGTTGGGATGGCTGCACAGAACGTTTTCAATTTCATTGGGGTAGACATTAAAACCGGACACCAAAATCATATCTTTAATACGATCGACGATTTTATAGAAACCGCCATCAAGTTCGACGGCAACATCGCCGGTTTTAAAGAAGCCTTCGGTGTCGATCGCCTCATTAGTCGCTTCCGGACGTCCCCAGTAGCCCATCATGACTTGAGAGCCGCGTACCCAAATTTCACCTTCCTCACCTTGGGCCACCTCATTGCCAGAGGCGTCCATGAGTTTTACTTCCTGAAAACCCACGGCTTTACCCGCACTGCCAATGCGGCGAGTGGAGGGTGTGTTCAGGGTTAGGTTGGCCGTGGTTTCAGAAAGGCCGTAACCCTCAACCAGCTTGGAGTCGGTTCGAACTTCCCATTGTTGGGCAACGTCAGGCACCAGCGCCGCGCCACCGGCAATGGTCCACTTTAGGTGTGACCAGTCGACATCATCGAACTTTTCATTGGCCATTAGGCCAACCAGCATGGTGTTAACGGCGGCAAAGCCATTGAAGGGTACAGACTTCATGGTGTCGAGTAGCCCATCAAGGTCGCGCGGATTGGGGATAATGACCGAGCGGCCGCCAGAGGCAAAATTACCGCATAGATACACGCTAAAGCCGAAGATATGGTACATCGGCAGTGGCGCAATCAGCAGGCCAGTGAAAGGTTCATCGCCATCTTTCTCAAGGTGCTTTTTAGACTGCGCAATGCAGGCGATAATATTGCCATGAGTGAGCATGGCGCCCTTGGCAACACCCGTTGTACCGCCGGTGTATTGCAGTACCGCTAAATCATTCAGTGTGGGGCGAACCTGGGGTAATGCTTTACCTGCGCCGAGATCGATGGCGGTTGCTAAGCTGAGTGATGTCACCGAGTCGTCGAGATTGTTGGCTGTTACGGATGCTGCGTTTGGCTGCGTTTTTATCATGTCGAACGCGTGGGTAGTGATGAGTAATTTTATGTCGGTGTCTGGAATAACCTTTTCCGCCGTTGCCACAAAATCACTGAGCATCACCACCGCCTTGGCGCCACTGTCTTGAAACTGGTGGCGCAACTCTCTTTCGGTATAAAGCGGATTGGTATTCACCAGCACCAAGCCCGCGCGCAGAATGCCCCAGGCTGCAACCGGATACTGAATCAGGTTAGGCAGTTGAATGGCTACCCGGTCGCCATGCTCTAAACCCGCATCGCCGCGCAGATAAGCCGCAAACTTAGCTGACTTCTCATCTATCTCACGAAAAGTGACGTCTTGCCCTAAGCAGGTAAAGGCGACCCTGTCAGAGAATTCAGTACAAGCCCTCTCGAACAGATCCAGCACCGATGTGTAATTTTCATCATTGATGGCGTTAATTTGCTGGCGGGCGAAATCGAAGCGAGGGTCGACGGAAAAACTCATAGTATGGCGCTCTTTCGGTTTGTCTAATTTATGGGCTTATTAAAATTATTTACTTTATAGCTAGCATAGGAAGGTAATTCAATAACGGGCATTTTAGGGAATCATATTCAGCCAAACAATTGCTTGGCTCGTTACCAAAATCAGTCCTATATCAGATTAGCTGGCCGAATATGATTCCTGTATTTTGCTTAGCCCAAGGTAATCTTTGCTTATAGAAAGAAGCTTATAGCGGAGGAGCCCCATGACAATCCTCCAACAGTAAAGTCTGACGTAATCCATCATCGATTTTTATAAAGGACCATCCATGAATACGGTTGTTAGCTACGAAACCAAAGACGCTATTGCCATCCTTACTTTGAATAGTCCACCCGTAAATGGCTTGGCTCAGA
>JBKEFB010000109.1:0-8449 GCA_046712405.1 Zhongshania sp. | reverse complement strand
GGCTATGGAGTGGATGCTGTCGCTTTGTGGTTAGAATCTTTAGGCAGCGCGGATTATTTGGTGGAGATAGGCGGTGAAATGCGCGTTGCCGGACTTAGTCCGCGCGGGGATTCATGGCGAATCGGCCTTGAAAGTCCAGATTTAAAGACTGATAAAACCACGCCTATTTTACTAGGTGATATTGGGGTGGCGACGTCAGGAGATTATAGAAACTACTTTGAAGAAAATGGTGTGCGATACTCACATACCATCGACCCACGCACTGGCCGGCCGATTACACATAATCTCGTCTCAGTCACCGTGTTGGACCCGTCTTGTGCTTTTGCAGATGCAATGGCTACGGCGTTCTTGGTGCTTGGTGGCGAAAAAACTATTGAGCTGGCGGAGCAATTGGCTATTCCTGTTTACTTAGTTGAGAAGACGGAAGAAGGTTTTAGTAACCGTTATAGCTCGTCGTTTAGCCCTTATCTAGAAGAGAAGAATTAATATGGCGACTATTTTTGCAGCGTTTATCGTAATGCTCCTTATCGTTGGCGCGATGTCCATTGGGGTTCTGCTGGGGCGGAAGCCGATTGCAGGTTCTTGCGGTGGTGTCGGCGCGGCCCTTAATGATCCAGATTATACTTGTGATCTTTGTGGCAATGACCCTAATAAGTGTACTGAAGAGAATGACAAATCTCGGCAGATGGCATCTAAGGCAGAGTTTTACGACGCGAGCTGATACCTTCGTTCCAATAAATCCTTGCCGACGCATTTTTTGTCTTTAGCGTTATATTCTGTCCGCTCTAACCCTATGCATTATCAATATGCTGTTGCCATGCGCTCACCCGCGCCAAATACGCTGCTCTAGCAATCGCCATATCCTTTAAAAAAGGTTCTAATTCATTTAACGTTAACGCCTGTGGGCCATCTACTAGTGCCCTTTGTGGTGCGGGATGAAAGTCTACTAAGACCATATTCGCCCCAGCTAGAACGCCTTGGGCGGTTGCGTGGCAGAGCTCAAGCACGCCGTCGGGGGCGGTGTCTCTGCTTCCCACCGAGTGGGACGGATCAATACATACTGGCATTCTCGTCAATCGTTTAACCGTGGGTACCTGAGCAAAATCCACCATGTTTCGGTGGGGCGCGCCAAATTCACTTTTCATACCCCTAAGGCAAAAGATCACCTGACTATTACCGGCGCTGGCGAGATATTCGGCGGCATTTAGTGATTCGCTGAGGGTGATACCGAAACCGCGTTTCAGCAGAGCGGGATACTCACTTTGTTTGCCGATGGCTTTTAACAGTTCAAAATTCTGAGCATTTCTAGTGCCGATCTGCATAATCACACCGCATGGATTGCCCGCAGCCTTTAAGGCTTGGTCTATTTCCGCCATGTGGCTCTCGTGGGTGACTTCCATGGCAATGACTTTGATACCATGTTTACCTGCCAAGTCGAAAACCCAGGGTAAACACGTTTTGCCATGACCCTGAAACGCGTAAGGATTAGTTCGGGGTTTATATGCCCCCATTCGCGTACAGTTGAGCCCATTGGCTTTCAGCGCGATCATCATTTCTTCGACGTGTTTAGGGTTGTCGACCGCGCACAGGCCGGCAAAGATATGCAGTGAGTCTTGGTCGAAGCTTAAACCTTGGTACTGAAAGCCTGTTTGGCGCTGTACAGCCTTGTGGCGACCTAAAATACGATACTCTTCAGAGATCCGGATTACTTTTTCTACCGCAGGCAGCGCTTCTATCTCGTCGATACTGAGGGTATGGGTGTTACCGAGCAGATATATTTCATGTAGCAGCTGCTGTTGGCCGCTGACGTGGTGATGTTGTACTGTGATGTCCGATAATTGTTGGAGGTGAACGAGAGTCTTTATATATGCGGGGTCTGTATCTTTGATGTTGGGATAGAGTATCAACAGCATTTAAACTTCCTCTCAGATATCGATATTATATAGGCCCGCAATGCCAGCTTAATAATAACTAGGATCACAGCGCAATCATTTAGTGCCTAGTGATAGTATAGGCGCAGATTTACAACATGGATTTTTGTATTCATCGCTATGGCAGTTCCGCTTTTTTTACGTATTGGTATTCGTTATTTTTATCGCGCCTCTGGCAGTGATCGTTTCCTGTCGCTAGTGTCTTGGTTTTCATTGCTGGGCATGCTGATTGGCACAGTGTCACTTATTGTGGTGATGTCGGTCATGAATGGCTTTGAGCGAGAATTACAGCAGCGCGTATTATCGGTTGTTCCCCACGGCTATATACAAGGTCCTCAGCAGCGTCTCACTGCTTGGTCTGAATATATCCAGCAGCTTAGCGGCAGTGAGGGCGTGGTTGGCGTTGCGCCCTATGTGGGTGGAAAGGCCATGTTGTCGTCTTTTAAACGACTCCGTGGCGTTGTTTTATATGGCATTGAACCACAACAAGAGCGATCGGTGTCTGCGGTCGCTGAACATATGGTAGCGGGGCAGTATCTGGGTGATGATGCCGGCAAGTATCAGATTATTTTAGGTGATATTTTAGCTCGCCAGCTTGGGGTGACTGTGGGCGATGAACTTACCGTTATTTTACCTAAAGTGACGGTGACCCCATTTGGTCTATTTCCCCGCGAAAAGCGATTTCAGCTCAGCGGTGTATTTAGCGCCGGTGCGCAACTTGATGGCACGAGTGCATTTATCCATATAGCGGACGCGCAGCGACTTTATCAGTTAGGTGATGATGTTGAGGGCTTGCGTATTCAGCTAGCGGATATGTTTGCCGCCCCAGATTTATTACCCAAGCTTGCGGCAATGATGCCAGCAGGGAGCGTCGCGGTAACCTGGGGTGATAGCCAGGGTAGTCTTTTCAATGCAGTCAAAATGGAAAAGCAGATGGTGCGCTTATTGTTGCTGTTCATCGTATTGATTGCGGCATTTAATATTGTTTCGGTTCTTAGTATGGCCGTATCGGGCAAGCGCGGATCTATTGCGGTGTTGCGCACCATGGGTGCTACCCCTGCCACGATCATGGCAACGTTTGTGGTATACGGCATGGCGACTGGCATTATCGGTCTGTGCTTGGGTTTGATTGTCGGGGTGCCACTGGCAATTTATGTGGGTGATCTGGTGGTTTGGCTGGAACAGCTAAGTGGCATGCAAATTTTCAATCCAGAAGTCTATTTCATTACCCGTTTGCCGTCATTTTTACAGTGGTCGGATGTTGCAGTTGTGAGCGGGTTTGCCTTGTTATTAAGCCTTTTGGCTACCTTGTACCCTGCGTGGCAGGCGTCTCGAGTTCAGCCTGCGGAGGCTCTGCGCTATGAGTAAAGAGTGTTGTTATGTCTACTGCTGATCTGATGTCAGGTTCTATATCTGTTGATTCGACTACTGGTGACTCAGTTCCTAGTGATTCTGTACTAGCGTGTCGTAAATTACGGAAGTCCTATGTTCAAGGCTTTGAGCAACTTACTATCTTGAACGATATCGATTTAGATATTGCGAGCGGAGAACGCATTTCAATCGTGGGCCCATCGGGTGCGGGTAAAACGACTTTGCTGCATATGCTTGGTGGCTTAGATGTGCCGTCGCAAGGCCGGGTGCTGGTGCGCGGACGTGATATTGCGGCAATGAGTGATCGTGATCGCAGCCGTTTACGCAATCGAGAACTGGGTTTTGTGTATCAATTTCACCATCTTCTCAATGAGTTTTCTGCTCTCGAAAATGCGGCTATGCCCTTGTTAATTGCCGGTAACAAACGCGCTGTAGCCTTTGATCGCGCTGGGGCCTTATTAGATCGTGTTGGTTTGGGGCATAGGCTAAAACATCGGCCGTCACAACTTTCTGGCGGCGAACGCCAGCGCGTAGCTATAGCAAGAGCCCTGGTTAATGAGCCAGCTTGCGTTTTACTGGACGAGCCAACCGGTAATCTTGATGGCGATAATGCGGAGGCCGTGCAGGCACTGTTGCTAGAGTTAAATAAAGAACTGGCGATTAGCTTGGTGATAGTGACCCATGATTTAACATTAGCTGGGCGTATGGACAGGGTGCTCAACTTATATGACGGCAGCTTGCAAGAGGCCAAGGCCTAATGCGCTCCTTATCCGCCTATATTGGTTTTCGCTATAGCGTAGATCGATCTGGCAACCAGTTGGTGTCTTTTTTGTCGCGTTTATCAATGCTTGGCTTAGTGCTCGGTGTTGCCTTACTCGTTGTAGTGCTCTCAGTGATGAACGGCTTTGACCGAGAAATGCGTAACCGAATCCTAGCCATGGTGCCGCATATCACCCTGCAACCTTGGTCCGATCAGCATGTCGATTGGCAGCAACTTAGTCAGGACGTTGAGCGTCATCCTCATGTAGTGGCCACTGCGCCGTTTGTGCAGGGCAATGCCATGTTGATCAAGGGCGGTGCGGTTGAGCCTAGCGTATTTTTTGGTATCGACCCCGCGGCAGAAAAACGGGTTTCTCGTATTGAGGAATATGTTGATCTCAATATATTAACACCAGAGGTATCTGGTCTTATTCTTGGTAAAGCGCTTGCCGATCGTCTTGCTCTAAAGACAGGAGACCGGGTAACACTGGGCGTACCTCAGAGCGAGGGTCGGCAAAATGTCCGGTTTGTGCAAATGAATGTGGCCGCACTGGTTGCGACGGGCACGGAGTTAGATCAGCAACTGATGCTGATGCATATTGATCAGGCGCGGTCACTGTTTAGCGACGTGCCGCCGATATCGCTTAGAGTGTCGGTTGACGATGTATTTGCCGCGCCCCAAATTGGCTGGGAACTCGCATCGGTTCACGGCAGAGATTATATGCTGAAGGATTGGAGTCAGCAGTTTGGTAATATGTACCACGCGATTCAAATGTCGCGTAAGTTGGTGGTGATTATGCTGCTAGCGGTGGTTGCCGTGGCGGTTTTTAATGTGGTGTCGACTCTGGTGATGGTAGTCAATGACAAACGCGCAGATATTGGTATTTTGCGGAGTCAGGGGGCCAGTCAAAGCGATATATTGCGTATTTTTCTCACATATGGCGCTGTTATCGGCGCGGTCGGCGCAACCGCTGGCGGTGTTGTCGGGGTGCTGCTGGCATTAGGTATTAGTGATTTAGTGGCAGGGGTAGAGAGCGTTTTCGGCGTGAAGTTATTGCAGAGCGACGTCTATCCTATAAATTACCTGCCATCAGATGTTCGAATTCCCGATGTACTTATAGTGTGTGCTACCGCGTATGTTATGAGCTTATTGGCGACAATTTACCCCGCCTGGCGGGCATCTAGAATGCCACCGGTGGAGGCCTTGCTTAGTCATTAGTTAACGTCTGGCTTGTCGAGATTGCTGTCGTTTGCGCCAGCGCTTAATCACGTGGACACGCCAAAGAATATGAACACTTGCGGCGCCAACAAGACCTGATAGCAGGCCAGTAAGAAAGCAGCCTAATATTAAGGGCCGCCAGAGATGGGTGAATTCCTCGGCCAGCCAGGCCCATGATAGCTCGAAGTGAAAGGTGTTAGGGGGTATCCCCATCGCCAAGGCGCCGAGCTTATAGGTGAAGTAAAAGATGGCTGGCATAGTGATGGGATTAGTAATCCAAACCAGCATCACCGAAATAGGAAGATTAGCTCGAAAGACAATGGCCGCCAGTGCGGCGAGGATCATTTGGGTTGGAATGGGTACAAAAGCAATAAACAGCCCAAAAAACGACGCCACGGTGACCGAGCGTCGGTTCAGGTGCCAGAGGTTAGGATCATGCAGCAGACTGCCAAAAATACGAACCGATGGGTGCGCGCGTATTTTTTCGGGCGTTGGTAGCCAGCGTTTAAATAGTTTTCGAGCCATCTATGCAATTCTAATTTACTATTCTAATAGATAGAAGCTGCCGAGCCGCAGACCGATAATATAAGTGCGATATTATGCACGTTTCCACTGGGGTACTCCAGCATGTTGTCATGGATGACGGCGGCAATAGTCGGTTTCATAACAGTGGCCTTTGCTTCCGCGTTACCCAGTTATTTCGCACTAGCGATAGTTTCCGGTCTCGGTTTGCTAATACATTTAGTGCTGCGCTCACGGCTTAGCGCTGTCTGGCTAGCGTTTTCGCTCGCTGTCGTTTATGCCAGTTGTTATGGGCATTGGCGGGTGTCGCTATTATTGCCAGAGGGGTTAAAGACCAGTGATTTTATTGCCACAGTTGAAGTTAGAACCGTTCCAGAGCCACGACAAGGCTTCACCAACTACTATCGATTTGACGCGAATTTAATAGCGCTAGCGTGCGATGACGACATACCCGCTAAGGAATGTCGTCTGCCATCGCCATATTTGGGTTTTGGCATAGTGCAGTTAAACTGGTATGCAGCTTCACCACCCCAATTTGGCGATGTCTTCACGGCGACCCTGCGTTTGCGCCAAGCCCACGGCTACCAATCACCGGGAGCATTTGATTACGGCCGCTGGATGTTTGCCAGCGGCTATTTTGCTCGTGGTTATGTGCGCAACCCAGAGATGTCGGTCTACTTAGATTCAACACCTGCGCTGTCATTTAATAGTGTTCGTCAGGGGATTGTGGACAAAGTCGGCGGCCATCTCGAAAAGTATCGCCATGGCAATATTATGAAGGCGCTGCTGTTTGCGGATCGCAGCGATATTGGCCGTGAGCAGTGGCAGGTTTTTGCGCGCACTGGCACCAACCACCTAATGGCAATATCGGGTATGCATATTGGCATTGTTTTGGCTTGGGGATTTTTTATTGGCCGGGTGTTTGGCGCGCTGTTACCGCGAGCTAATACCTTGGTAATGGGTGCCTATATTGCTTTGTCCTTTGCGTTCGGCTACGCCGCATTAGCTGGTTTTTCAGTGCCTACCAAGCGCGCACTAATAATGGCAATGGCGGCTTTAATTGCCTTTTGTTTGCGGCGCAATGTCTCTGTGTGGCAGGCATATATTACGGCCATGTTGCTGGTATTGTTTGTCGATCCCTTGGCGCCACATCGAGCGGGCTTCACTTTATCATTTGCGGCGGTTGGCGTGTTGCTGTTTGCATTTCAAGGTCAACGGCGCAGCAAGCAGCTGGGCAGCCATTTTGCACAAGGTCTATTTCGTTCCCAGTGGGTAGTACTGCTGGGCCTAATCCCGCTATTAATGATGTGGGGCTACGGGATAAGCCCAGTTAGTTTTCCGGTTAATTTATTGGCGATTCCATTACTCACAGTGCTGATACTACCCTTACTATTTTGCGGTTTGCTGCTGATAGGCTTGGCACCATCACTGGCGGATAGCAGTTGGCGCATTGCCGACTACTTACTCGATCTCTTGCTAAAAGGACTCACCGTAGCGTCGGGAAGTTTGCCGCAAATCTTTATACCAATCTCGGTATTCAGCTTTGTACTTATGAGTATTTCTATTTTGGTGTTATTGCTACCCCGCGGCACCCCCGCAAAGTGGCTTGCGATGGTGTCGCTGCTATGTCTTTTCTTGATGCCACCGTCACGGCCCAGTGTCGGTTCAGCCTGGGTGACGACGCTAGATGTGGGGCAGGGCTTGTCAGTGCTGGTACAAACAGCTACAAAAACTTTGCTATACGACGTTGGCCCCGACTTCGGTAGTGGCTTTAACACTGCCGATGCTGTGGTGATTCCAGCATTGCGGAGCTTCGGTATCGACAAGGTAGATGTATTGGTAGTCAGTCACGCAGATAGGGACCACGCTGGTGCTGCGCCGGCGCTCTTACAAGAAATAGACGTGACTGAGTTACGTGTTGGCGAAAATCTTACTTCGGTAAAAAAAGATGCTTTAGCTTGTGCTAGACCCCATCACTGGACGTGGGATGGAGTCTATTTTGAGTTCCTTAATAGTAAGGACGACCGCAGTTTGAGCGGAAACAATGCATCTTGCGTGCTGCGGCTCAGCTCGGGCGAAACATCATTGCTACTGACGGGAGATATTGAAAAATAAATCGAGGACCAATTAATCGAAAGTGGACAAACTTTATCGGCAGATGTATTAATCGCTCCGCATCACGGTAGTAAAACCTCTTCGAGCACTGAGTTTATTCGCGCGGTATCACCGTCCATGGTGGTTTTTTCGGCGGGTCGCAATAATCGCTATGGGCACCCAGCGGAGTCGGTGACACAACGCTACACGCAATCGAATGCTCGATGCTGGTCTACCGCTTATCACGGGAGTATTCGATTTATATTGGACGAATCCGGCGCGGCGCTAGATAAGATATGGGGCGGTGGTCGGTACTATTGGCAAATTAATCGATATTCACCGGAATCTGGGGAGGAAATATGCAGCAAATTGCATTCCGAACGCTGATTCGCTTTTTACCCCGGCATTCCCTAAGTATAATAACTGCACATAAAAATTGAAGGGATTGAATGTGCTGGAATTGGTGAAAGCCGGCGGTTGGCTAATGCTGCCCATTATCGCGTCCTCTATTATTGCGATGGCAATCTGTGTAGATCGCTTCCTTAAATTAAAT
>JBKEFB010000108.1:0-8567 GCA_046712405.1 Zhongshania sp. | reverse complement strand
CGGCATGATCATCGCGCTGAAGAATATTATCGATACCGGGATTAAAAACCGCGAAGCAGCGAAAACAGAAAAAGTCGAACCAACTAGCCGACGTGTAAGGGTGACGGGCAATATCAGCTGATATTCTTTATCGCAAACCGAGCTCGCATTAGGCGCGAATAATAAAATTTTGTGAATCGCGAGATTGCAGGACTCGTTATATTGAAAAAATAATAGCTCGTAAAATCGCGTTTAAAACAAGCGCGAATCACCGCTCTCAGTGCAGATTAAGTCCCTATCGGTAAATCAATAGACTTTACTCAAACAGCTGTAGAGAATTGCTTTTTCCGAATTTCTTATTATCACCTCAAGCCTAATAGAACGCATCCAAAATAAAGAGGCTGTTATCGGAGTCTTCGGATTAGGCTATGAGGGCTTGGTACTGACGCGATGTTTTGCGGAGGCCGGACTCCAAGTCATTGGCTTCGACAGCGATTCAACAAAACCAAAGCTTACATCAGAAGATAAAACCTACCTTAAGCATATCGAAGCTCACAGAGTTAAAGCTGCTATCGAAAGTACCTTTTCCGCAACCACAGACTATGCGCAAGCTACCAAGCTAGATGCCATTATCATTTGCGTACCGACACCGCTAAATAAATATCGCGAACCAGACTTAAGCTATGTAAGAAACACCTCTCTCAGTTATTACCACACCTAAAAGCCCATCAAATTCTATCGCTAAAAAGCACCACTTACACCAGCACAACAGAAGAACTAATGCGCCCCCTAATCGAGTCCAAGGGATTCATACTTGGTCAGGGCTACTTCCTAGTTTACTCACCAGAGCGCGAGGACCCCGGTAATACCACATACTCAACCAAAACAATCCCGAAAGTCTGCGGCGCGGAAACACCCACATGCTTGAATATCGGTGTAATACTCTATGGCTCTATCATCGACACCGCAGTACCAGTCAGCTCGATCAAAACTGCAGAAATGACCAAGCTCTTAGAAAACATCTACCGCGCGGTGAATATCGGCCTCGTCAACGAAATAAAGAGCGTCGCCGACAAACTGGTCATGCGCTGGATAGCAATTGAGATCGTAGATACGTTCATCGGCAGCAGCGCCCATAAGGCTAACGCAATAAGTGATACTCCACTGGCTTGCAATAGTGACTTATTTGATAAAAATTGAGCAAAAATTAAAGTTGAAATAAAATATAACCATAGCGCATTAGCAATATGAATCGACACATTAACGACTAAAAACCAATAAGGCTGTGGCCAATTTTTTGACTGCAATGCGAAGGTTAATAATGACACGGGGCGTTTAAGAAGCCCCGCCTCTCCTGACCTCACAAACTGCCAAAAAGAAGTGGCATCGACAGTGTCTTCTCGTCGAATAAATTCCCTTAATCTTCATGATAGAAGGCACCAGACAAGCCTTGGCTGTAGATAAACCAAACAACAATGACTAGAGGAAATAATAGATTAGGGGATTGATTTTCAAAACAAGCTTCTTTTGATAAATAAACCCCGACATTATTGATGCCGGGGCATTTAACAACTTAGCTATTCAAAAACATATTAGCCGCGGCAAGAGCCGGGCATCCACTTGGCGGGAGAGCCGCTGCAAGTCCAAGCTGATATATTATTACCAGATAGAGTCGGGGTCAAAGTAACAGAGAAAGCTTCACTGAGACCTCGACCAGTAATAATAACTACACCGCTCGTAGCGCCAACGCTCATAGACGCTGCATAAGTTGTCGGTGCAAAGCTATTAGCACAGGAGTCTAGATTAGTTGCGCCAGCAGACTGAACAATTTCAGTTACACAAGTGCGCGCGACGCTGGCGGCCAATACTACCTCTGAAGCCTTAGCTTTGTTGGTATAATCTTGGTAAGCAGGCAATGCCACCGCAGCCAAAATACCGATAATCGCGATAACGATCATCAGCTCGATCAGAGTAAAACCTTGTTGTGTTCTTTTCATAATGAACTCCGGTAAATTTAATCATTTCTTAGGGTGATAAAAATTCATCACTAATACCTCACATACAAGTATTATGCCATTCTAGTGTATTTAATAGTGACATCGCTTACACGTCGCTGGAGCTAGATTATCTGCTTTGAATGCTGCCTATATCTCGGCCTTGAAATTTAAAACTCTGCGACAGAAGTGACAAATAATGTCACTTACCGCATATATAGTCACCCAGCTAAGACATCATAACTTACAGTAGTGCGTATTCATTACTTAAGCACTATACTATTTTGATTACATTTTTAAGGATAATACGACGCTATGAACAGTCCTGTAACGCCCTTAAACGGCCTTGCAAGAAGATTGGTTTATGACGAGATCCTTGATGAGGATACCGTTCGTAAAGCGCAAGAGACCGCACACAAAGACAAGAAGAGTTTAGTCTCTTATTTAGTCGGCAAACAGCTAGCAAACGGCATTCGGATTGCGGAGGTTGCAGCCGAGGAATTTGGCATTCCGTTTATCGACCTGCGCTTTTATACCACCGAATTGTCCCCGCAAAAGATTATTGATAACAAGCTGATTAAGCTACACCGGACACTGCCTCTTTGGAAGCGCGGGAAGCGTCTATTTATTGGCATGTCGGACCCAACTAATATTCATGCTCTTGATCAAATAAAATTTCATACCGGCTTAACTATTGAGCCTATTATAGTCGAAGAGGCCGCCCTCAACGTCGCTATCGATAAGTACCTTTCCGCTCAGGAAGAATTACTTGCTGATAGCCTAGGTGAAATGGACGACGTCAGTCTTGAAAATCTAGACGTTGAGACCGGCAATGAGGACGACAGTAGCGAAGTAGATATTAAAGGTGTTGATGAAGCGCCTGTAGTGAAATTTATTAACAAATTGCTATTAGATGCAATACGCGTTGGCGCGTCTGATATCCACTTTGAACCGTATGAAAAAATTTATCGAGTACGCTTTCGTACTGATGGTATATTACAGGAAGTGGCCCGGCCACCAGCGTCTCTGCGACACCGCCTCGCTGCCCGTCTCAAGGTGATGTCAAGGATGGATATCTCTGAGCGGCGCGTTCCCCAGGATGGTCGCATCAAGATGAGGCTCTCTAAATCTAGAGCTATAGATTTCCGAGTAAACACCTTACCCACGCTGTGGGGCGAGAAAATCGTTCTGCGAATACTGGATCCCAGCTCAGCGCAAATGGGAATTGATGCACTAGGCTATGAGCCAGAACAAAAAGACATGTATATGAGGGCTCTGAACCAGCCCCAAGGGATGATCTTGGTGACAGGCCCAACAGGTTCCGGTAAAACAGTATCGCTATATACCGGATTGAACATCCTCAACACGTCAGAACTCAATATCTCCACTGCAGAAGATCCTGTAGAAATTAACCTTGAGGGCATCAATCAAGTCCACGTTAACGCAAAAGTAGGACTTGGCTTTCCGGAAGCTTTGCGCTCATTCCTTCGTCAAGATCCTGATATTATTATGGTTGGTGAAATTCGTGATCTCGAAACAGCCGAAATTGCCGTTAAAGCTGCGCAAACAGGTCACCTAGTATTATCAACCTTACATACCAATAGCGCCTCAGAAACCCTGACCCGCCTATTGAATATGGGAATCCCCGCTTTTAACGTCGCAACTTCAGTCAGCCTGATTATCGCCCAACGCCTGGCAAGACGCTTATGCAAAGAGTGCTCCGTACCATTAAATGTGCCTAAACATACCCTTATTGAGGAGGGCTTTAGTGAAGAACTACTTGAAACCGCGACAATCATGCACCCAGTGGGTTGCGAACGCTGCAACAAAGGCTACAAAGGCCGGGTAGGTATTTACGAAGTGGTTCGCATCACCCCTGATATTGCCAGTATGATTATGGAAAATAGTAATTCGATAGAAATTGCCATGCAAGCGCAGAGAGAAGGCTTTCCAAATTTACGACAATCCGCACTAAAGAAATGTGCTCAAGGCGTGACTAGTCTTGAGGAAGTAAATCGAGTGACCAAGGATTAACAATGGCTACCACACCCCAAACACAGATTTATGTTTGGCAAGGCATAGATAAGCAAGGCCGTAAAACCCGCGGAGAGCTCAGCGCAGCTTCGAGTGCGCTGGTAAAAGCGCACCTTCGTAAGCAAGGTATTGCAGCTAAAAATATAAAACGCAAACCCAAACCACTGTTCAGTACTAAAAAGGCAATTAAGCCTGCGGATATCGCCATTTTCACTCGGCAAATGGCGACTATGCTAAAAGCGGGTGTTCCGCTTGTGCAAAGTTTTGACATCGTAGCAGAGGGTGTTGAAAACACGACTATGCAACAACTAGTCGTTGATATTAAAAATGAGGTCGCCTCAGGCGGCGGTTTTGCAGTAGCTTGTGCAAAACATCCCAAATATTTTGACGAACTATTCTGTAGCTTAATCGCATCGGGTGAGCAATCAGGTACGCTTGAAGTTATGCTTGACCGCGTTGCAACCTATAAAGAAAAAACAGAAGCACTAAAAGCAAAAATCAAGAAGGCATTAACGTATCCCATCGCCGTTCTGGTAGTAGCCGTTATTGTAACGGCTATTTTGTTAATTAAGGTAGTACCCACCTTTGCGGTCACGTTCGAAAGCTTTGGCTCTGACCTGCCTACATTTACAAAAATGGTGGTCGCGCTCTCCGAATGGACCGAAAGAAACTGGTTTATTGTATTAGGTCTGACTGTTTTCGCTGGATTTGTATTTAAAAAAGCTCGCGAGAAATCTCGGTCTTTCTCAGACTGGGTCGACAAAATCACCTTGAAAATCCCTATTATTGGCGACATCATCTTCAACTCGGTAATTGCACGGTTCTCCAGAACACTAGCTACCACCTTTGGTGCGGGCGTTCCTTTAGTTGCCGCACTGAACTCTGTATCAGGTGCCGCCGGCAATGCCGTATATCGTAAAGCAATCATCCAAATAAGAGACGATGTAACTACCGGTCAAACTCTGTACTCTTCGATCCGCTTCACAAATATTTTCCCAAATATGTTATTGCAAATGGTGTCTATAGGTGAAGAATCAGGCTCATTAGACGAGATGCTAGATAAAGTCGCCACCCATTACGAGGAAGCAGTAGATAATGCAGTAGATACGCTTACCGCTTTGCTTGAACCATTAATAATGTCGGTTCTTGGCGTCCTTGTTGGCGGCCTGATGATTGCGATGTATTTACCAATCTTTATGCTCGGCTCTGCAATGTAAAATAAACTATCAGCGGATCGCATATTATAATTTGGCGCTCAATTAGGCCTCCCATTTCCGAGTATTTTTATGATGTTGTTTAACACCCTTGCAAGTATTCCTGAGCTTGTCATCGGATTAACAGGTATTTTAGGTTTACTTATCGGCAGCTTTTTCAGCGTCGTTATATATCGCCTTCCCAAAATGATGGAAGCCAACTGGCGAGAAGAATGTGAGTATTTACTAAGCAACGACACCTTGGTAAATTCGCAAGACTCAAAATCCACGAGTTTCAATCTGGCGATACCCAACTCCCACTGTCCATCTTGCCAAACACCGATAAGGGCGTGGCAAAATATTCCAGTTATTAGCTACCTCCTGTTACGTAGGCGCTGTGCCAGCTGTAACACTAAAATCAGCCTGCGCTACCCCTTAATAGAAGTAATTACCGCATTGATAAGTATTTTTCCATTATTGGTATTTGGGATTACTCCTTATGCTTTCGCGATTGTCTTATTTAGCTGGTTGCTATTGATTCTGACCGTTATTGATATCGACCATCAATTGCTACCAGACCAAATTACTCTGCCACTACTTTGGCTCGGTCTTTTTTACCATAGTATTTTTGCACATATTCCGATCACCGACGCCCTGTGGGGAGCGATGGCGGGCTATATAATTTTATGGAGCGTATTCTGGCTATTTAAGATTGTTACCGGCAAAGAAGGCATGGGCTATGGCGACTTTAAATTATTAGCGGCCATAGGCGCGTGGCTAGGATGGCAGTATGTACCGCTGGTTATTTTAATATCCTCACTGGTTGGCGCCGTCTGTGGTGGACTTACTTTAGCCGCAAAGCGGAACTCAACATCAACCCCAATGCCATTTGGTCCATACCTAGCTGGAGCAGCCTGGATTGCAGTATTCTGGGGAGATACTATTATCGACACCTATCTTGGCTTTGCAGGCTTTCGCTAGCTATTGCCAAGCTGCAATACAAGGATAATTGAAACAACAAATGAGTAGTTTTATTGTGGGCTTAACGGGCGGTATTGGCAGTGGTAAAACCGCTGCCTCTAACCGCTTCGCGAAACTAGGTATTGGCATTATTGATGCTGATGTGATTTCAAGGGAAGTCGTAGAACCAGGTACCGAGGCACTGGCAACGATTGCCGGGCATTTTGGCAAGGAATTAATTCAAGCCGATGGCCAACTAGACCGCGCCGCACTGCGGCAAACTATTTTTGCCGACCCAAAAGCTAAAACGTGGCTAGAATCACTACTTCATCCGCTTATTGCCAAGCACACAATCGATCAGCTAGGCGCGATACAAAGTACTTACGCACTATATGTTTCACCGCTGCTGATAGAATCCAAACAACAAGCACTATGCCACCGCTTAGTGGTTGTCGATGTACCTGAGTCATTACAATTAATGCGCACCATTGAGCGAGACAATAACGAGCAGGCTCAGGTTGAGCGTATTATGGCAAGCCAAGCTAGCCGTGAGACTAGACTGGCCGCCGCCACAGATGTTATTGATAATACCACTGGTTTTGCCGATCTCGACTTCCAGGTAAGCCAACTACACCAGCAATTTTTAGCATTAGCAGGAACGTAAAATGAGTAATGTCTTCAAAAAGCCGCCCCTCGTCGCCTGCCCCAATTGCGGAACAGAACTTATCTGGGACAACCGAAATATCTTTCGACCTTTTTGCGCTGCGCGGTGCAAAAATAATGATTTAGTAGCATGGGCAAACGAAGATCACACCATTCCAGGACAGCCGTTGGAAGACGTGTTTAGCGAAGACTTAGATGGGAATTATTAAAAGGCCCTTAGGTGATTCCCAGAAAAAACACTAAAGATAGTGGTGAGCATTAGTATGTTCGCACACAGCGTGAACACTCACACCATAACCTTCAAGCGTCGCCCTCGGCTTAATCACAAAAGATGATGCGTATATCTGACTCACTGCACTTGGTGTCAGCAAAGGTATTCGTTTACCCTAGATAACCGATCGCGTATGACGACGTATTTTGCTCCGTGCGAAGCAGCTAACGGCATTTTTATGGAACTTCCGACTAGGCTGACCTGATGGGTAATTTATTATTTATTGACTGAGCGAATACACCAAGACGTGACCCCCTGACTCAAGGAACGGTCTTAGTACGACGAGAGTGAGGGATCACTCGGTTTTAAGATTGCATCAATAATTGCGGTATTGGCGGCTGGGAAAGCATATTCAGAAAGCATTTTTGGCTCTATCCAAATTAGCGGCTGGCCTTCCTTGCCGATGGCCTCGCCATCAAACTTAACGACATTCCATACATCGAGCAGCACCACTTTATCAGTGTAGTAGTGAGGTATTTCAAGCAATTGTGTACAGCTAGATATTTGGACCAAGATGCCAAGTTCTTCGAGTAGTTCGCGGGCCAAGGCGCCACACACCGTCTCACCGGTTTCGACCTTACCGCCGGGGAACTCCCATAAACCACCTTGATGTGCATCGTCGTGACGACGAGTAATCAGTATCTGGCCTTGGAGATTATAAATAACGCCAACCGCCACATGAACTGGTTTATTAGCTGCGGTATTCGGCATTAATTTTAACATAGTCGTAGGAAAAATCCGTAGTCCACACTGTTTCGCTGTGCCGCCCACGGTTGAGATTGATAGAAATAGTTATTTCTGACTGTTTCATCACAGCGGCGCCTGCCGCTTCGGTATAGCACGCTGCGCGACCACCATTTTCAGTAATAAGTACATCACCGAGATGAACGGTTAATGTAGATACATCTATAGCATTAACACCGGCACGACCGATGGCCGCCAAAATACGCCCCCAGTTTGGGTCACTGGCGAACAGTGCAGTTTTCACCAACGGCGATTCAGCAACTGCATAGGCAACTTTAAGTGCTTCGGCAACGTCTTTAGCATTGGCCACTTCAACAGCAACAAATTTAGTGGCGCCCTCGCCATCCCGAACAATCGCATGAGCTAGCTCTAGAAAAACCTCATTAAAGACGGTTTGCAAGGCTTGAAAAACTGCCCCTTCTGACATGGACAACATCGTCCCGCCAGCGCGGCCTGTAGCAACTAAAACACAGGAATCGTTGGTAGAGGTATCACCATCGATAGTAATGCGGTTAAACGACGCGTCGGCAGCAATATCTAACATACCCTGCAGTACATCCGATGCAATCGCAGCATCAGTAGCTACATACCCCAACATGGTGGCCATATTGGGCTTGATCATACCCGCGCCTTTAGAAATACCGGTAACCGTAATAGTGCGACCGTCAATTTCAATCTGTCTTGAGGTAGCTTTAGGGCGAGTATCAGTCGTCATAATACCGTTCGCTG
>JBKEFB010000107.1:0-8686 GCA_046712405.1 Zhongshania sp. | reverse complement strand
GCCAACTCACCCTCGGGGCTGCCCAGACGCTCTTGAACATCCCAGGCGTCTAAACAGATTCGCAGAGCGCGGGGATCGGCATTGCCAATATCTTCACTGGCCATGCGAACCAAGCGTCTTGCGATGTACAAGGGTTCGCAGCCACCGTCCAGCATGCGCGCAAACCAGTATAGAGCGCCGTCTGCTGAGCTGCCACGCACAGCCTTGTGTAGGGCTGAAATTTGCTCGTAAAAGAGATCACCACCCTTATCAAAACGACGCGGCTGGCCATTAAGTACTTGAGCAATCACCTCTTCACTTAAAATTTTCTTCTCGTTGGAGCTCGTTACCATATCGCCAGCGAGTTCAATAAGATTTAAAGCGCGCCTCGCATCACCATCGGCATGCGCGGCGATAAGCGCAATCTGGACGGGCTCTATTTCCCAGCTCTCTCTTTCAGCGGCGTGTTTAACGATATTGACTAGGGCATCGTCGGTTAGAGCGTTTAGCTGATAAACCCGCGCTCGCGATAACAATGCATTATTGATTTCAAAGGATGGGTTTTCGGTAGTGGCGCCAACAAAAATAACGGTGCCATCCTCAACATAGGGCAAGAAGGCATCTTGTTGTGCTTTGTTAAAGCGATGTACTTCGTCGATAAATAGTATTGTTCTCCGCTTAAAAAACTGCTGTTTTTTAGCCTCTTCTATAGCGATACGAATATCTTTTACACCGGCTAAGACCGCAGAAATACTGATAAAATGCGCATCACAGAGCTGAGCGATCAATTGTGCCAAGGTGGTTTTACCCACGCCTGGTGGACCCCAAAATATCATCGAATGAAGCTGGCCAGACTCTAGCGCCCTGCGCAGTGGCTTATCTTTAGCTAAAAGATGTTCTTGGCCAAGATAGTATTCCAATGTTTGCGGCCGCATCCTTGCCGCCAACGGCATTGCTGATTGGGCGTCACTCAAGGCTGGCGCGTCTCAGGTTCACTAAATTCGAAGGTTTTAGGATCAAATTTAACATTGTATTTTGGCTCGACGAAATCAATCTGAGTGATTTGTTCCAGGGCGTCGACCAACCGCATTCCGGTCAGCTTGCCCATATTGAATAACAAACGCATTTCTGAAAAACCGCCCTGCTGCTTGGGAACTAACACAAATTCACGAGTGGCTGCTGATTTAATCACCGTGACCTTATAGTCTGCGGAAAGTTGATCAATAGATGCGCCAATAATAATTGCCGGCGTTTGCGATAGCTGAGAGTCAAAGGGATCAGTGTTCAACTGTTCAAGGTCAGCGTCATAGCGCCACACGGTTTTACCATTACTTACCAGCAGATAACGAAACGGTTCCACACTTTCCCAGCGTAGTTTGTTTGGCCGGTTTAAGGCAATTGTACCTTTGCTTTCCTGCAGTAGTTCGCCGCTAACGTCGCGAACTTGTTGGACAAACTTGGCCGTTAGACTTTGGGCGCCAGAAAGATGTTGGTGTAGTTGAGCAACCTCGCCCTCAGCAAAGGCCGTAAGCTGCAGTAAAGATAAACACAAAAACACCAAAAACTGACGCAAAGAGCCCTTTGAACGCGCCGATATTTTACTTTTTAAAGAGGAGAACATGCGGCTATTGAGAGGGTCTGTCGCTATAAATGAATGATTGAACGCTATGTTATCGCTGTCAAAGGGCCAAGGAATAGTTGTGTAGAGGTCTCGCATAATTTTCACTTCTAATCGCGTGGAGGCGGCGCCAGTACTTCTCGACTTCCGTTACTGGCCATCTCAGTTACGACACCGGCGACTTCCATTGTTTCAATTAATCGCGCCGCGCGATTGTATCCAATGCGTAATTTACGCTGAACAGCAGAAATTGACGCTCGACGACTGTGCGTGACGTATTGAACGGCTTCGTCATAGAGCGCGTCACCTTCACCGTCATCGCTACCTTCAGCAGGCATTCCCGGCATGGCATCGGTGCTACTGCCCTCTTCTAGTAGACCATCAATATATTGCGGATCACCGCGGCGCTTCCAATCTGCGACCACTCTATGAACTTCTTCGTCCGACACGAATGCGCCGTGGACTCGAATTGGGATGCCGGCCCCTGGCGGCAAATACAGCATATCGCCGTGCCCCAAAAGCTGTTCTGCGCCGCCTTGATCCAAGATAGTTCGGGAGTCGATTTTAGAAGACACTTGAAAACCGATACGTGTTGGCACATTGGCTTTGATCAAACCGGTAATAACATCAACCGAGGGCCGTTGCGTAGCGAGTAATAAATGAATTCCGGCTGCTCGCGCTTTTTGCGCGATACGGGCAATTAAATCTTCGACTTTCTTGCCGACGATCATCATCATATCGGCAAACTCGTCTATCACCACCACGATAGATGGCAGCACGACTAAGTCTGGAGCCTGCGCTTCCTCCAAGCCAGCTTGATAATGGTCTTCTGGTTTCCACAGTGGATCTTTAATCGGCTCTCCAGCGAGAATGGCGTCTTTGATCTTGCGATTAAAGCCCGCCAGATTACGAACGCCCATCTTAGACATTAGCTTATAGCGGCGCTCCATCTCTGCTACACACCAGCGCAGTCCATTAGCGGCATCTTTCATATCTGTAATAACTGGGGTTAATAAGTGCGGAATACCGTCGTATACCGATAATTCCAACATCTTGGGGTCTACCAGCATCAAGCGTACTTCTTCCGGTGTCGATTTGTATAAGAGGCTTATCAACATCGCGTTTACGCCAACGGATTTACCTGAACCGGTTGTGCCTGCGACTAACAAGTGAGGCATTTTACCGAGATCAGCGCATACCGGTTCGCCAGCAATATCATGCCCAAGCGCAAGTGTTAGCGGCGATTTGCTGGATTCAAATACTTCGGATGCCAGCACGTCATGAAAATTAACGATTTCGCGATCTTCATTGGGGATTTCTATGCCCACATAAGGTTTGCCGGGAATAACCTCAACCACCCGAACACTTACCACGGCGAGGGAGCGGGCTAAATCTTTCACCAAATTTGAAATTTTGCTGACTTTCACGCCGGCGTCAGGCTCGAGCTCAAAGCGGGTGATAACCGGTCCAGGAAATACTGCAACGACTTTTGCGGATACACCAAAATCTAGTAACTTGATTTCAAGTAGCCGAGACATCGCTTCCAAGGTTTCTGGCGAAAAGCCACGCTCTGGATTGTGAATCGCTCTATCTAAAAGATTCAACGACGGCAAGGTGCCGGTTACTGGCCCTTCAAATAATGAGGTTTGGCGCTCTTTTTCAGGACGCGATGACTTTGTGATGGATTTTAGTGGCAGTGCAATTTGCGGTGGAATGCGTGTCTTCTGAACTTCAGTTTTGGTGGTAAACGCCTCGTGACGGACCTTGATTGCGGTCTCCGCTTTTTGACGTTCAGCCCAGGCCTGACGATAGCGATAAACGGCATCAGTGGCTTGCTGATATAGGCGCAGTGTTGAGGCGCCAATCGAGTCCATTAATTTTATCCATGACAGATCTGTAAAAACCGTTAAACCAAATAGTAAAATAGAAATTAACAGCAGGCGACTGCCAAATTCATTAAAAGACGCTAAAGTCGCGTGCCCTACTGCGTCCCCCAATACCCCACCGGCACCAAACGGTAGGCCGCTATTGCCATAATCGCCATTCGCTGCCAAGCCAGTGCTAGATATCATGACCAAAATTAAACCGATAATCCGCAGAGAAAATACCAGGGAGTCAAAGTTGCTTGGACGATAGCGCGACTTAAATAAACGCCAGGCACGAAACGCTAACATACTGGGAAATAGATAGGCCATAAAGCCAAATAGGGCAAAGAATACGTCAGCCAGCCATGCACCTACGGGACCACCAGCGTTCATCACGCCATCACCATTGCCGGTTCTAGACCAGCCAGGATCATTGCCGCTATAGGTTAGCAAAGACACGAATATATATATGCACACGGCGACTAAACCGATTAAGAGGCCTTCACGGAGGCGCAAATGCAAGACTTCGCGGTTATCTGGGGCTAATTTTATTGTCTGCTTAGGCAAAAGAAAACGATTTCCTAGTTACTTCTAGCTTAAACGGCCATTGACACATTCTGTGATGCCGCCGCGAGAAAGAGTGGTATGTTAATAACTCTAAAGATGAGCCTATTGAAAATACCAAATTGAACCCAATATTAGCACTATGTCAGGGTATTTGTCGCCGCGCAGGTATTTTGATGCGGCTAACGAATTCCCCTATGATATGCGCATTATATCAGTCAATTTGGATTGAACCACGTTCACTCCCTCGGAATGGAAGGCACTAATTTCATGAGCGAAAGTCAACACCATCGTTTAATTATTCTAGGTTCGGGCCCTGCCGGTTACACCGCAGCGGTCTACGCCGCTCGCGCCAATCTTAACCCCGTGGTTATTGCGGGCATTCAGCAAGGTGGTCAGCTCACTACCACCACAGATGTTGATAACTGGCCCGGCGATCAAAACGGCGTTCAAGGGCCTGAACTTATGGTTAGAATGCAGGAGCACGCCGAGCGCTTCGATACTAAAGTTCTTGTCGATCATATTGAGTCCGTGGATTTGAAAAACAGACCCTTTACTCTAACCGGTAGTAAAACTTATACCTGTGACGGTTTAATTATTGCTACTGGCGCCTCTGCTCAATACTTGGGTCTAGCCTCAGAAGAAGCGTTTATGGGTAAAGGTGTTTCAGCCTGCGCGACCTGCGACGGATTCTTTTATCGCGGCAAAAAAGTAGCCGTTATTGGCGGTGGTAATACCGCAGTCGAAGAAGCTCTGTATTTGTCTAATATTGCATCTGAAGTGACTCTGATACATCGTCGCGATACTTTGCGTTCTGAAAAAATATTGCAAGATAAACTCCTTGAACGCGCAGCCAATGGCAATATAAATATTTTATGGCACAACACGCTAGATGAAGTATTGGGTGATAATAGCGGCGTAACTGGCTTGCGAATAAAAAGCACCAAAGATGGCAGTACCCAAGAGATTGATGTTGCTGGGGTGTTTATTGCTATTGGTCACAAGCCAAACACCGATATTTTTGATGGCCAGCTAGATATGAAAGACGGTTATTTAACTATAAATAGTGGTACTCAGGGCAATGTAACTCGCACCAGTGTCGAGGGTGTGTTTGCCGCTGGCGATGTTGCTGACCACATTTATCGTCAGGCGGTTACCTCGGCTGGCTTTGGTTGTATGGCCGCCCTTGATGCTGAGCGCTATCTCGACGATTTAGTTTAAAACCTAGCGGCTTTTACTATGGCGACTATTCCCTGGCTCGACATCAAGAAGCTTGATTTCCCCAATGTCGAAAAAGCCTTAGACGACCCCAACGGCTTGCTAGCCGTTGGCGGCGATCTCACTAAAGAACGGATTTTGGCGGCGTATCGGCAAGGTATATTTCCTTGGTATGAGGAATCGCAGCCCATTCTTTGGTGGTCTCCGCAACCACGTGCCGTTTTATATTCAGATC
Organism: Zhongshania sp.; assembly: GCA_046712405.1. GTDB lineage: Bacteria > Pseudomonadota > Gammaproteobacteria > Pseudomonadales > Spongiibacteraceae > Spongiibacter. Next base: position 3,207 of record JBKEFB010000107.1, on the reverse strand, counting down.
AGGTGTACATCAACCGCAGCTTGCGTAAGGCTCTGCGTCGCGCTGATTATTCAGTCAGTTTCGATACTGCGTTTAACGAGGTTATCGAGGGCTGCGCCGAGCTAAGCCCCAAGCGGCAAGGCACATGGATAACAGACGATATGCACGCAGCGTATCAGGGGCTCCATCGAGCTGGCTGGGCACATTCTGTTGAGGTTTGGCGGGCTGGTGAGCTCATTGGTGGCCTCTATGGTATGGCGATCGGTAAGGTGTTCTTCGGAGAATCGATGTTTAGTCGAGAGGCTAACGCCTCGAAAATTGCGTTGGTACACCTTTGCGGGCAACTTCAAAAATGGGGGTATCCACTCATTGATTGTCAGGTAGGAAATGACTACCTTGACAGTATGGGTGCTCAAGAAATATCTCGTGAAAACTTTAAACAACATCTTGAGAAATACACCAACACCGACGGGCAACCGCCGGAATATTGGATAACGAATTGGGCTTACGGAAAGTCCACGCCCACGGATTAGGTATGACGGACTCAAAGGAAATAAAACTCTACGCTACGCATCCTCACCCCTGCAGCTATTTCGACGATCGAGAGGCCAAGACTATTTTTATCGATCCTGATATGTCGCCCTCAAATGCGGTATACAGCGAGCTATCTCGACGTGGATTTCGGCGCAGCGGAAATCATATTTACCGCCCCGACTGCAATAGCTGCAATGACTGTATTGCCAGCAGGGTGCCGGTGAGCACCTTCCTACCAACGCGTGGTCAGCGTAAAGCTCTCAATCGCAATATAGATTTAACAAGCAAAATAATGCCAACACTCTCTGAGCAGGCATACGACCTATACGAGCGATATATTAATATTCGCCATCGCGACGGTGATATGTTTCCGCCATCGAGGGAACAATTTAATAGTTTTTTAGCTTCAGGCAACGCTGCGACTGAATACCTACATTTTTATGACGACGGTGTTCTGGTGGCCGTAGCGGTCACCGATGTGTTAGATGACGGTTTATCGGCGATCTACACGTTTTATGATCCAGAATTAAGCCGACGCAGTTTGGGTGTTTACGGTATTCTTTGGCAAATTAAATACGCAGAATCCCTTAATTTACCGTATGTATATCTTGGATACTGGATTCGTGACTGCCAAAAAATGGCGTACAAATCTGATTATCGCCCTATTGAACTGCTAATAAATAGCCGTTGGGTACAACTAAACTGAGTTTAAACTTTAGTATTGGGCTAACAATCTACTATGGAAATTGCCAAGCACAGTAAATTAAGGCAAAATGCGCGCAGTTTTGATAGCCCGCCGTGGCCTCAGTGCTTTTCAATTGTTAATTCTTAAAGACTTTCGAGGATAGTTGCCGAATGGCGAAAGAAGACCAGATAGAAATGGAAGGCGAAGTCATTGATACCTTGCCAAATACCACGTTTCGCGTGCGCTTAGAGAATGGCCACGTAGTGACCGCTCATATCTCAGGCAAAATGCGTAAGCATTACATCCGGATTTTAACCGGAGATAAGGTCAAGGTTGAATTAACCCCCTATGACCTCAGTAAAGGCCGCATCACTTTCCGCGGCCGCTAAGCGAATAACTTATTCGCAGGTCTGGCTCTCCTCTTCATCTACTGTGTCTGCGGTTAGAGCTAGGCCGTCACCTTTAACCGTGATGCTGACCATTCCGCCCCGCTTCTCTAGACAACCGAACAGCACCATTTCAGCGAGCGGCTTTTTAATATGCTCCTGAATAATGCGCGCCATCGGTCTGGCGCCCATAGTCTTGTCGTAGCCTTTGTCGACCAACCAACGCCGTGCGGCATCGTCAACATCCAGAACAACTTCTTTGTCGTCTAATTGAGCTTGCAGCTCGACCAAGAACTTATCGACCACGGTTAACACTACATCAGCTTCCAGCGGCACAAATGTGATCACGCTATCTAAGCGATTGCGGAACTCGGGTGTAAACAAGCGGTTAATCGCCTCGCTAGAGTCGGTTTGATTATCCTGCTCAGTGAAGCCGATTGAGCGGCGGCTCATGCTCTCTGCACCGGCGTTGGTGGTCATCACGAAAATCACATTCCGGAAATCAGCTTTTCGACCATTGTTGTCAGTGAGTGAGCCGTGGTCCATAACCTGTAATAACAGATTAAATAAGTCAGGATGCGCTTTTTCAATCTCATCCAACAACACCACTGAATGCGGGTGCTTAGTAACCGAGTCGGTTAGCAAACCACCTTGATCAAAGCCAACATATCCTGGAGGTGCACCAATTAACCGTGACACGGTATGACGCTCCATATACTCGGACATATCGAAACGTAATAACTCCAAGCCGAGCACCTTAGCAAGTTGTCGGCAAATTTCAGTTTTACCTACTCCTGTCGGGCCTGCCAGTAAGAAGCTGCCAATGGGCTTTTCTACTGACTTCAGTCCTGCGCGAGCAAGTTTGATCGAAGCGCTTAGCTCACCCACCGCTTTATCTTGACCGAAAACCACCATTTTCAGGTTGTCCTCAAGCTTGGCAAGTGATGCACGATCGTCCGACGACACACTTTTAGGCGGTATACGGGCAATCTTAGCCACTATTGCTTCGACTTCAGCGATATCTATTTTTTCAACTCGATTTTCAGGCTTCTGCAAACGCTGATAGGCACCCGCCTCATCGATCACGTCGATGGCCTTGTCCGGCAAAAATCGGTCGTTGATATAACGCGCTGATAACTCGGCGGCTGTGCGCAGGGCACCGTCGGTGTATTTGAGCTCATGGTGGCTTTCAAAGCGTGAGCGCAGCCCTTTTAGAATTAAAAAAGTATCTTCTACAGATGGCTCGTTGATATCGACCTTCTGGAAGCGGCGACTCAAGGCGCGATCCTTATCGAAAATTCCACGATACTCTTGGAAAGTAGTGGAGCCGATACAACGCATTTGACCGGAGCTCAGTAATGGCTTTAAAAGGTTGGAAGCATCCATCACTCCGCCAGATGCCGCACCCGCCCCAATGATGGTATGAATTTCATCGATGAACAGAATGGCGCCTTCGCGTTTTTTAAGATCTGAGAGCAAACCTTTCAAGCGCTTTTCAAAGTCGCCGCGATATTTAGTGCCCGCGAGCAAGGCGCCCATATCAAGGGAGTACACTACGCTGCCAATGAGTACATCAGGCACTTCACCATCGACAATACGTTTTGCTAGGCCTTCTGCAATCGC
>JBKEFB010000106.1:0-8725 GCA_046712405.1 Zhongshania sp. | reverse complement strand
TTGCCGTGTCTTATGGAGAATACTCTGAGGGTGATGGCGAAACGCTCAATATCGACCTTAGCAAAGGTATTCCTCTGGGAGATCGCGGTTTTGTGAACGCGACCTTGAACTATCGTGATCGTGGGTCGACCAATCGCGCGGGACTGAGCGGTCAATGCCAATATTTGGCCGGCTGTGATGCCAATACTGACGGCACGGGTAGCGCAGATCCCGACGGTATAGACGAGGCATCTGATCCAAGGGAAGCGACATTCCCACGTCGTAATTTTAGAATTGGTGATGCGGATTCAGAACAGTTCGCGGTGATACTTAACTCCGCCTACCAGCTGAAGTCTGGCGAGCTATATGGTTTTATGACTTATTCAGACCGTGAAAGCACCTCGGCGGGCTTCTATCGCCGCGCTAACCAAGCGGGCAACAACCCGACCCTAGCAGATGGCGAAGCCTTTGCACCAGACGGGTTCCTGCCTTTGATCAATACCCAAATCGACGATTTCTCTGTAAACCTAGGTTATAGTCAGGAATTTGCCGATGACTTAACCATGGATGTTTCTTACACCATCGGCTGGAACGACTTTGCATTTTTCATTAGCAACTCAGTGAACGCATCCTTTGTTAATGATTTGCGCTTTAACCAAGGCCTCAGCGATGCCGACATTAGGGCAACAGCGTCTAGATCAGCCGACGCCGGTGAGCTAAGCCTTGGCCTGCAAACCATCAATTTTGACTTCACTAAATTACTTGGCCCATTGAGTGTGGCTTGGGGCGCTGAATTGCGCCGGGATGATTATGAAATTAAGGCCGGAGACGAATACTCCTACGCTGACTACGACACTGATGCTAGCGGCGCGTCGCTGTATGCCTCGGATGCCAGCGCAGGCATACAGGTTTTCCCTGGCTTCCAACCGGGCAATGAGCTGAATGAAAGCCGCGATGTGTGGTCGCTATATGTGGATACGGAATACGATATTTCTGACGCATGGCTGGTAAGCGGCGCGCTGCGCTACGATAACTACGATGATTTTGGCGGCACGCTTAATTTCAAACTCGCCAGTAGTTTTCGGGTAAACGACATGGTAACCCTACGAGGCGCGGCGAGTACCGGTTTTCGCGCGCCGTCGATGCAGCAGCAGTACTTCAACAATATTAGTACTCAGTTTGTATCGGATGGTATGGGTGGACTGTCTGCACAGGAGCGCGGAACCTTTCGTAACGACAGCCCGGTTGCCCAAGCAATTGGTATACCTGAGCTGAAAGAGGAAGAGTCGCTTAACTTGAGCTTTGGCGTGGTACTAGAACCCAGCGACAGCTGGACGGTCTCGGTAGATGCCTACCAGATTGATATTCAAGATCGGATTGTCCTTAGCGGTGGCTTAACCTCAGCCTTGGGTGACCCGAACCTGACAGCAGCCTTGAACGCAGCTGGCGCTAGCAGTGCCCAGTTCTTCCTAAATGGCGCTGATACCGAAACCGGTGGTGTGGATATTATTAGCACCTATTCCATGACCGCAGGCGCTGGCGATTTGGCGATTTCATTTGCGGCTAACTTTACTGAAACTGACGTGACTAAGGTGTTTGCCGGCGGTGGCCTGGCAACGCTTGATACCTCTGATGTGTTTAGTCCTCAGGATATTGCGATTATTGAGGAATGGCAGCCAAAAGACCGCATTAATCTTAGTTTCAATTACTCCTTGGAACGTTTAACCGCAGTACTCGCTTTCAATCGTTACGGCGAGTACACCGTGTGTGAAGGTTCATGTGATAGCTCATCAAATCGACAGACCTTTGGTGCTAAGATATTGACCGACATAAATTTAAGCTATCGTCTGCAAGACGACCTTACCTTTAATTTTGGTGGTAACAATATTTTTGACGAAACACCTGATAAAAATGTCATCGGTCAGTCTCGTGCCGGCACGATTGCGGACGCCAGCGGCAATGTCTTTGTAAGCTCTCCGGGGGTGTTTCAGTACTCACGTCGTTCAGCACCTTTTGGTTTTAATGGCGCTTATTTCTTTGCCGGGGTAACGTATGATTTTTAGTAGTTGATACCACAGCTAGCGACGCGCTTACATCCCAGTAAGCGCTTGCGACTTAGCCAATAAAAAAGGCGAACTGATCTCAGTTCGCCTTTTTCCATTTAATAGTGCCAGTGCTGCTGACCTTAGCCAAGCGACTAGGCCGTTAAGGTAAGGCTTTCGCGATAGGCGGATTAACGCGCACCGAAAAGGGCATTTTAATCTCGTATGTCACCCCTGCAACACGGGTGGGAATGGGCGAACCGGGCTGCGACCCTGGTGGCAACATTCCCAGCGGACGACTGCGTTGGCCAGAGACATAGATGCGGTCGCCACCGGGCGCAATTGCCACCCCGGTCACTTCGGTGAGCGACGGGTTTCCCGGCAGTTGCAATAAGGGAATGGTCGTCCGATCTGGCAGCAATACCATGCAGCGCATATAGCCGCCGTCTTCCACTACCAGCATTTCACCGTCGAGTGTCATCGCAATATTGTCGACACCGGTGAGCGGCTCTTCGGCATTGTCGAAGGGTGAGCCTGCCACGTCACTACGGGGCTCATAAATACTTTCAAGCGTTTGCCCGTCAATATCAATAACCCAAATATTATCGTCACTTTTGGTGGAAAAAAAGATAAGCCCCTTAAGCCACCACACCCCCTCGTTGCCACCGAAAAAAGTGGCGTCTACCATATCTACCGTAGCGGGCTGCGGCGTGCCGTCGTCAATGGCGTCATTCCATACAATAGGCGTGGGCCCCGCCCGCGCCGCATCAATACCGGCCGGCACATACAGCACCTGTAATTTACCGACATCCATGTCTGGCCGCTCATTGGCAACTGGCCAGCTGCTTATATTCCAAACCGTGCGATAAAAACGATCGGTTGCAAAGTCGATATCTTCGGTGTGATAAATAGCGCGGTTGTCGGTATCTATGGCGACCATCTCGTGGGCCTTGCGTCCAAAACGCGGCAACTCAATGTATTCGCCGCCATCGCGCAGCGGACTGCACTCAAACATTTTGCCGTCCCAAATCTCTTCGCCATTAATCCAGGTGCCCCACGGCGTTGCGCCACCAGAGCAATTAGTGGAAGTGCCGCGCTGACAGGGATAGGCGTCAACTAAATTACCCAAAGCATCAAAACGCAGCGCACTGACGCCGCCGCCAAAACCGGGAGGAAGTAACTCAGCGGCGTCGCGAGCTAAGTTGGGACGAAACAAGCCCGTCGGGTCTTGATCACGGATTGTGGTCAGATCTCTCGCTTCAGAATTACTGATATAAATCCAGCCACCGTCTTCGGTACTAAACGTTGCCCCGCCATCAGGGTCGGAATGCCACAGAAAGGTCGGATCGACATCAGGTAGCGGGGCTTCGCCAAACACCGCTAGCTGACGGGAGGTAAACCCCTGCGGCAGGCGAATGCCATCTTCATTGGGCTCAAGAAGTGGGCCAATAGTTTTGAACTTACTGGAGAAGTTCGCCAAAGACCCACTACTACTAGGGCTGCCGCCGCAAGCGGTCAACCAACTTGCCATCGACAGGCTACCCGCAGAAAACAGTAAATTGCGCAGAAAAATGCGCCGTGACCAACCCTTGCGCTCTACGTCTTGCAGTATTGAATTCACATACGCTCCTTTATCTATTGGCGAACTTCAGCTGGAATGTCGATGGGTATCAAACAACGCCAAATAAGCCACTCCATGTCAGTTACCTTTTTATCACAATAAAGTGTCAAACATATGAATAGCCCGCAAAATTAGGTGCTAGCCTCTTAAAAGGCACTGAAAACCTCATCTGACAGCATGTTGGCAGGGGGAACCCGCATGAAAGCTGGACTAAGCGGGCACAGTGAGCGCCCGCGGCGGCAAGCTAGAGGGTTCAGAAAAAATGGCGCGAGTAACACTAGGTCAAGGCGTCAACCATCTATCCAGCGGCGCCGACTCACCTGCCGCTTAACGACATCTAAAATATCAATGATGAACTCACCCATTTCATGATCAGTTTCTGATTCGCTACTTAGCGAGGTCAGCACCCCATCCACAACATCAGCAAACAAGGCAGTAAATTCCCTTTCATTTAAACGCCCTACCCCCTGATCAATTACCCTGCATACAATATCGGTGATCGCATGGTCAAGCAGATCGCCCACTACACCACCGACTAGGGGAATACGGTCAATAATTTTAATCTCGCGATTTTCATGCACCGCATTACTGACGGTCTCGGTTACAAAATGACGCAGGTCGTCTCGACTCTGGGCATGAACGGTTTGCAGAGCAACGACGATGCGTTCGCGCAGTAACTCGGTTAGTTGCGCCTGCCTTGGCCTAACTACCTCATCTAAGACCTGCGCCTCAACGCCGGCACTGCCGCGCAATTCAGCCTGCACTCCGTCGAGCACATTGATCACAACGCGATCAGAAATCTCTTCAATCACAATGTTATATAAGGCCCTTACCCAACGATACGGCGCCCACTGGGTAAAGTCGACAATACCCATTTCTTTAAAACGCACTAGCACCGCATAAATGCGTAAAATCCGCAGCCATCGAAACTCAGCAACCGGAATACAACCCAAAATATCGTACCAATGCAGCACTGGATAAGCCAACCAATGGCCATACACCTTATTGTAAAGTGCGAACATCCAGCGCAACAAAAATTCAGTAATAAAAATAGAAACAAACACTAGATCAATGCGAAAAAAACGCTCGTTAATAGCGGCGTAATCGTCCAACCAGACAACCGGCAGAACATATGCCATAATATTGCGCAATTCAGGTACAGACCATGCGCTATCAAAGATAATCCACAGTAGGTTAATAATTGCCAAGCCGACCATCGTCAAATCAATAACTAGGCCGACTTTGCCCAAATCGCTGGCCCAACGCGATCCTTTTGATACAAATTCATTTACTTCAGGTTGCGACATGCTTGCTCCGCAAATTAAAAAAACTAACAATGGCTAGATTATTGACACGATAACAGATGCCTTTACAACACACATTTATTACCCGTATTTGCTGTGCACCTTCGAGAGAATTTATCAGCAGTTGAGATACCGCCAGCCTCAACTAACCATAATAAAAGATGCACCAAGTCTAAACCGACTTAGCGTCTTTCACCCTAGTAAGCAGGACATAAATATGAAAAATAAATTGATCACCTTACTTAGCGCCATCGCCTTATCAGGATGTTTACCCTCGGGCATTACCACCAAGATTATGGAAAAAGGCATTGAAGCGCGAATGTCAGTCAACGTTATGACTGAGCTCGAAGACGGCTTACATTTTATACTTTGCGGTGCCGGTGGCCCAATGCCCGCTCCCAATGCGTCAGGACCGTGTTCAGTGGTTATTGCCGGGGACCGCATGTTTGTTGTTGATGCCGGTACCGACGGCATGCGCAATATTATGCGCATGGGCTACCCCTTCGGCGAGATTGAAGCCGTTTTTCTCACCCACTTTCACTCAGACCACCTTGATGGCTTGGGCGAAATGGCGACCATACGCTGGGCCGGCGGCGCCAACACATCCCCTCTTACCGTCTTTGGTCCCGAGGGAGTAACGGCGGTCGTTGATGGTTTTAATATGGCCTATAGCCACGACTTTGTTTATCGCCATGCTCACCATGGTGATTCCGTGGCACCAACCAGCGGCGCAGGACTTGTCGCCCAGCCATTCATAAAACCAATCCAGGGCGAGCTGACGGTCTTGCTAAGCGATGACAACTTAACCATTGAAGCACTGGCCGTTAGTCACGCTCCCGTTGATCCAGCCGTCGCCTATCGCTTCACTTACAAAGCTCGATCACTATTGATTAGCGGTGATACGGTAAAATCAGCCAATATCGAAAAGTTTGCTCAGGGTGTAGATTTACTCGTTCACGAAGCCTTGGCGCCGAATTTGGTCATGCTTATGAACAAGGTTGCCAAAAAAGCCGGCAATACCATTGCCGAGCACGTAACGTTCGATATTCTTGATTATCACGCCAGCCCAGTAGACGCAGCAGAGACCGCGCGCGATGCCGGCGTAGGCCATCTGGTGTATTACCACATTGTGCCGCCACTCGTTATGCCGGGGCAAAAAAAGCTGTTTTTAAATGGTGCTGACAAGATCTTTAAGGACTACACCATAGGTGAGGACGGGGTCGCATTTAGTCTGCCCGCAGGTTCCAAGAAAATCATTAAAACCAGCAGTGGTTTGTAGTTTTTTCTGGCCGAACAAGAGCCCCGACCCAATTCTATCTCGCAACGGCGCCTGACATTATGAAGCTGCTTAGGGGGGACGGGTTCTTTAAAGACAAGTGGCGCAGAACAACTAGAGTGCTACTTTATTGAGTATGAGCGCCCTGCCACTCTAGTGCCCACCAAGCAAAATAATTGACCTTATTGGTTCAACTTTTCAAGAATAATATTTTCGTAGTTACGAATGCGCTGCACATAAACAACTGGCTCCATCCCTCTGGCGTAACCGTATTTCAAATCTTTGTAATAACGTTTGTCTGACAGCTTAGGAAGCACCTCTCTAATATCGACCCAACTTAAAGGGTCTTTACCTAGCTTTCGGGCAAGCACTTGCGCATCGTGCATATGCGCGCGACCAACATTATAGGCCGCCAATGCCATATAGGTACGATCGGGGTCGGGGATATCTTCACTAAACCTGTCACGCATTTTAGCAAGGTATGCGGCGCCACCCGGTATCGCTTGCTTAGGATCGAGACGGTTTTTAACCCCAAGAGATTTGGCGGTATTTAGCGTTAACATCATAATACCGCGGACGCCACTGGGGCTTCTTGCTTTGGCGTCCCAGTGCGACTCCTGATAGGCCTGCGCGGCAAGTAGGGCGCTGCTAAAGGCGTGTTTTTCTGCGGCAATATCAAACAAACCAAGGTATTGAGGCAGTCGTTCATCAATCCGCTTTACCAGCGCACGGGTATCAACAAAGTCAAAATCTTCGATGTAACTGTAGTGACGGTAGTGAATGAGATCTAGCGCCGCCTTGCCGGCTGCGCTTGCCATCCATTGGTTAATCACTACCCGAAGATCATTGCTGTTCTTACTCATCAACCAGACGTGATATTTTGGCTCAGCCAAATCAAACATCACAATCAATTCTGGTAAAAAACGCCGATTCACAGCCACTATATTGGAGTCAGCTACCGAGCAATCCAGCTTGCCCTCCCATACTTTCTGCAACAGTGGCTCGGTGCCGCTAGTTTCATTACTATTCCAAGTGATTGCCGGATTGTTATCTTGCAGTGCCCGCAAAGACTCTTCATAACTACTTTCTTTTGGCACCTCTAAGGAAACGCTGGCCAAATCAGCCAGCGACTTTGCGACGTTGCCGCCACGCCGACATACAACCTGCTCTGTTACGGTGTCTATGGAAGTAGTAAATAAATAGTCGGCCCCACGTAATTTTGTTTTGCTTAGTCCAGCAGCCGCAAAATCACCTTTGCCGGTTCTAACTCCCTGCAAAATATCGCTAACATTATCTTCAACAATAAGACGTAACTTCACTCCGAGAGAGTCTGCAAACGCCATCGCTAATTCGTATTCTGCACCAACAGCTTGATTTTCACGATTGAGATAATAGGTGGTGGGCGCATTTCGGCTTAACACTAAGAGCTCACCCGAAGCTTTTATTTCAGCTACGGTTCGCCCAACTGCCGAATTCCCTGAAGGTGAACCCTGGCTGCAGGCGGTGATGACAGCCAAGAGTAGAACTATGGACATTGTTCCGACAATAATTTTCATTATTCTCCCCGCTAATATAAGCTCGCTTGATATAAACTCGGCTATCAGCACCTTGCTTAAGGCAATGAGTATTACAGCAAAACGTCTAGTTCCGATGAACAAGGAAAACAGTGGCTAACACCGTTAATTTTACACAAAACTGCGCAATTATTCCAATGCGGAATATACTTATGAAGCACCTAATACATCGATTAAAAATACTGGTGCCGGTAAAGGTATACGTCGATCTCACAGCTGATTAAGCTCTAAAAGTGAACACCAATACGCTTTACTTACACTGAGAATAAATTGAGGATTATTTATAATAACCTTATCAGAATACGTTAAGCAGGTAATCACATGTAAAATTCTCGCGAGCCAAATAATAATTTATTATCATAAATTATCGGTATTGACTGACCGGTCTATACAGGGACTACCGCCACTCAAGCATTCCACTTTATTACGCTAACCATAACGGCGAAACCTGAGTGTGATTACCACGCCAAATTTAAATTGCCACATAGAACAAGAATTGATTTTACGACACAATAAGATCATCGTTTTTATGGCGCAGGATTTGGATTTCGCTGGTGAATATCAGCAATCTCTCCCATAACTTCCTCGCTCAACTCCAACTCGGCACTGTCAATATTTTCCTCTAATTGCGCCATAGTGGTGGCACCAATAATATTGCTGGTTAAAAATGCTTGGCTATTTACAAAGGCCAACGCCATTTTAGTGGGCGTCATATTATGGCGCTCTGCCAAGGCCACATAATCTTCTGTGGCAGTCACTGCCTGTGGATTACTATAGCGCCGAAAACGTTCAAACAGAGTAATACGACCATCTACCGGACGGGCGCCATTGCGGTATTTACCACTTAACATACCAAAAGCCAACGGCGAGTAGGCGAGTAAACCAACCTCTTCACGAATCGCCATTTCAGCCAAACCAATTTCGAAAGT
>JBKEFB010000105.1:0-8782 GCA_046712405.1 Zhongshania sp. | reverse complement strand
CCCAATGGCAGGCAAAGTGACTATAACAAAAATGCTGATCCAGACGCTAAGTGCCACCAAAACTCTCGCAAAGTTACGTTCATTGACCAGCGGAAGGATCATTAAAAATTGCGCACCAATGAATATTATTGCTATCGCTCCGCCTATTTGTGACGTGCTTTTATGCAGATCGGCTAGCTCAGTTAGCTGGTTGAAACTGTAGCGATAAGCTCCGATGGCGGCTATCGCCCCTAATACGGCGCAACCAACTGCAGCAAGCCACATGCGCCGTCGAGTAAGTCTAAAGGTGCACCAGATTGCTGCTGCAACAATAAATAATTCGGAGATCGCAAATAGTTGGCTCGTCATAGTTTAGTTGACTGCAGATTCGGATGAGGCTGATACAGCTTGAAGTTCTAACTTTTCCTTATACTCACGCAGTAGGTCGTCAGAGGTTTGACGCGAGCCGTCATGACTCCAGCCTGGAGGCGCCAAAAGATATAGGGCGCGTTGCCAAAGGGTTAATCCGCTGATGCTAATGTCCTTTAAGATATTCCAGTATTCGTGAAAAATAATAACCAAAGGATTCAGTGTCTCAAGATTCTTAACCAGACCGTAGTCGGGGCGCTCAGCGGCGTCTTCAGGCACAAATGTTCCAAACAGTCTGTCCCAGATGATCAGTGTGCCAGCGTAATTTGAATCAAGATACTGAGGGTTTCGGCCATGATGAACACGGTGATGCGACGGTGTATTAAAAATTGACTCATACCAACGTGGCATTTTATTAACCAATTCTGTGTGTAAGAAAAATTGATAAGTAGGGTTGATTACGCCACAAAATAGCACCACCACGGGGTCAAAACCCATCAGCACCAGCGGCACTTTGAACATCATGGTGCCAGTGAAATGCTTGGTCCAACCTTGGCGCAGTGCAACCGCGAAATTAAACTGAGTACTGCTGTGGTGGGTAGCGTGCATCGCCCACACCCAGCGGCATCTGTGCGCAACGCGATGATGCCAATAAAAGCGCAGATCATCGAGCACAAAGCAAATTAATAACGACGCGAGTGTTAGTGGAATCACAGCAAATTGGTATTGCTGAGCCCAATACAGCGCGCCTACCGATATAAACGCCATAGAGCCATTAACGACTGCACTGACCATGCCTAAACCCATTGAGACACCGTTGTCTTTCCAGTCACCCGCGCCTCGCTCATGAAAAAAATGATTAGCGATAGATTCAAAGAATATAAATAAGAAATATATGGGTATCACTATAATTGCGATATCCGACGCCACTATGTTTTCTAGCATGGGTTGTGTGCTCTTCTAAACTTTGATCAATACCTAGACATAATATAAGAGTTTGTTAATTAATAATATTGAACAAATAGACCATATTTGTTATTAATAAGAACATATGAATGAACTGAAACTTTTAACTCACTTTGAAGCCGTTTATCGTTTACGTAGTTTCAGCAGTGCAGCACAGGAATTGCGACTGACGCATTCCACCTTGACCAAGAGCATCAAAGCGCTAGAGGAGGGTTGGAACGTCAAGCTTCTGCATCGCACCACGCGCACAATGGCTCCTACAGAAGCTGGCAAAAAGTTGTATCCAATGGCTCTGGATCTGCTTAGCTTTGCACAAACTGTGAAAGCTGAAACCCAAGGTGGCGAACACACATTGCGCATCGTTAGCGGGCCTGCAATTCTCGACTTTATGGTTCACCCCGCGATTCTTAAATTTGCCAAGCTATATCCAAAAACAAAAATCAGTGCAGAGCCAATGCCACCTTCTCAAGCGGTAGAAGAGTTATTGCAGAGGCGAATCCATTTGATGTTGTATCATCACGACACGCTAAGCAACCTACCGCATAGTGAACGCCTCCGAATTCGCAAGGTAGTTGAAGAACCTTACTACTTGATCTCGCGAACCAATCATCCTGTATTGAGAGGCAAACAAAGCCTAGAGGAAGTCTTAAAGTACGACTGGGTAATTGCCGGTTTTGATTCCTTATTCGAGGCCAGTTTGCCATCTGCGGTTCGACAGATTCTGGCACAGCACGAATTTCCAAAATACAGATTGCTCAACCAGGCAGCGTGCATCGATTTGGTCACGCAATCTGATATCTTAACCACCGTGCCGCGCACAGTTGCTCGAAAACTCATCGATAGCGGCCACGCGTCAGGTTTTCGACTCCCCGAGGGCCTGACCTTTTCGGTGAGCGCAGCGGTACTCATTGATGCCGGGACAGAACCCACGGTCAATCACTATATTGATTGCCTATCGCTAGAATAGAAGTCATTTCAATTTTTCGGTGTCTATTTAGATCGTCAATTTAGGTCTAGGAATTGCTTAATGACCAGTGCTCACTTAACAAGCTCACTGTGTCTATTTGAATCAGCTACGGTATGCAAAGGTCTCCGCCTGCCTGCTTGTTCGCCCAAACATAGAGGTAAATACTTCCATCACGAATCAAGCGATCTTGATTCGTCAGTAGCCAGCCAAATATCTGCTATGGACTCCACTCAGTAGCAATTTTAATTCAATTGACGCTATTATTTCTGACGTCATTCGAGTCGGTTTTACCCCGATTCACACATCAGGACAGCTTTCCTGTGTGCTTGTTTATGACAATATCCTCTGCCTCCGGTGTTTCCAGACAGCTCCCGGCTTACCGTTGACTGGCGCACCTCAATAATATCGGCTATCTCACGTTGTGTGCATTTTCTTTAGGGCTGCTATCTGACATCGTTGCTCATAGGTCAGTTGCTGCTAAGTTTCCATCATCACATCATCTCTTGCCGGAGAAAAAGGGGGGCTTATCTTCAGCCGGCCGTTTTTTCTAGCTGGTCAGATGCCGCACTTCGGATTTAAAACAGAGATATTAGGAATTCCATGAACATCTTTTTTGATGTTCACCGGTGAAATTTTTTGCAGTTTCGCTACAGCTACCGATATTTAGCAAACCAGTTACGCAGGCATTTTATTCAAGCCAGTGCAAGCCTTAATGCGCTTCACATCCTTCGATATATCTATTCCCAAGAATAATAATTTGAATTAGCCGTCGACATGAAAGCTGCTATGACTCCCTAGTAGTCTGCGGTCTGCGGTAAGAGATGATATTTAGTTTTATATCTTTTGCCTGTGCGATTCAAGCTTGAGCGAAGCGGGGTGCTGGGGCTTGTCGATTTTTGCCCAGCTTTTGATATTGGTGTCGACAGGTAACTGCTCGGTGGCGCTACTTAGCTTGTATTGTAGGCCAATATAGTTTGATTTGCCTGAGTCAAGGCTTTACCTCGATGCTGACGCTTTATATTTTAGAATATGAATCCACCTAAGACTGCCAACATGTAAGTTTTGCGGATTATTAATCTAATTGGTATCGACTGGGGCCGCAGCGCAAAATTTAGCTGCCACCCATATATAGGTTGTTAACTGCTAATGAATGCGCCGTTAATTGATGGTGTTTGCTTTAGTTTAAAATAGCGTGCTGATGTTAAGAGGCAGGTAAATCTGTATTGCAATAGAGTGCCTAGTGCTGCTGAAGTAGACTGGCCCTCGCGATTGCCGAACAGCCGGTGATGAGCCAACACTTACTTAAGATATTGTTGAGAAAATTGGCGAATTCGTTTGGCATTAACACCTAGATCACCTTTGCCAACGCGTGAAGCAGAACGAAGGTCAATAATCGATCCACTTGGAGTGTCGCTGATTCGAATCATAACGTCGTCAGTGAATCCGAACCAAAAGCTGCTCACCGTGGCTTCGATATGGCCACTCTCTTGGTAGTTGACTTGCCAGCCCAAATTTTCCGCAATTTCCCGCGCCTTGCCTTGTGCCCTAGCGACGTTGTGAAGGGTGGGAATGGATTGAATATCAGGATATGCGTGTTTTTGGAGTTCACGGTTGCTGGCGGCGTAGGCTAGGCTGTTGTCGCTGGCGCGACGCTGTTGTGTGGCGGTAATAAATTGGGGGGGATTCTCGGTGTCAGTGCTAATGTCATGGATTAATGGAGCGCCGACGCCGCTAAAGAGGCTAAGGCTGAAAAAAATGATCGCCGGTAGTGCAATCAGAGCGGCTTGGCTGAGTTGACGTCGTCCCGTCGCTTTTTGGGTGCGTCTAGTGAAGAATGCAGAGGCACATATACTAATAAAACTTAATAGACCCGCCAGGCTGAACATCAGTAAGCCGGCTTGGTAGCTATACCAATGAAATCGAACACCGATGGTGCCGAGCGCTAATAAAATGAGTGAGGCAATAGCAATTTTATGAGTAATAGACGGAAGATTCATAGCCGCTCCAAGTTTGCTGAGGGCTAATCTTACCAAAGGGTAATTAGTATGCACTTTTTATTTATTTAAAGGCATGATTTACTAGCGGTTAACATCCTGTAACTTTGGCTGTGCTTGGCAGGCTATTTGAGCCGCCGCTGCAGCGATATCAATAACAATTATGAGGTAATTTATGGGCCGTGTTGAAGGTAAAGTATGTATTGTGACTGGAGCCGCCAGTGGTATGGGGCGTGCTGATGCCATAATGTTGGCAGAGCAGGGGGCGTCAGTGGTACTCACTGACCTAAACGAGAAAGATGGCCAAGCTGTGGCTGAATTAATTGGTGATCGCGCTATTTTTGTAAAACACAATGTGACCAGCGAAGAAGACTGGCAGCGAGTAGTTACTGCTGCGGTTGAGCGTTTTGGCCGCCTAGATGTGTTGGTAAACAATGCCGGCATGATGACGCTAGGCAATGTTGTGGATTGCAGTCTAGAGGATTATCGGCGTGTTAATGCGGTAAATAATGAAGGTGTGTTTCTAGGGTGTAAAACCGCTATTCCGGCAATGGAAGCGTCGGGCAACGGCGGCTCTATTATTAATATGTCATCGGTTGCCGCTATGCACGGTATGTCATTTGTCGCTGCTTACAGTGCGAGTAAAGGCGCAGTGATGGCTCTGACTAAGTCGGTTGCTCTATATTGTCGTGAAAAGCGTAATGGGATTCGCTGTAACTCGATTCATCCAGATGGTGTTAAGACACCAATGGTTTTTAAGGTTGCTACCGGTCAGGAGTCAGCGACCCGTGAAGAGATAGAATCACTGTCTACCGAAGCCCATCCAATGTGTGAGCCTGAGGATATTGCGGCGCTGGTACTCTATTTGGCTTCGGATGAGTCACGATTTATAAACGCAGCTGAAATGTTGATCGATAATGCGTCTACTGCGACGCCGCCGATTGGTATTTAGCGTATATAACTGCTGCGGAGTTCAAATGCGAAAAGTGATCTATTTGTTATGGCTCGATACTTCGGACGAGAAGGCAAGCCGTGCTCTTCAACACGGCTTGGTGCCGACTTTGCAGAAAGTGGCGGGTGTAGGTCGGGTGCAGCTTAATATTGCCGATGATGATGTTGCGTCCGCAGCACCGTTACGTATGCAAAGCTCTGCCTCTGTGTTTGATGCGATGTGCTGCGTTTGGCTTGATGATGTGCTTGCAGCTGACTCTCTCGATGAACTGGTTCAGCGCTTTTCTGTTCAGCTCAGCCGCTATCATGTCGATGAAGTGGAGCGCCTAGCAAACACTAAGCACCGAGCTGAGCCTGGCGTGCGCACTCCCGGCTTTAGCCAGGTGGCTCTGCTGCGCTGCCCGCAGCGCTTAGAGTACCAATCATGGTTGAGTTACTGGCAAAGTACCCACACCACTATTGCCCTAGAAACCCAGTCAACCTTTCGTTACGTTCAGAATATTGTCAGTGATATGACGGGAAAAGATGCTGGGGCGTATCATGCGATTGTTGAAGAGTGCTTTCCAGCCTTGGCGATGACTGATTCTGCGGTATTTTATGACGCGGTTGGTGACAGTTTAAAACAAGAAAATAATATGCAGAAAATGATAGATAGCTGCATCAACTTTATCGATTTTGATGAAATAGATGTGGTTCCTACTAGTGAGTACTGTTACTAAAGGTTTGTTATGCTGTCGCGATATTTTTTACTCGATTCGAGATCTTTGCAGCAGCACCACCTTACTGCTTGCCTAGCGGGTGCAATAGTTATTATAACAAGGCCTTAATTTCACTACTTGATAATGGCAGGCCGGCGAAATGGCAATAATGTTGGAAGCATCATGGCAGGCTGCCCTTGGGGAAGAGCTTAAGCAGACTTATTTTCAAGATTTGCTGCAGTTTGTTGAAGCCCGCAAATCTGCGGGCGTAACGGTATATCCACCGAGTGAATACTGGTTTACGGCTTTAAACAGCACGCCAATTGCAGATGTTAAGGTCGTGATTCTGGGGCAGGATCCCTATCATGGTAGTGGTCAAGCACACGGTCTAAGCTTTTCTGTGCTGCCAGGTGTAAAAGTTCCGCCGTCATTACGTAATATTTATAAAGAGCTGCAGGCAGATTTGGGGATGAGGATTCCTGATCATGGCCATCTCCAAGCTTGGGCTGAGCAGGGTGTGTTGTTGTTAAACAGTGTATTCACGGTAGAAGAGGGCGCGGCAGGGTCGCATCAACGGCGGGGCTGGGAATTATTTACGGATTCCATTGTTAAGGTTTTAAACGAACAGTGCCAAGGTTTGGTGTTTATGCTGTGGGGCAGTCATGCACAAAAAAAGGGGGCAGCAATAGATCGCTGTCGTCACTTAGTGTTGGAGGCGCCACACCCATCACCACTATCAGCGCATCGCGGGTTTTTGGGGTGCCGGCATTTTTCTAAAGCAAACGCCTACTTTGAAGCTCCTGGACGATCAGCCGTCGATTGGCGCCTATAGGTGAGTCATTGCTCATCGCTTGTAGGGAGAGTCTTTCGGTAGATCGTCCATTATGGATTCTAGAGTGTCAGCCAAGAACTGACTGGCGGCTATTTCCATTGAGCGTCCGAGTTCGGCATCGACAACTTTCTCTGCAAGTGGCCGTAACTTCCATACTAACGCTGCAATTTTAGGGAGTTCTTCTGGCGGAGGTATTTTTTGTTCGGCGTAAGGCTCTAATACGTGACGTGATACTAATTTAACAAACTCATTTGCTACGCGCTGCACATTACCGCGCATCATTCGTAAAATATCTAATAACTCGTCGAGGGGTATACCCGTTGCGCACAATTCTTCGGCCACCTTTAAGGTGCTCATGCTTGATACTCGTAGCTCGGTACCTGAAATGCTAAACAAGCCGAGATCGTGGGCCGTTTTTATGGCTGAGGGTGTTAATTTGGTGCCAAACATTTTGACCAGTTCGGTCATGCCGATTATGGTGGCAGCTTCATTTGTCCAGGGCGAGTTTAGTGCAGACTCTATACCGAGTACCTCGCTCAGACCAATACCTTCTTCAAGCGCAGATATTAGTTCGCGAATACTGGAAAGGGTGTAGCCTCGGTCAAGTAGATTGGCGATAAGACGAAGACGCGACAGATGTGAGTTATTGTAAACCCCTTTTCGACCCTGAAGTGCTGGCGGCGGCAGTACGCCGCGGTCTTGGTAGGCGCGAATATTGCGCACGGTAGTGTTGGCAGCGAAAGCAAGCTCTTCAACTGAATAATCACGCTGATGCTCGGTGGTCAACGTATTTGGTGTAGTGTTCGTTTTCGGTAGCAGCTGAGCAATACTGTTGATGGTATCTTCGGACATTTTCATGCTGTTTACTGCGCTCGGCGCCCTCTAAGGTTAAATACAATTCACATGTAACGGCTTCATTCTAATTGGCAATGTATGATGCTTCCCTCAGTGGCAAACAATGTACCCGGCTTAGCGCTGGGTTAAGATAAGCTAATGATGGCGCCGGCAACACATTTCTTGACATCTGATGAGTCGCCAATTAATGTCTCACCGAACAGTGTCTCATACTGGCGTACAGTATAACAATAAAACTAAAAAGTAGGTTCTGGTTTATGGCTAGTCGTAATGCATCTGCCGTTTTTTGTCTACTGACGTCTGCTGTTTTTCCCGCAGGATCAATTGCCGCCATGTTGGAAGAGGTTGTTGTTACGGCCCAACATCGGACTCAAAGTCTTCAGGATGTGCCCGTTTCCGTTAGCGCCATTAGTGGCGAAAAAATGATGGAAGCCGGTATTAATCGTATGGAAGATCTCCAAGCTTATGTGCCGAACCTGACTGTAACGGAAAGTGGTATCAGTACTGATATTTTTATTCGCGGCATTGGTACGGGCATGAACCAAGGCTTTGAGCAGTCGGTGGGTATGTATGTTGACGGTATTTATTACGGCCGCGCGCAGTTAGCTAGAGCCCCGTTTTTAGATTTGGCCAGAGTTGAGGTTCTGCGTGGGCCGCAGAATATATTACACGGTAAAAACAGTATCGCCGGTGCGGTAAACCTTATTACGGCTGATTCCACAGAATATTTCGAAGGATTATTCTCGACGCTTTATGAGCCAAAATTTGACGACAACGTTCATGATCTTATGCTGTCGGGACCCATTACTGATACCGTTGGTTTTCGTTTTGCCGCCCGGCTCCGTGAGTACGATGGTTTTATGGAGAATTTGTTTTTGGGGACAACCGGGCCGCAATATGACCAGCAGACTTATCGGATAAAGTTAAATTGGCAGGCGACTGATCAAACTAAGCTATCCCTGAAATTGGAGACCGGAAGTTTCGATACTGTTGGTCGTCAGGGTGAAGTCATTAACGACGAGCCATCGACTTCCGATGTGCCGCTGTTTACTGGTCGTACGCAGGCTGAAATTTTAGATGATACTCAGTTTCCGGGGGTTGTGAATGTTGATACTGATGAGTCAGTGCGGAATAATTATCAGGATTATAAAGGCAGCTCTAATGGTAATTA
>JBKEFB010000104.1:0-8794 GCA_046712405.1 Zhongshania sp. | reverse complement strand
AGCCTTTCAAATATTAAGTAGCGCTCAGCGCTTTATGAAGTTCAGATATCAACTGGGCAGGGTAAATTGAGGAGCTTAGATGTTTTATCTTGCCAGAAAACAGTTTGCTGGTCAGGCTCATGCTATGTCGCAAGGCGGACAGGTAGACTGGTCTAGTCGTTTTGCGTCACTGGCGAAAACCAGTAAATATCCTGCTTTAAAAGCCTTTTATGAGCAGGGCGTTGTGTCACCGTCAACGCTAATTGCCGACGTGCCTATGGTGGCCCTAGATTTCGAAACTACCGGTCTGAACCCAAAGCAAGACAGCATTATCAGTATTGGTTTGGTACCTATGAGTACCAGCCGTATACGTTGCAATGCCGCTAGACACTGGATCATAAAGCCAGAAACTCGTTTGCATTCAAGCTCTGTTGTCGTTCACGGTATTACCCATTCTGCGGTGGCTGATGCTCCTGATTTTTCTACCTTAATCGATAAGTTGTTAGCATGTTTACAGGGTAAAATTGTTGTCGCCCATCACAGCCCTATAGAGCAACGTTTTCTTTATGCGGCGCTTAAACGTCATATTGACGAGGGTATCGAATTCCCCGTTATCGATACCATGGCTCTCGAGGCGCGTTTCGCTCGCACTATTCGTCAAAATCTTTGGCGCAGTCTGCTGGGGCGGCAGGCGGAATCCATTCGCCTAGCTGACAGCCGCACTCGTTACCACTTGCCTTACTATCGACAACATAATGCCTTGACCGATGCTTTAGCCTGCGCTGAACTACTTCAAGCCCAGTGTGCAACTAATCTACCATCCGACACCCCGATAGAGGCAATTTGGAGTTAATTGGTGGTGGGGAATGTTCACGGTTAAATATAGGATACTTACAGACAATATTACGGCAGCTTGAATCTAGCGGTTTAGCTTAATTGTCACGTTAGGCTGTAAATGAAGAACTAATGTATAGGTTGTCTAAGACATGCTGTTTGTAGAACTACATCGACATTACAATATCCCCCAAGTGAAACGGTGGCCGCTAATAGGCTAGAAACAGGTATTGAAATTTTCACTATTGATTCAATTTTAGCGGCTATGTTTCCTGGCGTGGTTGACGTCCGTAACCGAGCATTCGGGTATCACGATATACCCACCACACAGATATTTTTCGATTGCGGTTCTAGCATGGATGCAAATGGTCGTTGATCAATACTGCTGTTATTTATAGAGCTATAACGAGGTGTCTTTTATTTCCATGCTAAAAGATATAGCCAGTAAGTTTGATATTGTATTTGACGAGGTTCTGCTCATAAGCGAGCAGTTAAATATAAGTTCTTTAGCCCTATTGCGACAAGATTATAATAGCTCTCACACTCTTTTCTAAACGAATTGCCACATTGGATTTCTATGAGTATTGAAGATCAAAAAACCGGCGAAGTCATTCGTCGACAAGTCATGGGTAGCTCCCATGTCGATGCGTCGCTGAGCAATGCCACCGCTTTTGATATGCCGCTGCAAGAGGCGGCAATGGAGCATGCTTGGGGCGGAGTATGGTCCCGAGATGGCCTAGATGGTAAAACCCGCAGTATTATCACGGTGTCCATGTTAATTGCGCTGCAGGCGCATGGAGAGCTGAAAGGTCATATTCGAGGCGCAATTAATAATGGCGTCAGTGCCGAAGAGATCCGCGAAATCATCATGCATGCTGCAGCGTATTGTGGCTATCCAGCCGCGCTCTCTGCCATGCGAGTGGCGAGAGAGGTAGTCGATACTCACGGCGACTAACGGTATTCGCTGTGGTTTTTCAATAGAGCGCGTCAATGGGGCCTTTCAATCGACCCCCTTAGCTCGACACCTCAGTCCGGAGCGAGGGCTAAATCTGCCTTCAAGTGTCGTGACGCCGCATAGAACGATATTGCCGCTAAGGCCATTATTGGCGGCACTATATAGAGCAGTGCGGTACCCAAGGCGGACGCACCCAAGCTAGGTGTGAGTGCGTCGCTGAGAATACCAACACTCCATGGTCCCAATCCTAAGCCAATAATATTGAGGATAAAAAATAGTACGGCAGACGCCGTAGCACGCATGCTCAGACCCACTAACCCGTGAGTCATGGCAATAACATTGCCTAAAAAGCTATTTATAACAATGCTCGGAATAACAAGGCACATTAAGGCCATATATTTGGTCTCAACAGTGAACGCTGCTATGTTGAAGGGAATGCCAATAAGTAGTGCGAGCATGGGCATCCACATATACCAGCGCTTGTCGCTTTTACCTAGTTTGTCAGAAAGGTACCCACAAGAAATCATACCTATTGCGCCGCCCAAGCCCAATATAGCTGCCAGCCATGTCCCTAACTCGCCAGTCGTCATGCTATGGCTGCGGATCATAAAGGAGGCTATCCAGTTCGCTGTTGCGTAACCAGCAAAGGCGTTTAGCGCTGCGCCAATGGACAGGTAACGAAACGACGGTCGGTTCCACAGCACGGAAAATACTTCTCTAAGTGATGGTTGGGTTGTGCTTGCCTTTCTTAATTCAGATTGACCACGCTCAGGCTCATCCATCGTAAATCTAACGATAATCGCAAGTAATATACCCGGCAGCCCAACCACGACAAATGCGACTCGCCATCCGAAAAACTCGTTTAGCCAACCACCAAGCAAAAAACCGAAAAGAATACCAATACTGACGCCAGAAGAATAAATGCCCATTGTAGTTGCGCGCTTCTCAACGGGGAAAATATCAGAAATGATGGAGTGGGAGGGTGGGCCGCCACCGGCTTCGCCAACACCTACGCCAATTCGGGCAAATAACAGCTGCACAAAGTTTTGCGCTAGGCCGCTAATACTGGTCATAAAGCTCCAAACAAAGACCGCAAGTGCAATAATATTGCGGCGATTAGCGCGATCTGCCCAACGTGCAATGGGAATGCCTGCGGTTACATAAAATGCTGCAAAGGCAAACCCAGTGAGTAAGCCCAAATGAGAGTCCGTTAAGCCTAGGTCGGCTTTAATTGGTTCTTGAAGAATAGCGAGTAATTGTCGGTCTATAAAATTAAAGCTATAAACAACGGTCAGAAGACCGAGTGAGTAATACGCCGCGCTTGTTGGCTTGGATTGTGGCGGCGTGGTTTTATCACCCGGTTTGGTAGTGCTTTTAGACGTATCTTTATAATCAGCGCTCATAACTATCGATTCCCGCTATTTATTGTTGTGGAGATATCTCGAACTTCATACTGATTGCGGTTTTAAAGACCCATTACCGCCAGCGTGATATGTGAGTTCACGGCTATTCTTCTAATTGATTCATCTGTTTACCTAAAACACATGAATGGGGTGGAGGCTTTGAATTCATCGGTGGCACTGCTTCTAATAGCTATATAGCGTTAATAAAAGCCCATTGCTACAATGGGCTTTACTAGCGCTAGTATCGGAACAGCCTAGCCTATCTAAAAATTAAAAAGTGAGCAGAGATCGCTAAATTTATAATTATAAATTTAGCGATCTCATATGGTGTGTCCTAGCTATTTAGAAGGATTGATCAGGAATTTTCTGCCGGTAGCTTGCTGGCTATATGCGGCAACAGTATCTTTATCAAGCGCTTCTGTCAGAGAAATTTCATCGCTGTAATGGCTGGCAAAGGTGGTGTGCAGCTCATTGGCTACCCGCTGACGCAATTCCATTGTTTTCTCCAGGCCAACCTTTTGAGTGAAAGGTGTGAGAAGCCAAGCATTGATACCCCAGCTAAAGCCAAAGTTGCGGTTAAGAACAGTTGGTGACATATCCAAGCCACCATAAATATATAGCTGTTTAAATGTGGTTGAACCATAAGGCCCGGGATGTTGATCACCTTTTAACGCCGCTTTTTCCATGCAGCCTAGAATATGACTCCCAAGATTGCCGCCGCCGGTGGCGTCGAAGGCGATATATGCCCCCGTTTCTTCAATAGCGGCAGTCAGGTCTGCCATAAAATTATCATCACTGGAATTGCATATATACTTCGCGCCCTGAGCTTTTAGCAATTCAGCCTGCTCTTTTTTGCGCACAATATTAATCAAGTCGATGCCGTCGTTGAGACAAATTCGGTTGAGCATTTGGCCTAAATTCGACGCGGCAGCAGTATGGATAATAGCTTTGTGACCTTCCATTCGCATGGTTTCTACAAACCCCAATGCGGTAAGCGGGTTTACAAAGCAAGAGGCTGCTTCTCTTGCAGTAGTGCCCTCATTCAGCGTCATGCACTGCATAACGTTGACCTTTCGGTACTGACAATACAGCGCACCGTCTAACACCGCCACGGTTTTCCCCAGCAAGGCTTGCGCGGCGTCACTGCTACCCGCTTTTACAACTGTACCTGCGCCCTCGTTACCCGCAGCGAGTGGTTTACCCACTCTGGGTTTAACGCGGCTCTCAATGCCTTTGCGTAATTTAGCGGTATAGATCGTGTCAGCTCCGGTTCCATTAGTTTCGCCGGTGGTCACGTCCGCTGGTATGATGAGGGTCATCTGATCGGATGGATTAATAGGGGTCGCTTCAATTCTCACTACCACTTCGTCTTCGCCAGGTTCGGGCACCGGAGCCGATTTCAAAAATAATTTTAGATGGCCATCCTCAGTAACTAATGATCTTAATTGCAGGCCGGATGTAATCGTGTCGTTGCTCATAGCGTCTGTCTCTTGAAGAAGTCTTTTCAGGTTTATGATTATCTTTGCACTTAACAACAGCCTATCATCAACCGTCGCCAAGGTATCCATTATCTCGGGATGGCGAGAGTCTTAGGTTGCGCGCCGACTTGCTAGGTGGCAGGTGTATTGACGGCATACGGATGCTAGTAGGGCTAATGTCTGCTGTGGCGGTGTTCAGGTAATCGATCTGGTCTAACTATGATTACGTGGTTGTTTTATGTTTAATACCCCATGGTTAGCGGCTTCAATCGATGTCTCAATGAGATGTAAGCGAACACTTTTTATAGCTGCTGTTATCGGGCGATGTATGAAATCAGTGGAAAGATGATAAAGCCAAAGGTACTCACAGTATTCTTGGTCAGCTGGTTATTGGCAGCTTGTGCCCAGATTCCTAATACCCCAGCCACTTACAGCGGCTCTGTCGCTCATCTCAATGATAGTATTAGAAAAGTGTCGATGATTAAGTGGCATTTTTATGAATTATCGATGGTAGATGATAGGCCCATATATGCCAGCTCTGCCTGCACTTACGACGGCGGTGCCAATAGCCAGCTGGGTTCAGACGTGTGCAGAGGGCGTCACCCTGTGCCTGCCGGTAAACGCATAATACATATTCGCGCGGTCAATTATCTATCGGTGCCGTTTTTTTCACTATTCAATAACATCTACAAAGTTGAAGGCGATGTTCTTGTGACATTAGAAGCCGGTGCTGAGTATTTTGTGCAAGGTGAGCTCACACAAGGTGACGCCTCCGTTTGGGTAGAGGATGCGACGGGAGAGCTGGTGTCACAAAAAATTGAAATGCGATAGGACTTTACGTGGTGTTTGCTAACTGGTTTGATGACGACAGCTGGTTCTTACTTCGTGATAACATTGTTAATGGAAAATAATAGTTCAAAAGTAGTTTTCGGGCGCTTTCTTAAGTTTTGGCGCGGTGTCCATCATCTTAGCCAAGAAGATCTGTCGGATCGCTTAAGCAGCTCACCGCGGCATATCAGCCGCCTTGAAAACGGTAATAGTCGGCCCAGTGAAGTCATGGTGCTGGATATTGCCCGAGCCATGGGCTTGGGGCGGCGTGATGTAACCCATTTATTAATTGCCGCCGGCTACGCTCCTAGAGAAGAGCGGGTCGATTTCAATGCGCCGGAGTTAAAATGGCTTCGCAAGGCCTTGATGATGAATTTGCGGGCGTTAGACCCGTTTCCCGCCTCGGTAGTGGACGATTCGGCCAATATCCTAATGGTTAACCGCGGCTGGGTAAGCTTTTACTCGCGAATAGTGAGCGATGAGGCACTGGCATCGGTCACCAATTTTTACGACTTTATATTTAGTAACTCGGGTCCCGGTAATATCGTCAGCGATTGGCCGGACACCTTGTCCGCTATTTTGATGTCTATTCAGCAAACGGCTTTATTTTCTGGCACGGACGTCGCAAACGACACCATTGAGCGTCTACAAGCCTATCCAAGTGTGCCCTCAGATTGGCCTCAGCGCGCCGCGCGCACCGAGCCTATGGCCAGTTTTCGGGTGCAATTAGACATTGATGGCGAGTTAAAGCGGTTTTTTAGTGTTGGCACCATGATGGGCGCTTTGGGGCCTAGCGCCTTTGCCTCTGAGCCCCAGTTAAGCATCATTACCATGTATCCTGAGGATGAGGCATACACCTTCGGCGATGCCTCAGATCAGGCTCTAGCCCACCCCTTATTGTTTTATTAGCCACTAAACGGCCCGTCTATTTCATCTAGACATTGGGTGTCGTGGCGACTGAATGGTCAGTTTGTCAGAATGCAGGTCTACAAAACAATGAGGTCAGATGATATGTCAGCGCCAATACTCTCTGAACGCGATATACAGTTTATGCTCTACGAATTATTTGATGCTGAGAAGCTCACCAATCGAGCTCGTTACGCTGATCATTCGATAGAGACCTTTAATGCGGCAATTAACACTGCCCAGCAAATAGCAACCAAATATTTTTTGCCTATTCGTAAAAAAATAGACAGTAATGAACCAACCTTTGACGGCGAAAAGGTCATTATGATCCCCGAGATCAAAGAGGCTTTAGATGCTGCCCAGGCTGCCGGCTTAGGTGCAACCACGGCTGATTTTGAATTGGGTGGCATGCAGTTGCCACCTATAGTAGCCGCAATGGTAAGTGCCTATTTGACCGCCACAGGCAGTACCACCATCGGTTATATGGCACTCACAACAGCTAACGCCAGCTTAATTGAAGCCTATGGAAGCCCAGAGCAAATTAAAACCTGGGTTGAACCGATGCACGCGGGAAGATTTGCGGGCACTATGGCCATGACCGAGCCAGGTGCTGGCTCGGGCTTGGGTGATCTCACCACCAGCGCCGTTAAAGCCGAGGATGGTAGTTACCGTATTACCGGTAACAAAATATATATCTCAGGCGGTGATCACGACCTCAACGAAAATATTGTGCACTTGGTTCTGGCCCGTATTAAAGATGCGCCAAGAGGAACCAGGGGTATTTCACTGTTTATTATTCCTAAATTTCTTGTCAACGAAGATGGGTCGCTGGGCGAGCGCAATGATGTTGTATTAGCCGGTCTATTCCACAAGATGGGCGGCCGTGGTCAAACATCCTGCGCTTTGAACTTTGGTGAAAATGGCGGGGCAGTGGGATATCTAGTCGGCGAGGAAAATCGTGGCCTGATGTGCATGTTCCACATGATGAATGAAGCCCGAATCATGGTAGGTACTGGCGCTGCGACCCTAGCTCTCACCGGCTACCAGTATTCTTTGTACTATGCTAAAGAGCGTCCCCAAGGTCGTTTGCCATCGAGCAAAGACCCCTTGTCAGCACCGGTTAATATTATTGAGCACGCGGATGTGCGGCGTATGTTACTTGCTCAAAAAGCCTACTCAGAAGGTGCTATGGCGCTGTGTTTGTTTGGCGGCCAATTAGCCGATGACAGCCATACCGCCGAGACGGAGGACGCTCGGAAGTACGCGCAGACACTGCTCGACTTTATCACTCCAATTGTTAAAACTTGGCCCTCTGAATACGGTCCCAAAGCCAATGATCTTGCCATCCAGGTTTTGGGCGGCGCGGGATATACCAATGATCATCCGGTAGAGATGTTCTACCGCGACAATCGCCTAAACCCGATTCATGAAGGCACCACAGGTATTCAGTCGTTAGACCTACTTGCGCGCAAGGTACCAATGAACAATATGGCGGGCTATTTACTGATGTTGGGTGAATTTCAGGCAACCATAGATCAAGCGTTAAAACATACTGCTCTGAGCGCTTTAGCACAGCAAATGGCAGAATCTGTTGCGGTACTTAAAAGCACCACTGAGTTCCTGCTAAAATCGATGTTAGATAAAAATATTGATATGGTCTTATCTAATTCGGTGAAATACCTAGAGCTATTTGGTAACGTGGTCATTGGCTGGTTATGGCTCAGACAAGCGATAGTTTCGGTTGAGGCATTGGCTAAGTCGCCACACGAGAGTGACCGTAGCTTCTATCAGGGTAAGGTTCAGGCGACACGCTATTTCTTTAGTTTTGAGCTTCCTCAAATTCACGTCTGGTCTAAAATTCTGACTGATCTTGATAGTAGCTGCTATGACATGCAGGCCAGCTGGTTCTAATGATAATTAAAAAAATGAGGATTGCCCCATGGTGACATTTGTTGATAAAGAACAGGTATCCGACAAGATCGGATTTGAGCCAGAGCCAACGGCCTGGTTCACTGTGACTCAAGAAACCATTAATAAATTTGCTGACTGTACTTTGGATCATCAGTTTATTCACGTCGATCCAGAAAAAGCCAAAGCCTCGCCTTTTGGTAGTACAATTGCCCACGGTTTTTTGAGTCTTTCTATGCTCTCGCATTTTGCTGAGGAATATAGTCTCATAATCAATGGTTTTTATATGGGCGTAAACTACGGTTTTGATAAAGTTAGATTCATTGCCCCGGTAAAAGTGGGTAAGCGCATTCGTGCGGTTCCAAAAATTTTAGATATAAGCTTAAAGAAGCCCGGTCAGTATTTATTTAAGACCGAGGTGACGATTGAAATTGAAGGTGAAGACAAGCCCGCCTGTGTGGCGGAATGGCTCAGCATGCAAATGGTTGCTTAAGGGATAATAT